>CBDUKH010000004.1:0-72551 GCA_965367755.1 uncultured Rhodothermales bacterium
GAGACATTCTCTCGGGGGACGTTGATATCCCGGATGCTAATACCTGTCGCGACTTTGCTCGTGAAAATTACGACTGGAAAGCCGTCGCAATGAAAACGCGTGCCGTCTACGATGAGGTGGTCTAACTATGCCGCGGATTCTATTTGTTGATCAGTCGAAAGTGCTTGGCGGTGCCGAGCTATCGCTGATAGATATTGCCCGTGGCTTTCCAGACTCTGCGGTGGCCGTCTTCGAAGGAGGGGAGTTCTCGGACAGGCTGCGCGACCTTGGTATTCCTGTGTTTGTTCTGTCGGGTTCTGACGAGCTTCAAAAGGTCACGCGAGGTGGAGGTATACTCTCGAGCGTCATGGCCCTGCCAGCCCTGTTCGTCACTGCCCGAAAGATAGCCGCTCACGCGCGCGACTTCGATATCATCTATGCGAATACCCAGAAGGCGATGCTGACCGCGGCTGTCGCTGGCAAGCTTGCCGGAAAGCCTGTAGTCTGGCACCTCCGCGACCTGATGACAACCGACCACTTTAGTACTTCGCACATCAATGCCTCGGTAAAAACAGCCAACCTCCTCGTCGCTCGAATTATCGCGAACTCGCACGCTACTCACCATGCATTTATTACATCTGGCGGGGCAGAATCCAAAACGGTTACAATCCATAACGGCATTGATGCTGAGCCCTTCGTTGCGATTGACAGCGAGCTGGTCGAGCAGACGAGAAATGAACTGGGATTGGATGGTAAAGTTGTTGCTGGATTTTTTAGCAGACTCTCCGATTGGAAAGGACAGCATATTTTGCTCGAAGCCATTCGGGAAAAACCAGAATGGAACGCCCTGATCGTCGGTGGGGCTCTATTCCAGGAAGATCATCTTTACGAAGACCGACTCCGAAAAATGGTGGACGAATTTGGGCTGCACGACCGGGTACAATTTCTAGGATTCCGTGACGATATTCCAGTTCTGATGTCGCTTGTCGATGTTGTCGTACATGCGTCTACCTCGGCCGAGCCGTTCGGGAGGGTAATCGTCGAGGGGATGCTGGCACGGACGCCCGTAGTCGCATCCAATGGAGGCGGTGCAGCAGAAATCATTAACCATGGTAAGACAGGCTTCCTTTTCGAACCGGGCGATGTTGCAGGGCTGTCGAAGGTTTTGGGACAAATCACGCGCGATAAGGAAGGCGTCCAGCGAATGTCCGAAGCTGCGCTGGAAGAGGCACTTGACTATTATAGCGTTGAAAGACTGCTCAAAGATGTATCTCACGAATTGAACTCGGTACTGGTTTAGCGGCTATGAAAACTCAGCTCTTGCGACTCAAGTTTGATGTGCGGTCCGTGATTGCCACCGAGTCATGGCTATCGCTGCCTCATAATCTAGTTGTGTGGTGGACGCAGTACAAGGTGCGCAAACATATCGACATTGCGGAATGTCGAGTGTCCAACGAAACAGAGTTTGTTCTGGATGGATTTCAAGGTTCAGGTAACAGTTTTGCCACGGTGACTTTCAAGAACACACAAGACCGAAAAGTACGCCTTGCACACCATTTGCATTCGCCGGCACAAATCATCAAAGCGGTAAACCTGAACTTGCCGGTGCTGGTTACCATTCGCGATCCGCGCGGAGGTGTAGTATCTCTAACGAGTCGGTGGCCATACGTATCGCTCGAACAGGCACTCAAAGGTTACATCCGGTTTTACAAAAAAATCCTTCCGTACAAAGATCAATTTGTTCTCAGCACATTCGATCAGACTATCAAGTCGTTCGATGACGTCATCCGCGAGGTCAATGATAAGTTCGGCTGCTCGTTCGATATCCTTGATTATTCCTCAGGATTGACCAAGCCCAGGCATGCCGCGAGCGACGTCTCCTGGGAACTCGAAAGAGACAGGGTTAAGGATCAGAAGAGGGAAGAGCTCTCGGATCCCAGGTATGCCAGGCTCCTCGCCGAGGCAGAACTTATTTATAGCGAAATACAGGGTGCAACGGAATAACAATTGCTGTTCTTTTCGTATAACTGCTGTACAGGCATTCACTTCTGTTTTTGCGGGATTTAAGCCCGTTAGGATAACATGTTGACTAGAGAACTGGACATGATTCCCGTCAAATCGCTTGGCTTATTCTTTGCCATTGGTCTCCTCGTATGGATCGCTGCCGGACCGCTTCCTACGTCACGAAGCGGCGATGAGAGTGGGGCAAAAATAATCCTGCCCGTCGAAGTGATCGGACCCGATGGTTACACTGTTGATGTCTCTTTTGACGCTACAAACGGTCAGGACGCTGACAGTATCTATTTGCAGATACATTCTCCGGGATATAAGTATGGCGCTGGCGACAAGGTCAGCGTTCAGTTGAATGGAGGGGACTGGACGGATATCTCCAACAAAACCGTTTACTGTTACTATCCCGAATCTCATTATGAATGCATTGGTGGAGCGTTTGCTACGGTACGGTTTACGATACCGACAACTGATGGCGTTCCTGGTAGAAATACGATCCGTTTCCGCTTCAATGGTACCGAAGGAATTACTTCGGGCTACCGTGTAGTCGATTTCAACCTGGTTACATCTGACGGCACCCGAATTCTGGACAAGGGAATGTTCGGATACGAGGATTATTCTAGCTGGCAAGCACCGCGACCTGATGACAAATCCATTGCCGAAGGTGAGAAGCTCTGGCATGGAGCACGGCTGGTTGACTCGCCGCTTACGAAGGAGACATATCTCACAGCCACCTGCTCGGACTGTCATACAACCTCTGGGATGGATCTGAAATATTTCAACTATTCCAATCATTCGATCATTGAGCGGAGCATTTTTCACGGTCTGAGCCGCGAGCAAGGAGAACAGATCGCCAGTTATATCAGGTCGCTCGATGTAGCTAGCCCCGGCACACCATGGGATCCACCATATCAGCCGGGTCCCGGGTTAGACAGTAAACCTGTTGACGAATGGGCGGCAGGCGCCGGACTGGAGTGGGTATTGCGGAGCGACGCGGAGATATTGCCTTACATGTTTCCAGATGGAATAACCGCAGATGCGATCGCGACGACAGGAACGTTGAATATGCGTGAAATCCCGATTGCGATACAGCTTCCAGACTGGAATGAATGGCTGCCGCGCGTGCACCCAATGGATGCATGGAAAGAAGATTTTAACTCGACGCAAACGAACAAGTATTACAAGGAAGAGGTCCTGCCACTGGCAAATCCAGCGGGCCAGCACGGTAATGCATTGCGAATTCTGGAACAATGGAACAAGGCTTTCCGATCGGACCGATCCGAGAACCTTGGCCCCGGTTATTTCGGTGGATATGACGACGACGGAATTGTGGCAGACTATACGCTGGGGTTGCACCAGTGGCAAGCCGTTAAGACATTTGAAGTGATGGTGATGGGGAAACTGCAAGAGTCAGCACCCCAGTATTATGGTGATCAGGGAGAACCACGTTCGTGGATAGGGAATTCGAGGACACTCTTCGATATCGGGCCGCATATTTCGGGGCCTGTCCAGGTGGGACTTTATCCGCACGGGTCGCCACTCCAGAATATCTTTATGACGACAGCGTGGTATGAATTGCAATTGGTGGTGAATGCGGGGAATCGACACGGAGTATCGATACGGCCGATGGACTGGAAATACCACTATGGCCATATTACCGATATTTCCAAATGGTCAGGAATCGACGAGCCGCTCAGGTACTTGAAGGCCTATGTCAAGAATATGCAAGAGGGTACGAATGATAGGTGTGAGGTTGGCAGTTCCTGTGGCTTCTATCTGCGGCATGTGACGCCGGCGAGGCTGGTGGCGTCCCAGTCTGAGGTACAGGGCAAGGGTCAAGCTAATGGAAATAATGGGAATGGCAGGAAGCGTCAGAGCAAGGGTCAAGGTCGCGGCAACGACAAGAATATCTTTGACACGATGGATCCGGATATTCATCGCCAGGTCATCGAGGCCGTGCTGCGTTCTCATGTCAGAGAGTTGTATCAACATGAGACAAACGCGTGGGATCGTGGTAGTGGGCGGGAGGCTCTGGCACCGGTCGACTACGTTCCGACAATGGCATCTTCTAGTCGCGCGTTTGACCTCACCAGTTATGCCGACCATTATTACAGATCGATTCCGATTTTTGAAAAAATCGGAGTGTCACAAACGTTAGTTGACTCGTTGTCGGCATGGGGCACTCAGATGTGGCCGGCAGGAAATTGGCCCCACAAAAACGCTCATTGAGAGTTGTTTTTCGCGTCCTCAAGTTACCCTCAAAAACACCTCGCCAACCCTTCGGGATAGTCACGGGAAATCTTGACAGGATTTACACTAGCTATACGTGTAAGCTCCTTTTTAACAGGAGCATAATACCTTAAGTTGATTTTTCTCAAAGCCGATACTGCTGCAGAACAGCTCGACTGATTAGCCCATCAATCGGGTGACATGAGAAACTGATTCGGCAGCAGGATCGCAACTGATGAAGATGTCTGACCACTATAACCGCCACCACGGTTAAGGACTCTTCAGAAAGTCCCGCGCCCGCACCGCTTCGCTTTGGACGCCATCATAGCGTAAGTCGGGTACATCTGTATGCTGGTTAAAGCCGCGCTTAACATACGAGATGAATAGATACTACCACCACTTAGTCCCGAAAACTATATTCAGACTTGCCGCTACCGCCGTTGTGGCAGGATTTTTTATGACGAGCAGTCCCGCTTCAGCCCAGGTTAAAATGCCTGTGGAAGTAATCGGGGCCGATGGCTATACCCAGTCGATCTCGCTAAACGTGCCATCGGCATCAGAAGTCAGTCAACTTTGGCTGCAGGTGCATTCTCCAGGCTATAAGTATGGAGAGGGCGACAAGATGAGTGTCCGTATTAACGGCGGATCCTGGACCGACGTCAATAATCAGATAGCGATTTGCGATTCCCCTGAAGACGAGTACGAGTGTATCGGGGGAGCTTTTGCAACGGTTCGATTCCGAATGCCAGCCTCTGGTGTTATCTCTGGTAACAATACTATTGATTTTCGATTCAATGGTACTGACGGGATAACCATCGGATATCGGGTCCTTGCCGTGAACTTCGTTCGTGCCGACGGAAGCAAGATCCTTGCGGCATCGAATTTCTACTACGACGATCCGAATACGTGGACGCCACCCCTTCCGAATCAAAGCGATATTGATGCCGGAAAAACTCTTTGGGAATCGGCGAGCCTGGTTGACTTCGGTAACGTTTCGATTACGGCAACGTGTGCTGATTGTCATGCCAAGAATGGGCGTGACCTTCAGTACTTCGCATACTCGAATCATTCTATCATCGAGAGAAGCAAGTTTCACGGACTCTCTCAGACAGAGGGTGAGCAGATCGCAAGCTATATCCGCGACCTCGCCGTTCCATCTCACGGTACTCCGTGGGATCCACCGTACCAGCCAGGGCCCGGACTGGATAGTAAGCCGGTAGAAGAATGGGCTGCTGGTGCCGGCCTAGAGTGGGTGCTTGAAGATGATGAGCAGATGATCCCGTACGTTTTTCCGAACGGGTTTACTGCCGACGCCGTCTTGACGACCAAAGACCTCAACATGCGAGAGATCCCGATTGGTATACAGCTTCCCGATTGGAACGAATGGCTGCCACGTGTCCATCCCAAGGATGCATGGGGCAGTACGTTCACAAACTCGTCTGCCTATACAAGTTACACCTCGATTCCAAATACGCTGGCCGGTGGTGTCCAAAATGCCATCAACAACGGAAGTATTGAGTCCGCCATGGTTAACTGGGGTGCTGCTGTCCGTGATGAAAGAGGCAACGGATCCTTAAATCCAGACTACTTTGGAGGATGGGGCTCTGACGGTACCATACCTGACTACCAACTGGGTTACCAGCAATGGCAGGCTGTAAAGACGTGGGAAATAATGACTACCTACGGTCTCGAAGAAGCCGCGCCAACCCTTTACGGTAGCGATGGTGAGCCACGGTCGTGGTTTGGCAACACAAGGAGTGTCTTCGACGTGGCTCCGCATATTTCAGGTCCTGAACAAAGCGGGAAATACCCACACGGCGATGCTCTGCAGAACTACTACATGTCGTCGGCATGGTACGAGCTGCAGCTGATTCTCAATTCTGGCAACAGAAATGGAGTGTCAATTCGCCCACACGACTGGAAATATCACTACGGACATATTGGCGACATCGTAAAGCAATCAGGTCGAGTCGAACCTATGCGCTATCTGAAGTCGTACGTGAAAAACATTCAGCAAGCTGACAACCGATTCGGTGTCGGCACAGCAAATGGCTTTTATATGCGCCACGTGACACCCTCCCGGTTGATCGTTGAAACCGGGGCCAAGAATCCGCTTGCTGAGATGGATAACGCGACACGACGTGCCGTAACAGAGCCGATCCTGCGAGCCTTTGTGATCAAGCTGCTCAAACATGACATGAGCGAATGGCCACGTGAGACTGGTCTCTACGGCATCGAACCTGCCTCGACGGTTCCGTCTTCAGGCAATGGGTTTGATACGTCCACTTATATCGATCACTTTTACTATGCAATACCCGTATTTAACGATATGGGAATTGCACCAACGCTGTTGGACTCTTTGGCGACATGGGCGGAGGAAGCCTGGCCGTTAGGTGATTGGCATTCATTGTTTGACTATAACCAGTCGAACAATCCGCCGACGGTAACCATGACAAGTCCGCTCAACAATACTGACTATACGGATCCGGCAACGATCTCGATGGCCGCAAGCGCATCGGACCTTGACGGCTCCGTCGTGAGCGTCAAGTTCTATCAGAACGGTATCCAGATTAACGAAGACACGTCAGCACCGTATGCATTTACGTGGTCAAATGTCGCATCAGGTACCTACTCGCTAACTGCAGTAGCAACCGATAACTCCAGTGCTTCGTCGACTTCGAACGCAGTGACCGTGACGGTAAATTCGGACGACCCGAATCCGGACCCGACAAATGATCCGCCAACTGTAGCCGTTACAAGCCCGGCAGATGGAGCTGAATTTGCCGAACTCGCTGATATCGTTATTCAGGCCCCGGCGTCAGATACTGATGGAACGGTATCTGTTGTCGAGTTCTTCCAGAATGGCATCAAGCTCGGTCAGGACACGTCGGCTCCATTTACCTATACCTGGGTAGACGTTCCTGAAGGTGCATACGTAATTACTGCTGTAGCAACGGATGATGATGGATCATCGAGAACGTCAAGTCCGGTAGTGGTAAGCGTCGGCGACGATCCAGGTCCTCCACCGACAGCGACTGAGACGCATACTATCGACTTGGTCGTAGGGTGGAATCAGGTGTCCAGCTACGTTGCACCGGAAGCAGCTGAGATTGCCACGATCTTCTCGCCAGTGCAGTCCGATGTGCTTCTGGTTAAGGACGTCACGGGCAACTCGTACCATCCTGCACTGGATATCAATACGATTGGCACGTGGAATTCGCTTGAGTCGTATCAGGTTTACGCGAACAACGCAACGAGTATGGATGTTGTGGGTTCGCCAATTGATCCGGTCAACACAGCGGTACCGATCGTAGAGGGCTGGAATTATATTCCTTACCTGCGCACATCACCGCTAGACATTGAGGCCGCGATGGCCAACATCACGACAGACATCGTGATGTTGAAAGACTACGCTGGCCGCGTCTACTTCCCCGATTTCCAGATTAATGAAATTGGTGATATGCTTCCTGGTCAAGGGTACAAGTTGTTTGTCAACACCGATGGCAACTTGACCTATCCTGCGAATTCAGGTGCGGCACAACAGTCGAATGACAAATCAGGTCAGGCGCTTACCGGAGTAGCGAGCTCTGCCTTCCTGATAATCGATGTCAGCGCCCTTCCAGGTGTGCGCAAGATTATTGCTCGCCTTGCGAATGGAACGAAGGTCGGAGACGGCTGGGTTTCATCGACTGAGCGCCAGGCATTCGTAAAAGTACAAGGCGATGACGAAGTCACCGAGAACATCATCGAAGGTGCTCTGGAAGGTGACAAGATCATTCTTGAAGCAGAGTTTTCTACTGGCGACGTCAAAAAAGTATCAGCCGTGAACGTCCAGGATGTTCTTGACGCGAATAACCGAAGCGTCCTGTCGCTGTCGTATCGAACAGATTCGGCGTACCTGGTTGAGCTCGGAGAAATCCCTGGCGACTACGTTCTTGAACAGAATTATCCTAACCCATTCAACCCGACCACGACTATTAGCTATCAGCTCCCGGAAGATCAGTTCGTGACGCTGGAAGTATTTAACATGCTAGGTGAAAAGGTTGCTGTACTGATTAATGATGAGGTAAGTGCGGGTGCGCATACCGTGTCGTTCCAGGCAGATGACCTGGCCAGTGGGCTTTATGTCTACCGCCTCAAGGCTGGTACCTATGTGGAAGACCGGGCAATGATGTTCTTGAAATAAGTTTGTAACCAACATCTATAGCGAATTATGTCCGGAGCCATGCAAGGGCACGCGGTGAGCCTGCGGTAAACATGGCCCGGACGAAGTCCCACACGTTCGGCATTCCCACCACATGTCGACAACCACCGACCACTAATGAAAAAATATTTTGTACTGGCTGCAGTGGCCCTCATGCAGTTCAGCATCTCGTCGTACGTTTCTGCGCAGTCCCATTTTAACACGTGCGTATCAGGGACGGGAGAGAATGCTACCGTACTGGTGAATGAATCAATCTCACCCACCATCGACGGCAGCGTTCTGTCGACAGGAGACGAGATTGCAGTTTTTACAACTGACGGAATTTGTGCCGGGGTTGAAGTTTGGTCCGGTTCAAACGTCGCACTAACTGTCTGGGGTGACAACTCCCTGACCACAGAAAAGGACGGGCTGTCTGCAAATGAGCAGATGAGTTTTGTGGTCTGGGATGCGTCGTCTCAGACAGAATATGGTTCAGACTTCGGATCAGTTGCTGTTTCCTATGTTACCGAGGCTCCGTATAACGGGTCCGGTCTGTATGATCAGGATGCCATCTATCAACTCGCGTCGCTGAGTGCATCATCACCAGTTAATCCGGTTGCGGTAATATCGGCGAACCCAAGCTCCGGCGACGCCCCGCTTCCAGTAGTATTCAATGGCAGTGCTTCATCCGACGAGGACGGATCGATCTCTACATATTCGTGGGATTTTGGAGATGGCGCGAGCGCGAGTGGTTCCACTGCAAACCATACCTACTCGGGGGCAGGTACCTATACAGCTACCCTTACCGTGACCGACAATGACGGTTTGTCCGACATAGCGACCCAGAGCATCAATGTCACTGCGCCTCCGGTAAATAATCCACCCGTAGCTTCTTTCACTGTGTCGCCGTCAACTGGAACGCTCCCGCTGACCGTGAGTGTCGACGCATCTGCAAGCACGGACCCGGACGGGTCGATCGCTTCGTATGCGTGGGTATTTGGAGACGGGTCAACGGCGACTGGGCTCACGGCATCCAATGTGTTTACCGAAGCGGGTACCTACCAGGTTGCCCTTACGGTGACCGACAACGAGGGCGCCACAGCGACGACCAATCGTACGGTGACCGTACAATCTCCGACAAATAATCCGCCGGTCGCATCGATTTCGGCTACGCCCACATCAGGCAATGCTCCGCTGACAGTCAATGTAAATGGTTCAGCATCGTCCGACTCGGATGGCAGCATTGTCAGCTACGCATGGGATTTCGGCAACGGAGTCACCGCCACAGGTGTTGCGTCCAGCACTGTCTTCGGGAATAGCGGAACGTATACCGTAACGCTGATAGTTACAGACGACGATGGCGCAACAGGGACTACGTCTACCACGATTGCTGTAGGATCAACGCCGGTAAATGAAGCCCCCCAGGCTTCGTTCACCGCGACACCGTCGTCCGGATTTGCTCCACATACAGTTAGCTTTAACGCATCGTCTTCAACCGACTCCGATGGTACAATTACTGCCTACGCGTGGGACTACGGTGACGGAACCGTCGGGTCTGGCTCAAATTCTTCGCACACCTATACTTCGGCTGGCTCGTACATCGCGATCCTCACGGTCACGGATGATGACGGCGCCACTGATACGACGCAGAGAACCGTAACGGTCTCAAATCCTCCGTCCAATGAAGCACCCGTTGCCGCATTTACAGCAAGTGCAACCAGCGGTAACGCTCCACTGGTTGTGACTTTTGACGGTAGTTCATCGACAGATGTCGACGGTACCATTTCGTCGTATGAATGGGATTTCGGTGATGGAGCGACGGCGACAGGTACCACTCCCTCGCATACCTTTAATAACGGCACCTATACAGTCGTCCTCACTGTGACGGACAACGACGGAGCAACGGATCAAACATCTCAGGTTATTTCAGTTTCACTGCCGCCAACGGGAGATGACATTGTGATGCACCTTACCTTTGATGAGTCCAGTGGTGTCAATGCGGCGGATGCTTCGGGCAACTCGAATGTTGGTGTACTACAGGAGGGTGCAAGCTTCTCTTCGACTGAAGGGATTCTTAATGGAGCGGTCAGGTTTGACGGAGGCTCCTCCTACGTGGATATCGCCGACAACCCGCTACTCAATCAAATGATCGTTGCGAAACGGTCGATTGCGTTATGGTTCAAAGCCGATGATATTGGCATCGCGAGCCGCAAGCAGGTACTGTTTGAAGAAGGCGGTCAGCAGAAAGGTCTGTCTATATATTTATTTGACGGAACGCTTTACGTTGCTGGCTGGAATCTACCGACGACGGAGTCCGGCTGGACGGGCACCTACCTGGCGACAACAGATATCGCGTCCGGCGAATGGATTCACGTTGCGCTTGTACTCGATGGCGGGCCGACCGTCACTTCGAATGCTTTAAAGGCGTACGTAAATGGTGTTGAGGTAGCATCGGGAGATGGTTCACAGGTTTGGCCGCACAACGACGACATAAGTGTGGGTGGGATCGATGGTAACACGTGGTTTCACGACAATACCAACAAGAGCGGACAGAGCCACGGCTTCAGCGGCCTGGTTGACGATCTGCGATTGTACAACTATATACTCGATTCGAATGAGGTCGCTGCCCTCGCCAACGTGGGGAGTGGAACCAATCAGGCACCCGTTGCCCGCATCAGCACTGATGTGGACTCGGGCCCGGCGCCACTGACAGTAAATTTTGATGCCCGCGGATCCAGCGATGTAGATGGACAGATTCAGACCTATTCCTGGGCCTTCGGAGACGGGACAACATTCTCAGGCGACACCGCTACCAATGTGTTTTCGGCGCCGGGCACATACTCCGTAGTACTGACCGTCGCCGACGATGCCGGCGGAACAGACACGGCAACCAAATCTATTGTGGTCACCTCATCGACTTCCGGAGCACCCCCGGTTGCTGCGATCTCGGAAGACCCGGTCCGGACAAGTACGATGATTGTGTCAGTCGATGCCTCTGAATCGGTGGACCCTGACGGATCAGTAGCGTCTTACTCGTGGGACTTCGGTGATGGCTCGACTGAGTCCGGCGAGACGGCCATACACGAGTATACTACGCCAGGATCATATGAGATTACGCTGACAGTTACGGATGATAGCGATCTATCGAACGTGGCAAGTCACTGGACGACGGCTTACAATCGACTACCGCAAAACACAGGCACCAGTCTTATCGGTGCAGCCGGAAACTTCGATCCTGGCTTTGCCGATTACACAAGTGATGTGCTAACGATTCGATCGCCGGCTGCTACTTCGACTGACGACCATGATATTTTCAGATTTGTCTACGAGACGATGACCGGAGATGGCAGTATCACAGCTCGCGTTGCCGACATCCAGTCGACTAGTGAGGGTGCTACTGTTGGAGTCACTGTTCGAAGCCATCTGACGCCAGCGGCGACTATGGCAGCGGTTGTCGTCACAGGCGATGGCCAGATAAGATTAGAGAATAGGACTTTGTCCGGGCTGGACAAAATCGTTGTCGCACAAGAAACGGCATCTGTGCCGGTGTTCATCAGGCTAACGCGCCAGGGCTATACCCTCCGGGCATTCACGTCAATGGATGGATCGATTTGGACCTCGCTGGGAACGCTCGACATCGGGATGCCAGAAACGGTATTTATGGGCGTCACAGCGCAAGCTGAAAATGGTTTAGCATTCAATTCAACGCTTGATTATCTCTTGCTGGAGACAGCAAACTCCGACCTTCCCGACGGATTTGCATTATCAGATGCATACCCTAACCCTTTTAATCCCAGTTCACAGATAACGCTGGTCGTGAACGAGGATCAGGAGATCAGCGTTGAGATGTACAATGTTGCTGGTCAGCTCGTTCAGACGCTTTTCAAGGGCGAGATATCCGCCAATCAAGTGAATGAGTTCCGATTCGTGTCGACCGACAATCTCTCGAGCGGGATCTACTTTTTCCGTGTCGTCGGTGATTCTTTTGCGGCTACACGAAAGGTAATGCTGCTCAAATAAGGTTCGGGACTACAGAATTCCGAACAAATGTCGATTCCTGTCAATATGCTGTGAATGGAAATATGCGAGTCGCATGTCCCATTTAAAAGTCGTATTAATTGGATACACCGCCGGGGCCACCAACCGCTCGTGCATCCATTCATATTGTTGTACATCATGGTACTTGACGTCGAAATGATACCGGAGTCTTCATACATAGTAGCCAGCCAGAACTTGCTTGCATCTCGCTTGGGTGACGAAGTCGTCATTTTGAGTTTGCAAGGAGGCAAGTACTATGGTTTGAATCCGCTTGCTGCCTTCGTCTGGAACCTGCTTTCCGACCCCGTAAGATTCTCAGACCTGCAGATGGCCGTTCTCGAGGAGTATGATGTGACAGCCGAGCAATGTGCTCAGGACCTGGGCCGCCTCCTGCAAGATCTACAGAATGAAGGACTGATCCAGATTTCTGCAAATGGCGAAGCGAATTTGCCCGAATAGGGACCCTGCCACCGTGAATCCATTTCTATCGCGTATCTTTCCAACAAGACACGCCGCTGAGCCATGCATTATTTCACAGCCTACGGGTTAACGATCGAATCAGAGTTTGAATTATTTGGTGTCCGGGGGATATCAAAACCCGACTCAATCGACGTTACAGTAACTAGAAAAGATCTTACTCATCCCGACGATAATGAATACGACGAAGGTCGATTCTCTCGGGCGACGTTCCATGACGCTTTTCTTTCATGGCGTAAGGTGGGAAGTATTAAAATCACGAGTGGAAATTCAATTTCCGTTTCCCCGCGCGAAGAAATTACGACAGAGCTGCTCAGCCTGTTCATCACCGGAGCGGCGATGGGTATTCTGTTGCATCAACGAGGATATCTCGTGTTGCACGCGAGTGCCGTTGTCTTGAAAGGCAAGGCCGCAGCCTTTATCGGTTTCAAGGGTATGGGGAAGTCGACCACGGCGGCTGCCTTCGTCGGCCGAGGTCATGATTTGGTTTCCGATGACGTGGTAGCTATTGATTCGAGGTTTTACATCCGACCGGGTTCAGACGTAGTTAAGCTATGGCCGATGGCGCTCGAAAGCGCCCTGCACGATGATCCTGAAACAATCCCTCGTCTTTATCCGGAGATCGAAAAGCGTGCACGTGTACTCGATGACAAGGTTGCAAAGGATTCTGTCGAACTGGCAGCGATCTACGTGTTGGATGCGGGCCCCGAGTTGGCCATCCACGATGTAACGTCTGCCGACGCATTTGTCGAAGTGGTCCGCCATTCATATGCGCCACGATTTGTCGGTACGGATGGAACGCCGCCAGAACATTTCGGACAGTGTACACAGCTCGTATCGAATATTCCCATGTTTCGATTGTTCAGGGTAGCAGATCTAGAACAGCTCGGCGACGTGGCGGAAGCCGTTGAGAATCATTTCTCAGAAATTCTGTCTGGTAGACATGCGTGATGCGAGTACTGAAGTGACGACCTCGCAGCGACGGACAGCCACCGATGTCCTGCTCTTTTTTAAAGCACTTTTGCTCGTGGCCAGAATCAGGTTTGGTTTGGCATTTTCCTCGTTTGGTCGCGTTTCGACAAGTCTGGCATTGGACACAGAGAGTCAGGGTTTTCCCGGGCCCTCCGAAGCCGACTCCACAATCGACAGTCGGCTGGTCTGGGCAGTCTCGAAAGCATCGCGAGTTATCAGGACAGACAAGCCGTGCCTGGCTCAAGCAATGGCGTTGCAGCATATGCTGCATAAACACGGACGGCCTGCCGAACTTGTTATCGGTGTAGCCAAGAACGACGATGAGACGCTCAAAGCGCACGCCTGGGTTGAGCAGGAGGGACGAGTATTGATTGGAGGGCAATCCTCACCAAGACGATACACACGACTGTCATCTCTTGACGAATACAGGTCGTGACTTGATGTCTGCTTCGTCTCGGGTTTGTGAGCGCGTCCGACCAACGGGCAGCCTTCCTGAGGAATATATACCGGAGAAAAAGATTTGAGTGGCTTTGCAGGATATTATCTCCGCCGTGGAGGCCAGTCTGAACAGGCTGTCACCGAGCGAATGATTACTGCAATGCCACATCGTTCCCGGACGGGCTATTCACTGTTTTCAAACGGACGAGCTGCTCTTGCCGTAGCCGGGAATCACGGCGCAGATGCGGCACCATCTGATAGCTGTCTTGTCGCCGGGGACATCCGTATCGATAACCGTGACGACGTAGTTCGTGCAGTTGGAATGGACCGTTCTTCCGCGAAAGGTCTTTCTGACGCCGCACTGGTTCTGGAGCTACGGAATCATTCAGGCGACTCGTTTATCGATCTGATTGAGGGTGCGTTCTCGTTTGTCATCTTCGATCCTGTCACACAAAGTATTAGTGGATACCGCGATCATTTCGGAGTTCGACCTTTCTACTATGCCATTACCGACGAGGCGTTCTATTTCGGTTCAGAAATCAAATCAATTCTCGCCTCCGGCATCGTTGACAAGAGTCTAGATCGGCGTAAGGTCGAAGATTTCCTCGTTGGACGACTGGCCGATCAGGAGCGTACTTTTTACTCTTCGGTAAAGCGGCTGCCACCTGCCACACAGATTCGATGCGATGAAGAGGACATCCATCTGAGGAAATACTGGGAGCTCGACCCGACTGTCTCAATTGACAGGTCTGATGATGAGCTCGTGGAAGAATTCCGCAGCCTTTTCACCCGAGCGGTCGAGGTTAGAATGTCACCCGACTTGCCCGTAAGCTGCATGCTTAGCGGCGGACTGGATTCGTCATCAGTTGTAGCGGTTGCAGGATCGTTAGCGCACTCACCCGACGATATTCATACGTATTCGGTGACGTTCCCCTACCTTCCGAAAAAATTTAAAGAGCGCACCGACGAGACGGCGTACGCTGCGGCAGTGATCGAGCGGGCAGGAGTCCGTGGTCACACGCTTTCCGGGGATGCCCGCACTCCGATGGATACACTGGAGGAGATGCTCTCCTTGCATGACCAGCCGTTCGAAGTGCCCAACGCCTACCTGGACATGATCGCCATGTCGGCGGTTCGCGAGCGAGGCCCTGGCGTACTGCTCACCGGACTGGAGGGAGACCTCACGATATCGCATGGCGACGGATATTTGAAGGAGCTGGCACATTTGGGACGCTGGCGGGAATTCAAAGACGCCAGTCGAGCACTCGCGGCCAGATCTGGAGCCGACGAGGCGCTTTTCTACGAGAGATATGCGAAGCCTGTCCTTGAAACAGATTTTCGCACTGGAAAACTCTCCCGATTTTGGGAAGGTATCCGTGCCGTGGTCGAAATGGCGGATGCCAGCACCCCGGGAATTGTTTGGACCGCTGGAATTCGGCCGTGGGCTCGATCGTTGTACTATAGTGGTTCTCAGAATGAGACTTTTGAGGACAGTTCGGCGGTAAAGTTGTTTAAGGATGACTACGCGGGGAGGCACGCGGTTCTGGAGAGATTACTGGCGTCTGCCCGGCCGATAGAAGAGGCATGCACGCAGCGTGAAATTCACATTGCCCACCTAGAATCGGGCTACGCGGCGTCTTTACTGGAGTTTTCGGAGCGGAATGCGGCATTTCACGGACTCGATATTCGGCACCCGTTTTTTGACAAGAGGTTAGTAGAATTTTCTGTGGCTCTTCCCGGGAGAGCTAAATTGTCTGATGGATGGACCCGATATATTCTCAGAATGGCTATGGAACAGAATTTGCCGGAATCGGTGTGTTGGCGAACGCATAAAGCCGCCCTGGGACCGAATTTTGTTCATTTGATGAAATCTGAGCCCGAGGGACTGCTGCGAGACCTGGCAAACCACGTTACGGGCGCATTTCCGGAAATGGTAGATAAAACAAGTGTTAACAACTTGTTAGACCGACGAAAATACGCTACTTTATGGACTATACTGGTTTTGGGTAAGTGGATTTTGCACAACGACGACTAATTATATATTTTGGTTCGTTAATGTAGCTAGGTGATTCAGGCAACAAATCAGTACCACAGAACAAGCCTTACGAAGGTGTAAGACATGTCTAACAATGAAAAAAAGGCTTACGAAGCTCCAGCAATGACCGTTTATGGCAATGTTGAGGAAATCACCAGCACTAAGACGTGGCATGCTGCGTCGGACTGGCTCGGTGAGATCGTCGACTATATGTCACCAAAGGACAATGGATTCTCCTCATAGGAGAAACTTGCTCTCGACAGGAGTCTAAAACTTCTAGACGGATTTATTCCGGCTACGTAAGTAAAGCTCCACGATCCTGGATCGTGGAGCTTTTCTATTTTTTGATATTTTTCCAGCTTTATCGGTGCCGGTGCCAACAATTCTTTGATTCTGACACGAATTGAACGATACTCCTTAAGTCGCCTGCCACACCCAGAGTACAAGTAAATAGATATGCCTACCCCGTTGGGTTCCAAATCCCGACAAGAGCTCACAAAGCTGATGCGCGCCCTCCGACTGGTCTGGCAGTCGTCCAAAGGATGGACGGCGGCCTGGATTGTTATGCTGGTGGTTCAGGGCTTGCTCCCGGCAGCGTCGGTCTATCTTATCAAGCTGCTTGTCGATGCGCTGGTGGCTGCAATGGCCCCTGGTAGCGACCCGGCACATTACAGAGCTTTGGTGGTCTACGCGGTCCTGATGGCAAGCGTACTGCTGGCAACACAACTCATTCAACAGGTGCTTTCGTGGATTCGGTTGGCTCAATCGGAGCACGCCTCCGATCACATTCGCGCCATCATACACGAGAAAGCCGTTGAAGTCGACTATGCGTTCTATGAGACACCGCGATATTTCGATCGACTTCACCGGGCAATCTCCGACGCCGGCTCGAAACCGCTGGCTCTACTCGAGTCGCTAGGACTATTCGTTCGCAACACTATCACGCTTCTGGCCATGGCCGCGATCATACTTCCATATGGTTGGTGGCTGCCCGTCGTGCTCGTCGTCAGCACAGTACCGGCCTTTCTTGTTATCCTCGTCTACAATCGAAAAACTCACGCTTGGTGGGAGCAGAAAACAACTGATCGGAGGTGGGCTCATTATTTCGATACGGTGCTGACCCACAGTTCAATGGCAGCAGAGGTCCGGCTATTCGACCTTGGTGCAAGGTATTCAGAATTGTATCAGGGACTCCGCGAAGTTCTGCGGAATGAACGGCTTTCGATCGAAAAACGGAACGTCCTTGCGCGTACAGGTGCCGCCCTCGTCGGCCTGATAGTTCTCGCGTTCGCTATGGGTTGGATGGGTTTGCGAGCTCTTCGTGGAGCGGCAACACTCGGCGACGTCGCACTTTTTTATCAGGCGTTCAATCAGGGACAGCAGTTGCTTAAGGGCCTACTTGGGAGTGTCGGCCAGATCTATAATAGCAGCCTGTTCCTGGACAACCTTTTCGACTTCCTCGATCAGGAAGCAGAGATCACGTCCGGTGAGGGCATCCCGTTTCCGGCGAAGGTCGAGACCGTAGAATTTCGCGACGTAACATTTTTCTATCCGGATGCGACGGCCCCGGCACTGCAACAATTTAACTTGACACTTCACGCCGGCAATGTTACAGCAGTCGTTGGAGAAAACGGAGCGGGGAAGAGTACTGTGTTGAAACTGCTCTGTCGGTTCTACGACCCGCAGGAAGGGCAGGTGCTGATTAATGGGAAAGACATACGATCATTTGATCTCCGCGGCCTTCGAGATGCCGTAGCCGTCCTCTTTCAGTTTCCAGTCAATTTTCACGCCACGGTAGAGGAGTCAATCAAAATCGGTCGGCTCATAAAGACTGATTCAATGGCTGATGTTCAGTCAGCCGCATCCATCTCTGGAGCCGATGAGTTTATCAGTCGATTGCCTGGTCAATACAAAACTCTTCTCGGTAAATGGTTTGTCGACGGGCACGAACTTAGCGGTGGCGAATGGCAGCGCCTCGCGATGGCCAGAGCAATATATCGCGATGCGGCCATAGTGGTGCTCGACGAACCCACCAGCATGATGGACTCATGGAGCGAAGCGGACTGGTTTAATCGGCTCCTTGGTTATTCTCGCGAAAAGACGTTGTGCCTCATCACGCACAGGCTAACGATCGCGCGCCGCGCTGAAACGATCGTTGTCATGCATCGCGGGTCGATTGTGGAGCGTGGAACCCATGACGAGTTAATCGCACGCCAGGGACGCTACGCAGAATCCTGGATAGAGCAACATTCAGATCAAGTGGAATCGTCAAGCGCTGTCAGTGCGAGGCCACGGGAATTATGATTTCTACAGAAAGCATTTCTCAGAAACGTACCGAGGTTAGCTCCATTGTCAGGGAGGACGCATCCGATAGTAATTTCGCAGGTTCCATGGAAGTAAATTTCCTTCTGGCGCTCCTGAAGAATGACTGGCCCGCCTCCAAGCACCATATGACAAATACAGTAGCGGTAGGCGAGCTTGATTGGAGGATGGTTTTGCGGCTCGCCATGCATCACGGGGTTATCGACCTTGTTTATCAAAACGCCGTCGACCATCCCGACCTGATGATTCCAGACAGCTTGATGGAGAGTCTTCGAGCAAACAATCATGTGTCGGCGCAAAAGAATCTGTTCCTGGCGAGTCAGTTAATACTTATAAAGGATCTGTTCGAACATGCTGGTCTCAACTTCATGTCTTTAAAAGGCCCGCTACTTGGCTCGTATCTGTACGATAATATCTCACTGCGCCCATTTGGGGACCTCGATATTGTGGTGAAGAGAGATCAGATTTTCCGAGCGAAAGAGCTGCTACTTGAGTCGGGTTTTCTGCCAACTCATGTTATGAGTGCAGCCGAAGAAGAAGACTACGTAGATCAACAGTACGCATTAACATTGACAAAGAAGAAAGGGGATTTTTATATAGTCGCCGAACTTCACTGGGCTCTTACGCACAAATTTTTTTCCTTTAGATTTACACCAGAAGAATTGTGGACGAGAACACAATCACTTGATTTGTTGGGCGTCCAGATGAACACACTCAAGAATGGATTGCTGATGTTATTCCTGTGTGTCCACGGTGCGAAACACGATTGGAATAGATTGATTTGGCTGTGTGACATTGCACGGCTGTCGACCAGGTTCTCGGCCGATGATTGGGATGATCTTTTTGACCTCGCTCGAAGGACGGGATCTGTCCGTATGGTTACTGTTGGTCTGGAATTGAGTCGTGTTCTGTTAGGGGCAGAACTTCCAGAAATCGCTCGCGACAGAATATCGCGAGACGGAAAGACGTCCTATTGGGTAGGAGAACTGTTGACCGAGACAAAGAAGGGGGTGCCTGGTAAGACGCCAAAATTATTTTCGATGAGATTCCAGACCGGAGTTCGCGAGCGCTTGAGTGACCGGTGGGGGTCATATTTTCAACAGCTGAAGCTGGTCCTTACTCCGACGCACAAAGATCGAGAGATCGTAGATCTTCCACGGATACTATCTCCCGTCTATTATTTGATTCGACCCGTTCGAATCCTGCTACAGCGCAGAAAACGATAGGGGTCATGCAGCCGGTTTATTGGAGCGGGCAATCGTAGGTTGGAAACCCTGATTTGTCCGGTACACTTCGTTCTGCTGTGTTGCTTCTTCAACCAGCAGGCGAGGATAGGCTCCAAGGTCGAAATCGCGGACGAATCGACGCAGGATTTCAGGCAGTGAGACGATGTATTTACGATCTGATGCCTGCCGAACATCTGTTCGCCAGATTTCAGCAACAGCGGTCGCTTTTGACAGATCCTGGAAACACACTCCATCGACACCTACCATTCGAGACAAACTTCTCGAAACCGGGCAAGAATAGAGCTTACCCCGCGTCCCGGCGGGGAGTGAGTCGAGTCTGCTCATACCCAATGCGGTTCGGGCTGTGTTGAGCGCCTCGAGGACTTTCTTTCGGCTTGGCCGAAAAGGAAATACCATCATAGCAATAAGTATCCTGTCCATTACGATGTGCCTTTTTAAGGGTACAGGAAATAGAAACACCACGTATGGTGCAGCTTTTCCTATCGGCCAAAGAACTTAATTCTTAAGCACATACCTGACAGAACGGACAATAGGCCTGATTAGAGACCATGTTCTCTCAGGTAAGGTCGTTATCGTAACGATTGTTCCTTTCTTCGTATTGAAGCCTTTCGTTTGGGGCATCCCGGTGGCGAGCCGAGAAAAACGTTACACGGAACTACAGATTTGAACCGCTTCTAACAAGGTGGACTCAGCGAATCTCAATCTGTGGCTTATAAACAAAACCGAATAAGTTTGTTTCCTTTGTGTGAAAAAAATATCCTGAATGCTTGCTCAATTTCATGACCGAGTTGGTGTAACCAACAGAATATTAACACACTAACATTTGTCACATAACCTGAAAAAAATATGGCATGGATACACACGATACCTCCTGGTGAGGCAGGACCGGATCTTGAGTCCGTCTATCAGGATATCATCGACCGGCGAGGGAAGCTTTCCAACATCATGCGCGTGCAGAGTCTTAATCCTGCCGTGATGGTTTCGCACACTGACCTGTACATGAGCATCATGTTTGGGAAGTCAGAACTCAAAAGGGCGGAAAGAGAAATGATTGGGACAGCCGTCTCCGTAGCGAATGAGTGTTCGTACTGTACCTCCCATCATGCGCACGCCCTGTTGCACTATTGGAAGGAGTCGGCCCGGGTGCAACACCTTGTCGACGGTCGATATGACGAGGCCGGTCTGGACGGCAAAGCCGTTGCGATGATAGGGTATGCGAACAAGCTCACGAAAGGACCGGGTGAAATTTATGAGCACGATGTTGAAGAACTGCGTCAGTTCGGGTTATCGGATTCTGCGATTCTCGACCTGAACTTGATTGTAAGCTATTTCAATTTCGTCAACAGAATTGCAGTTGGCCTTGGAGTAGAATTTGATGAAAACGAAGTCGCGGGCTACGTCTACTAGATACCATACTCACTCAAACTACCCTGCCAGCATTTTAGATTATCCGCGCTGGGTCGTGGTAAAAATCACAAAAAAAATCACGCATGAAACTGGCAGCCGTACTTCTACTTACTGCGATCACAACGTCGCATGTAGTGGCGCAAAATATTTCATCCTGGAAAACGAACTGGGACAAATCATCTATTGATGTCCAGGAGATTATTTCGGGAGGTGTACCGCGCGATGGAATCCCACCCGTCGACAATCCGCAATATGTTACTGTGTCTGAAGCCAGCGAATGGGTAAATGACCGCGAGCCTGTTATCCTCGTAAAAGTTGGGGAAGACGTAAGGGCGTTCCCTCTGCAAGTCTTGACATATCACGAGATCGTTAACACGGTTATGGATGGAATTCCTGTAACGGTTACGTTCTGTCCGCTTTGCTACAGCACGATTGTTTTTAATCGCGAGTTAGACGGAACGGTTTACGACTTCGGTGTTTCAGGATTGCTTCGACATTCCGATCTTATTATGTACGACCGTCAGACTGAGAGCCTCTGGCAGCAAGTGACTGGTGAGGCCATAGTCGGCGATCTCACGGGAGCCATTCTCGAAGCCGTGCCTTCACAATTGATTTCGTTTGAGCAGTTCGCGACCAGGTACCCGAACGGCCTCGTCCTGTCCAGGGAGACCGGTCATACACGGAACTATGGAACGAATCCGTACGTCGGTTATGATGATATTGATGACAAGCCGTTCCTATTCAGCGGAGAGCCGGATGGCAGGTTGCGACCGATGGAGCGCGTGGTGACGGTTACGTTGGGAGACGTTTCCAGGGCATATCCCTACTCTGTCACAAGAAAGAAGAAAGTCATAAATGACGTGTTGGGAGAGTCTCCGATCGTTGTATTTCACGACAGAGGGGCGGTATCGGCCCTTGACAAATCGAGCATTCGCAAGTCGAAAGAGATAGGTACTACGGGTGTGTTCGATCGAAACTTTGACGGCAGGATCCTGACGTTCTCGTTCAAAAATGGAGTTTTCGTAGATGATGCCACAGGTACTGAGTGGGATGTCACAGGTCATGCCGTATCTGGCGATCTGGAAGGAGCCGTTTTAAAGCCGATTACTCATGGTAATTACTTTTCGTTTGCCTGGTTTGCGTTCCGACCCGAAACAGAAGTCTATAGATAACATGTCTTCGCGCGGTAATCGTTTGATAATCTGTTTCGCGTAGACGAAATTAGTGATTGAACGGGCACCTTGCGGTTGCGTGATCTTCAGAAATCCCCATCCAATTCAAAGTTCTTTTATGTCGCGAGTTAACAACATGGATGACCTCCTTGAGGTCTACTTGGAGCGGTTCAGATCCGATAAGGCTCAGGGAATCGACGCCGTGATTCAAATGAATATTTCAGGCGAGAACGGAGGGGACTATATCCTGACGATTCGCGACGGAAAGTTTTCACATGCCCCAGGCAAAGTCGAAGACGCAGACATTACCGTATCGAGCAGTTTCGATGACTGGATGAAAATCAATCGTGGTGAAGCAAACGCCATGGCCATGATGATGAAAGGTAAGGTAAAGATTCGTGGCTCCGTTCCGCTTGCCATGAAGTTCCAATCGATATTCTTTTAGGTCAGCTGATGATAACAGAATTTTTGTCCGCCGATCTATTTTCCGGCAAGGTTATTTTTATTACGGGTGGCGGCAGCGGAATAAACCTGGGAATTGCAAAGAGCTTTGCAAGAGTCGGCGCTTCAGTCGCTATATGCGGTCGCACTCCCGAACGATTGGATAGCGCGCGTGCTGAGCTGGAAGGGCTGGGAGCGAAAGTCTCAACGTCGGTTGCCGATGTTCGAGATTACGATGCGCTGTCGGTTGCTTTCGAAAAAACGCGTACTGAATTGGGACCGATTGACTGTCTTGTTTGCGGAGCTGCGGGAAATTTTTTGGCACCGGCGGAGGCGCTTAGTCCAAACGGATTCAAGTCAGTTGTCGACATCGATCTTGTCGGCTCGTTCAATGCCTGTCGAGGTGCTTTCGATCAATTGAAAGAGCAGAAAGGGAGTATCATATTTATTTCCGCGGGGCAGTCGTTCACGCCGTACATAGGGCAGGTGCATGCCGGTGCTGCTAAAGCCGGAGTTGACAATCTGATGAAGAACCTTGCGTTGGAGTGGGGGCACTACGGTATCCGTTCGAATAGTATCGCACCTGGTCCGGTCGCGGGAACGGAAGGGGTGAAGAGATTGGCTCCGGGAGCAATTGGAGAACAACTTAAGGCGGCGATACCGTTGGGAAGGTTTGGCACGACTGAAGAGATTGGCTACACAGCCGTATTCCTGGCTTCTCCAATGGCCTCATACATTACTGGCACACGAGTAGTCGTTGACGGAGGGCAGAATCTGGGAGGGTCAGCGGTGTTTGGTCAAATCATCGTTAAGTCTGCTGCCTCAGCAGATGACGATTAGGAGTTTCTCTAATGTCGATCTGGACTAAAACGCCGACTGTTACAGAATTGAACAGCCTCGTGCCCGGCAATATGCTGGGTCACCTTGGCATCGAGTTCACGGCCGTTGATGAGCGTGGCGTCGAGGGTACAATGCCGGTGGACGAGCGTACGTGGCAGCCGTTCGGACGATTGCATGGCGGCGCGTCCGTCGCTCTCGCAGAATCGCTAGGAAGTGCGGCGGCTAATTTCTGCGTCGACCCGGTCAGGTATTATTGTGTTGGGCTTGGAATCAACTCGAATCATGTTGGATCCGTGAAAGATGGAATTGTTCTCGGACGAGCAGAGCCCATTCATCTTGGCAGGTCCACACAGGTCTGGGAAGTCCGAGTGTCAGCTGGTACAAAACTGGTATCCGTTCACCGTCTGACGCTATCCGTCCTCGAACGTTGAGCGGTACAATCTCTGCTGATCGACATCTCAGGGATACCTGTTACTTCGGACCCATACGGATAGCGCCATCCAGTCGGATGACCTCCGCGTTGATGTATTGGTTTTCTACAATGTGCGCTGCCAAAGAGCCATATTCGTCTGGTCGTCCAAGCCGCGAAGGGAACGGTACCTGTGCTTCAAGAGAAGATCGAACTTCATCCGTCATTCCAGCCATCATCGGAGTCTCCATGATACCGGGTGCAATGGTAACGACTCGGATTCCAGTTCGTGAAAGGTCTCTTGCAATTGGCAATGTCATACCAACGACACCACCTTTTGATGCTGAGTAGGCTGCCTGGCCAATCTGACCGTCATAGGCTGCTATCGAAGCCGTTGATATAATGACGCCGCGCTCTCCTGACTCACCCGGGCTGTTTTCTGAGATGGCAGCGGCGGCAAGGCGAATAACGTTGAAGGTCCCAACCAGGTTGATGCCTATCACTTTCTTAAAGCTGTCGAGATCGTGCGTCCCTTTGCTGCCGTGAGTCTTACGACCCAGTACAATACCTGCACAGTTGACGGCGCCATCAATTCGACCGAATTTCTTCATGCCAGCCGAGATCGCGTTTTCGACATCTGCTTCACTGGTAACGTCGGTTCTTACGAATATGACACGGTCGCCTAACTCATCTGCCCGCTTTTTACCGTCACTTTCGTTGACATCAGCAAGGATAACGTTGGCGCCATTTTCAACAAAAACCCGAGCGGTACCCAGACCGAGTCCAGAGCTGCCGCCGGTGATGATAAACGTGGATGAAGAAAGCTTCATAGTATCTAATATTTTGATCCCAATGCGTTACAAGATAGTATATGTAGATAAGCAACGTGCACTGTTTGCATAATCCTCATGTATTCGATAAAAGAGACATACTACACTATCCAGGGAGAGGGTTTTCACACCGGAAGACCCGCAGTCTTCTTGCGATTTGCCGGTTGTAACCTTTGGACGGGAAGAGAAGTTGATCGGGCGACGGCTGTCTGTCAATTTTGTGACACTGATTTCTTTGGCGTCGACGGTGAAGGTGGTGGAAAATTCAAAACGGCAGAGGAGTTGGCCGAACACGTTTCCAGGGTATGGGGTGGCGATGATAGCAACAGATACGTTGTCTGCACTGGCGGTGAACCTGCCATGCAGTTGGATGAGCCGTTGATCCGAGCGATGCATGACAGATCGTTTGCAGTTGGGATTGAAACCAATGGTACACTCGAACTTCCCGATGGATTGGACTGGGTGTGTGTGAGCCCCAAACACGGATCACACGTTATTGTACGGTCGGGTAACGAACTCAAAGTGGTGGTGCCGCAAGCGGGGCTATCTCTTGAGGAAATGAGATCGTGGTCATTCGAACATTTCTTTGTTCAACCGATGGACGGTACAGAGGTCGAGGCAAATACCGCGTTTGCCATCGCCTACGCCAAGCAGCATTCCGCGTGGAAGGTGAGCTTGCAGACTCACAAAATGGCGGGGATCAAGTAACGCACCAAGGGCACATCCCAAATAATGGAATGTGCCCCGTGGCTATGATGTTGACTGCTCCGCAAGTCGGGAGCCGAAAGTGTACGACCCGAAGGTCGTGACACGCGCAGCATTGTATCGCCACTAAGGCAGTGCGGCGGCGGCCGACGATACATACTAACGCTGCGCAACGGATATTGGAACACTACATTCAGAACCAGAATCCGAAAAGTCGTCTGCGTATATTCCTTTCAAACGCTGTGCCAAATAGCTATGGGTACCGATTGCCTGAACTGGCATATCGCACTGTTTGAAAATCAATCTGAAATGTCACATTATCATCCACGTTTCGCAAGAAAATCAGCCAAGATATAGGTATGAAGTTACAGGTCTTGATCTCTGTTATCCTTATGGTATCGCTTATCAAGTGTGGCGACTCGCACGATAGCGAGGCACGAGCAGAGGTGGCATTGCGGATTGCCACTTACAACATTGAGGATATTCGGACGACCGACCTAACCGGAGATCCCAAAGCCCGTCTTGTTGAGGCCGCGAAGATTATTCAGCATTTGCGGCCTGACATACTTCTTATAAACGAGATGTCTTACGACATGTCGGGAGTGCCGGGGTATGACGAACAAGTTGGTCCCGGACACAACGCCATGCGGTTCTCTCAAAAATATCTTTCCGCACGCTGGTCGGACACCCTTCAACCGGTCAAATATTCTGCATGGATGCCGCCTACAAATACTGGAATATCAAGTGGCTTCGACCTTGACAACGACGGGGTCGCAGTGACAAGCTTCCCTCCAGTGAGTGAGTCTGATGCGGAAGGATCACCTCCTCGCCAGACCGCCGAGGGTCGCGCCTTCGGCAACGACTCGTGGGGCTTTGGCACGTTTCCGGGTCAATACGGGATGGCGCTTTTTGTGCGAGAAGGTCTGACAATCGACACTGCCAATATTCAAACGTTTCAAACTGTACGCTGGGCCTCACTTGACAGCGCTGCGGTTCCGCACACGCTGGAGGGCGAACCCTGGTATGATGATGCCGAGTGGGCCAACATGCGCTTGAGTTCCAAGAATCACAGTATCATTCCAGTGATCCTGCCGAATCAAACAACGGTCGAAATCCTTGCAAGCCATCCGACACCTCCTGCGTTTGATGGGCCTGAGTTGCGAAACAAGAAGAGGAACCACGATGAGATTCGCCTCCTCTCACAACTGATAGCGGCGGACTCATCTCTCCGAAGTGACCAGGGTTCGATTCCGAGAATTCGTCCGTCATCGATGTTTGTCGTAATGGGAGATTTGAACGCCGACATCGATGAGGGAAATGCGTATCGCAACCCGATGAAGAAATTTATTTTTGACAACCCGAGGTTGAATACATCGTTTGCACCTGTAGCGTCAGACTCTATGATCGCTGCCTATCCTGACCTGGACCCGGACGATACTGCAGGTTGGGGGTTACGGGCCGACTATGTGATTCCCTCGGCGAATCTTACTGTTCAAAGCTCCGGAGTGTATCGTCCGCATCCTGACGCAACGGTATCTGTTAGCGATCATTTCCCTGTCTGGATTGATATTGTAGTTCCGGCCAACACCCATGAATAACTGGTTGCAAGAGACACTGATCCTGCCCGAGTTCGCACGCGGGGTCCACTTGATTACGGATGAAATATCTCGTGCAATTTCGATAACGAGGTGCCGGGTGGGCTTGCTCCACGTGTTCATAAGGCATACGTCTGCGTCAATAACAATTAATGAGAACGCGTCACCTGAAGTCCGGTCAGATTTAAATGCTTATCTAGACCAACTAGTCCCGGATGGTTATGAACTGTTTGAGCACACGCAGGAAGGTGCTGACGATATGCCGGCCCACGTAAAGGCATCCCTTCTTGGCAACTCGTTGACCGTTCCCGTTAGGGACGGGCGAATGATGTTGGGTACTTGGCAGGGGATATATTTGTGCGAGCACCGGCACCGTGGAGGTCGGCGGGCACTGGTCTTGACCTTGTCAGGTGAATTTGACGAAGTGTAAATCATTTGATTGGAGATACAGTCTAGAGGTATCGACGATAAGTTGCTAGCCGATTGACTGCCGCTGGTTTGAGGGAATTGCTATCCCGGTTTCGGGCTGTTCTGTGCTTGAAGCGGGTGGTGTGGTTTGATCGGGGCCACCAACCTCCGCCCCGGTATTAAATTAACCACGAAACTGTTCAGAGTGTTAATGAACAATTGCTAGAAACTTTCTAGGAAAAAGTCTAGGAATTTGGATCGCGTCTCTTGAGGAGTAATCAATGCGACTCTTGAAGACGTTAATCTTCGAGTCCATACTTCCGCATCAGTCTATAGACGGTAGACCGCGTCACACCAAGTTTGTCTGCTGTCTTATTGATATTACCACCACATACCCGGTGAGCATGTTCGATTGCCAATTTTTTCAGTTCTTCGAGCGGCACTATTTCGTCAGGGCTTTCCATCGCGGCGAGATGATCCGAAAGACTGGAATCAGTTGGTGCACCTGCTTCGTCGGCAAAGACAGAATCTTCTTCAACGGGTGCATGTTGAGACACCGGTTCGGATACGCCAACAGGACGATTCGAGAGCATGAGGTCTTCGACCATTATTTCGTCGGTGTCAGATATTAGAAGTGCGCGCTCAATGACACTCTTTAACTCACGGACATTGCCGGGCCACGAATAGCGGCGAAGCGCCATCCAGGCGGCGCTAGAAAGATTGCGCTTCGTTATATCTGGATGTTCATCCAGGAAGTGCGATCTGAAAAACCCTGCCAGCTTAACAATGTCGTCGCCGCGCTGTCGCAACGGAGGCAACTGGATTGGAAACTGGAAAAGCCGGTAGTACAGATCCTCCCGAAACGATCCATCGGCAAGCATCTTGTCAATATTGCGGTTCGTCGCGCACACCACGCGGACGTCAACCTTCAGTGTTTCCGAACCGCCAACGCGATTGACCTCGCCGTTTTGAAGAACCCTGAGTAGCTTAGCCTGGAGACTAAGATCGAGCTCACCAATTTCGTCCAGAAAAATGGTCCCGCCATCAGCCTGCTCGAACTTGCCGACCTTGCGTGCGTGCGCACCGGTGAACGACCCTTTCTCGTGACCAAAAAACTCTGACTCAATCAGTTCCGTCGGTATGGCGGCACAGTTGACGAGTACGTATGGACGGTGACGGCGCGGTGAGTTATGGTGGATTGCCTGAGCCACAAGCTCTTTGCCAGTGCCGCTTTCTCCCAGTATGGCAACGGTCAGGTCTCCACGAAGTGTTTTCTTGATCAGCGAAAAGACTTTAGCCATCTCCGGGCTATGCCCGATTATACCATGAAACCCGCGGGGAGAAGGGAGCTGATCCCGAAGGATGTCTACGTGACGTTTGAGACGAATACGTTCCATTACGTTGTTCGCAATGGAACTTAGTTTGATAATGTCGTCGTGACCTTTCGTCACGTAGTCGTACGCACCAAGTTTGATCGCTTCGAGTGCGACGCTCACGACTGATTGAGCAGAGACCATGACGACGGGGATGTCGGGAGTCTTGGCTTTGATCTGGCGAAGGGTTTCCAGGCCACCCTGACCGGGCATGACTACATCCAAAAAAATCAGATCGGGTGTTTCATCCAGAGCGGCGACAGCATCTTCTCCCGACACGAAGTGATCTATGCGATGGGTGCCTTTTTTCTTAAGCTGGTAGCGAACAAGGTCCGCGTAGTCATTGTCGTCGTCTACGACAAAAAAGTGGAGCTGCATAATTGTACTTACTACGTTGGGTCAGGCCGTCAATGCGGCTGGTTTGGGTAATTCAAACCAGAAAAGTGACCCTCCTTCCTGGCGCGGTTCGTAGCCGATACTTCCACCCCAACCTTCTACAGTAATTCTGCAGAAATAGAGGCCGAGGCCTTCCTTTCCGGGGCGATCAGAACCTTGGGCAAATTTTTGGAACAAGTGCGGTCGAATTGTAGCCTCAACTCCGGGTCCATCATCTACAATGCCAGTCCAGAGTGAATTACCTCGGTCTTCGACTTTCAACCTAACCTCCGATTGCTCTGGAGAATGCCTGATGGCATTTTCCACGAGGTTAAACAGTACTCTTTCAAGACGCGGTGTATCCGCTATTACGAGTGCATCGTGATTGTTTACATCGGTAGTATCAACGCTGACATTGACCTTCTCCAATTCGGCCACCGGTTTCATCACGGTCGCTATTTCAGACACACATGTCGCAATTGACGGTGCTTCACTCGACGATATCAGGTGAGGCAGGAGAGGCTGAACGTCACCGGCGAACGAAGAGAGGATTTCTCCGATCAATTGCTGCATCTTATTAACCTGGTTCAGTCCGATCTGCAGAAGTTCAGAACCATCTTCGACAACAAGATTGTCATTTTGCAGAAGAGTAAGACTTCCCTTGATAGAAGCTAATGGAGTGGACAGGTCGTGGACAATGCAGTGTAACAGGACTTCGCGTTTGTTGACCTCCTTCAACATGTTCGAATATTCGAGGCCCTGTTCGCGCCCTTCCTGTAGAAGGCTTCGCACCGTACGATGATCGGTAGAGGGGAACTTGATCAGCAGTAAGCGAGAATTGTTTGCGTTCAGCGCAACAGCTTCAAGAACCCAGTCCTTTCCTTCAACATCAGTTTCAGTCCACGGTCCAGATGACAACCATTTGGACTGGTTATTATTCCAGTGGGTGATGGCATCATCCAGAAAATGTTCGAGATATAAGAACGCGCTGGCCGGGCGTAGTCCGCTAACCCTGTCAACATCCGGCCAGATTCGCCTTAGCCACGATGGTGCCTGACCGAGCAGGTTGAATATCTGGTCGTCTACGTATTCCAGAACTGCGACATCCAGGCTGGAGAGGACGCTGGATGGGACGGGTTCTAAACTTTTTGGGATTTCAATCTTGCTCATTGGGGACCAACTCGGTGGCTAACTTCAGAAACGCCTCCTCAACTCCCGTTCCGGTTTTTGCGCTGGTCTTGAATATTTTCCAGTTCTGAGCTTCGAGTTCTGATATTTCTTGAGGAGAAATATCCCATTGATCAACTAGATCCGCCTTGTTGAGAAGCATGATGACCGGAATGTTGCCGATATCCTGCATGACTCGACGATGGACTATAAGTGCCGATTCTAACGTCTCACGCCGGGATCCATCCACGACGACAAAATAGCCGGCAGCTCCCCTGAGGTAACTGCTGGACAATTTCTGGAATCGATCTTCTCCGTTAAGATCCCAAATCAGGAGCTCGATTCGCTCATCAGAAATGTGCAGAATTTTTTTTGAGATCTTTACTCCTACAGTCGTCAGATATTTGTCAGAAAATATTCCGTTGACAAAACGATCAACGAGACTGGTTTTCCCGACAGCCGACGTGCCAAGGAGACAAATCTTTTTGCGAACCATACGAGGGAGCCGTTTTAAGCACTATTGACGGCAAATACTGATCAAATAGCCGTTTCTATTAGTGGCGTGTGCCGAAAATGATTAGGGTTTTCAGCGTTTTTAGCCACTGAGGAATATATCAATATTATACACGGTGTGTGATATTGCCTCAGTATTCTGATCCCATATCAAATGGTATTCTGATAAAATTGTATTTTTGAAATCTGTCGATAGCTTTTAACTCGTCTGGATAGGACAACATGGAGACAAATCAACATTCTGTTGTGACTGATAATGCAGGTTCCGGGGAATTTCCGAACGGTGAGGCACAAAATTCGGGGCCAGAGGCGCTAGACAAGATTCGGTCTATTCTTTTTGGCGAGGAAGCGCGCAGGACTCAGGAACGCTTTGAGGAACTCGTATCGTTGATGGATAAGCACGTCAGCGATATTAATGTTCGGCTGGATGCGCGCCTTCAATCTCTCGAGGATATGGTCGTTAAGGCTAATGCGTCTGCCGACGAAGCCGTGGCTCGCGAGGCAGAGCGGAGGGGACAAAGTGTCGACAGAATACAAACGATGATTGCAGATCTCGATTCGAGGTTAGCAAACAAGTTTGGCTCGACCGATGCTGCGATTGCGGAGTTATCCGAATCGACGGAACGTCATCTCGCCTCGACAGCAGAACACCTGGCAGCCGACATGGAGCATAGGTTCAACACCCTTCACACGTTTATCGAAACGGCCGTCTCGCAACTGTCGGCTGACAAAGCAGACAGGTCCCTGATGGCAGATTGGTTCGCCGAATTGTCGGATCGGTTGCGGTCTGAATAGTCTTCTAGCACCTAATCATTATGAATGACGAGTTTGCCAAAACGGACAAACAGCATCCCAATGGGAACGGTGTTACGGATTACGGAGAGCTTCGTCGGTTACTTCTGGCTCCAGAGCATCAGCAGCTTACTGATGCCGACGAGCGAATTCGCAAACTTGAAGAACGTAAGAGTGATGTTACGGTCGAAGAAGTCAGTGAACTTTTGCCAGAGGCCGTGCTGCGTCGTTCGCGAAAGGACCCACAATTAGCTAACGCACTCGCTCCGACTGTCGAGAAGACTTTGCATGTAGCGGTGCGGCGGGATCCGCGCCCGATCGTGGATGCGCTGTTCCCAATCATTGGCCCGGCGATTCGCAAGAGTATCGCGGAAGCGCTCTCATCGACACTGGAGTCAATCAATCAAACGATGGAGACGAGGTTCTCTGTCCAGTCGTTGAAATGGCGCCTCGAAGCGCGGCGTTCCGGTCGTACCTTTTCCGAGGTCGCACTCTCACATACGTTGCTCTACAAGATCGATCAGATCTTTGTGATTGATCATGAAACAAGCCTGCCACTCGTGCACGTGTCTTCTGAATCCGCCGAGGTCAAAGACAGCGCGATGGTGTCTGGTATGTTGAACGTGATACAGGATTTTGTTCGAGATTCGTTCGGGTCGGATGACGATGAAATGCTGGAAGCTCTTGAAGTGGGAGATGTTAATGTATGGTTCGAGTCGGGGCCGCTGGCGACATTGGCAGCCGTTATCAGTGGGAATCCTCCAAAATCTTTACGAGAGAACTTAAAGGAGTTGATCGAAGGCTTCCATCTCGCACATGGAGAAGAATTGCTCGAGTTCGACGGTGATGTATCGCCGTTCGCATCCTCAATTCCACTGCTACGTGAAGGTCTGCTTGAAAAGCACGACGACAAACCGGAAAAGAAATCGATTTTCGTGTGGCTGGCCCTCGCCGCGATCGCCATACTTATTGGATGGTTTCTGTATCAGGCGATAGAATCTGAAAACCGCCGGTCGAAGTTCATTGATTTGCTTAATGACAAGCCGGGTGTTGTCGTAACAGATCATTTCAAGCGAAATGGAATGCTCTATGTTACGGGGCTGCAGGACCCGATGGCCTCCAACGTACGGGATGCTGAGGTTGCCTCCGGCGTCGATCCTGAGAGAATTGTATATCGGTGGGAGCAGTATCATACCCTGGCTCCAGATATTCTCGCCGAGCGAGCACGACAACTGCTAACGCCTCCCGAGTCCGTGTCGCTAACAGCGCGCGAGGGTACTGTGTTTGCGACTGGTGTTGCCTCGCATGACTGGATCGAAAGTGCACGACAGCGGGCTGGTTTCTTGACAACTGCGGTGACGTACAATGATTATGCTGTGGTCAATCGAGAAGATCTTGCTATAGCCGAAGCCGTTGAGAATATTTCTTCACTCTGGATTGGTTTTCCATTTGGTGAAGCGGTGATCCCGTCAGGTGAAACTGCAAGGCTCGATCAACTCGTTGGTGAAATAGCCCGGCTGTCAGAAGCTGCAGATATTCGAGGAGTGCCATTCACTATCGTCCTGTCGGGAGGCGCAAGTGGCGATCCGTCACTACGCAGTAACCAGCTACTGATGAATGCCCGGTCAACAGTTGTAAAGAATGAACTTGTTGCTCGAGGGGTCAATCCACAGTGGTTGCAGACAGAAGCCAGAAGTACCCCGCTAGAATCAAACCCTTCACTTGAGGGACAAGCGAGAGCGCGGAGTGTGGAACTGGAAGTGCGACTACGCTAGTTTTGCTTCTTCGTCGGCCGTGTTTGCCTGGTTTTCGTTCGTGAATAGATAAGAGCGCCGAGAGGAGGCAGTGCGAACACACCTATTCCAGTTCGAGTACGGATGTCCAAAGCGCTCATTTCGGTTTTGCTATTCGCTTCACCATCTGACAGTATTTCTTCGGTGTCAGGTTTCACGTCAATAAGTTCGTGAACACTGGTTCCCGAGCCTCCGAAGTCGTTATCGTCGCTCGACAATTCCAGTTTCCATTCGCCCGTCGGAACCGACATTGGAAAGGCTGGTCGCGGAACCGGCGTAAAGTTGAAAATAAATAACAAATCCTCATTAGATCCGGACCTTATATAAGACGCAACACTTTCGCCGGTATCTTCAAAAACTACCCACTTGAAAGACTCTCCCGAATCGCTCCACAATGCTTCACGACTCTGGTATAGATGGTTAAGGCGGGAAACCCACTTTTGCACGCCGCCATGCAGCGGATCGTCAGTAAGGTGCCACTCCAGACTAGCATCGCAATTCCATTCCCTGGTTTGACCAAATTCGCCACCCATAAAAAGTAGCTTCTTACCCGGGTGTCCATATTGATGTGCAAAAAGAAGCTTCAGGTTGGCTGCTTTTTGCCAGGGGTCGCCGGGCATCTTGTTCCAGAGGCTACCTTTTCCATGCACGACTTCATCATGCGAGAGGGGTAAAATGTATTTCTCGGAGAATGCGTACCAGAGAGGAAAAGTAAGGTCGTTGTTATGATGTTTTCGGTTAACCGGGTTCTGACTCATGTAGCGGAGAGTGTCGTGCATCCAACCCATATTCCATTTGTGCAGGAAGCCGAGTCCGTTGTCGTAAGTAGGTGAAGTGACCCCCGGCCACGCGGTTGACTCTTCGGCGATCATATGGACGTTTGAAAAGTGAGAGTACACCGACTCGTTAACGCGTTTGAGTAAATCCACCGCTTCAAGATTTTCACGTCCACCAAAACGATTCGGCCTCCAATCATCGCGCGAGTAATCCCGGTAGAGCATTGAAGCCACCGCATCCACTCGCAGTCCATCAATATGGTATTTGTCAAGCCAGAAGAGTGCATTCGAGATAAGGAAGCTTTGGACGCCTGGCTTTTCATAGTCGAACACATACGTTCCCCAGTCGGGGTGATTCCGCATTAGCGGATCTGTGTATTCGTAAAGGGTCGTTCCATCGAAAAAGACAAGGCCCTGGGCATCCGTAGCAAAGTGTGCGGGGACCCAATCAAGCAAAACACCGATGTTCTTACTGTGTAGATAATTTATCAGATACTGGAGATCTTGTGGCGAACCATAGCGGTGGCTTGCTGCGAAATAACCAACGACCTGATATCCCCACGAAGCGTAGTAGGGATGCTCCATCACCGGCATGAGTTCGATGTGAGTAAAACCCTGTTCGAGAACGTAATCTGCTAGCGGTGCAGCGATGTCACGATACCCAGGCGAAGTACCGTCCTCGTTACGTCGCCACGAACCCAGGTGTAGTTCATAGATGGCCATCGGCGTATCCATGGTAGCAGGTCCGGACCTTTCTGCCATCCACTTCCCGTCTGACCATTCATAATTAATGTCCGACACGATAGCCGACATTCCGGCTATCGGGTTCCCGCCGGCAACGGGGGCTTCCATGGCGAAAGCGTAAGGGTCCGTCTTGTCTACCACATAACCGTTGTTCGAAATGCGGAATTTGTAATGGTGTTCTGGTTTCGCTGTTCTGACGTACGCCTCCCAGAAGCCTGCATGACCTTCGCCAACCCGGGTCAGTGGATTTGTCTCTGAATCCCAATCGTTAAAATCTCCAATTACCGAAACGGAAGAAGCATGCGGAGCCCAGACGGAGAACCACGTGCCTCGCTTGTTTGGATGTGCACCCAGCCTTTCATAGCTCTTGTCGTGGGATCCACTGGCCCATTTTTGAAAATCAGACTTCTTCAGAAATGGCATAATGTTTTCAGAGATTGTACTGAGCTGTGATTAACGATTATATATATTGCCGATATATAATCGATGCTTCTAAAATAAGATAACCGCCGTTATCGGTATGACAAAACCAGCGTTGAACAGGCCATCGGGTCGATTGCTGCCAGGCAAACCATATCCACTGGGTGCGAACTGGGATGGGCTTGGCGTCAATTTCGCTATTTACTCGGTACACGCTGAACGGGTAGAGTTGGTCTTATTCGACAGAGAGTCGGGGTCGGTGACGGAATCCATTATTTTGATGGACAAGACCGGTCCCATCTGGCACGGTTACGTCCCGAAGCTTCAACCCGGCCAATTGTACGGGTACCGCGTTCACGGACCCTATCAGCCTGAACACGGCCATCGGTTCAATCCATACAAGCTGTTGCTTGACCCTTATGCACAAGCAATTGGACGGGCATTAACACCCTCAGATAGTCTGTTCGGATATGAGCTGGAGCACCCGAATCTCGATATGAGCATGTCTACCATCGACAGCGTCAAGGACGCTCCTCTCGGGGCTGTCATTGATGGCAGTTTCAAGTGGGGAAGTGATTCACAGCTCCGTATCCCGTGGGACAATACGATTATCTACGAGACGCATGTTCGCGGAATTAGCAGATCGCATCCCGAAGTGCCTGAGAGTATTCGTGGGACGTACCTTGGTTTGATTGCGGATCCGATTTTAGATCATCTCAAGGAACTGGGTGTGACAACGGTGCAACTGCTTCCCGTACATGCCAAGGTTTCAGAAGGACATCTTGTTGAAAAGGGCCTGACAAATTACTGGGGATATAACACGCTTGCATACTTTGCACCTGAACCGGCATACGCGAGTGGCGGTGGCCTTGACGCCGTAAGAGAGTTTAAGATGATGGTTCGAGGATTGCATGCAGCCGGTCTTGAGGTCATCATTGACGTCGTATACAATCATACCGGGGAAGGCAATCGCCTCGGCCCGACGCTGTCTTTCCGGGGTATCGATAACAAGTCCTACTACAAAGGAAATCCCGAAGATCAACGCATGTTGATGGATTATACGGGTACCGGAAATACGTTGGATGTAGGGAATCCGCATGTGCTGCAACTGATCATGGACAGTCTGCGGTACTGGGTTGAAGAGATGCATGTAGATGGATTCAGATTCGACCTTGCAGCGGCTCTCGCACGTGATCTTTTTGACATTAACATGTTGTCATCCTTCTTCCAGGTTATTCAGCAGGACCCCGTGTTGAGTCAGGTTAAGTTGATAGCGGAACCGTGGGATGTTGGTCCGGGTGGCTATCAGGTTGGTTCGTTCCCATGGCAGTGGGCAGAATGGAATGGCAAGTATCGCGACTCGGTCAGGAAATACTGGACAGGAGATTCCACCGAGATAGGTGACTTTGCGTCACGCATATCTGGCTCAAGCGACTTGTATGAGCTTTCGGGTAGGAAGCCATTTGCTTCGATCAACTTTGTAACCGCACACGACGGGATGACACTGGAAGATCTTGTCAGCTATTCGCGCAAGCACAACGAGGCTAATCTCGAAGGAAACCGTGACGGGCATGAGCCCGAATACAGTCAGAACTTCGGCGTAGAAGGAGAGACGACTGACACGCGAATACTGGCAAAGCGTGAGGCGCAGAAGCGGGCTTTAATTGGTACGTTATTCTTGTCGCAAGGAGTACCGATGTTACTCGGCGGCGATGAAATAGGTAGGACGCAAAAAGGAAATAATAACGCATATTGTCACGACAGTCCGCTGACGTGGTATGATTGGGATTTGAGCGAGCGAAGCGAGCGGTTTCTCGAATTTGTGAAAGATGCTATAGCGTTTCGCAAGCGACACCCAAACTTCCGGCGGCACCGATTTCTCACCGGTCAGGCGGATTCTACAAGTGCGAAGGACGTCACCTGGTGGCATTTTTCCGGAAGGGAGATGACTGGCGACGATTGGGCAAAAACAGAGGCAGCGCGATTCGGGATGATCTTGCGTGGCGATATGATCGTGGATCGCGACAGTCAGGGAAATCGCTTAACAGATGATACGTTCCTTGTGCTGTTCAATCCTTCTGGAGACGCAGCGGTGTGTGTCCTGCCTGACCCGAAGGCATACAATGGTAAGGGTTGGGAGGTAGTAGACGAAGCGGAGGGGTCGGTGCCTCGAGATGGTCAAGTAGTCGACGGCACTATTGAACTTCGAAGGCATGTCATGTCCGTGCTGGAGCTACGCTGAGGAAGTGGAGCCTGGTAGTTTAGCGGACAGGGTCTTTATTCTCGTCTGTTGAGTTTTGTAAGCCTCTTGCGAAAAGGAACAGCAAACACACCCCGTTGTGTGCACTGTTTTGCCCGCCCTTCCGATCGGGGCCACCAACCTCCGCCCCGTTATTAAGTTAACCAATAATGAGTACAGACTGTTAATAAACAATTGCTAGAGTCTTCCTAGGAAATATCCTAGGAAAAAGTCTAGATAGCTGCTCGACCAAACGTCTCCGTTAGCCCAGACAAGTACTCGATCGACTCAGCATCTAAATGATCTTTCATTCTCCACTGCCAGTTGCCATCCGTTTTGCCGGGAGTATTCATGCGGGCATCGCTGCCGAGTCCAAGGAGATCCTGAACGGGAACGATAGCTACGTTGGCAACAGATGCCAGGAGACTTCGAACGAAAGAATGGCTGATTCCCCGACTGGAAAGATCAGAGATAGGAAGATATTCGCGGCAATATTTACGGGCATTAAGTTCTACCCCGGGCGCCTGGTTCCCGTTAAGCGTATTGTACCACCCGACGACCGTGTCATTGTCGTGCGTTCCCGTATAGGCGACGAGATTTCTTTTGAAGTTGTGCGGCAAGAATTTACCCGTCGGGCCATCGTCGAACCCGAATTGCAGTATCGCCATTCCCGGGAATTGATAGCGATGCATTAGATCCAGGACACCATCGGTTATCACGCCGAGGTCTTCGGCAACGATGGGGGGAACTCCATTGAATACTGCCGCGAGGTGGTCGAGCAAATGCGAGCCGGGGCCTTTGAGCCATTCACCATTCTGTGCAGTCGGCTCACTTGCCGGCACCGCCCAGAATGCCTCGAAGCCGCGGAAATGGTCCAATCGAATAATGTCGACTGTTTTTAAGATCGCTTTCATACGGAGTGTCCACCACTGGTAACCACGGTGGTGCATCAGGTCCCAATTGTAAATCGGGTTTCCCCATCGCTGCCCGGTCTCACTGAAATAGTCTGGCGGTACTCCAGCTACGACCGTTGGTTGTCCATCTTCTTCCAGTAGAAACAGTTCCGGGTTCGCCCATACATCTGCACTATCATGGGCAACATAGATGGGAAGATCTCCAAGGATCTGGATTCCCTTTGAATGGCAATAAGCTCTAAGCTTTATCCACTGACTGAAAAACAAGAACTGCCAGAACTTACTCATGCGAATCCGTCGCTCGTTATTTATTACGAACTTTCGGATTGCCTCAGGATCTTTCCTTGCGTATTTATCTGCCCAATTTGTCCATGAGACAAAGTCATGATGTTCCTTCAAAACAGCAAAGAGGCAGAAATCATCAAGCCAGTACGACTGTTCGTGACAGAAAAGCTCGAACGACGTTTCGTCCACCTTGGACAATTTATCCTCAAAACGTGCAAACGCTATTTCCAGTAACTTCCTCTTGACGGTTCGCACCTGAGCGAAGTCGATTGATTCCCCGGGAGGGTGCTTCGCGTTTTTGAGATCACTCTGAGTAATCAGTTTATCCTTCAGCAGAAGTTCCGGGGAGATGAGTAAGGTGTTGCCCGCGAATGTTGACGGACTCGCGTATGGCGAGTTGCCGTATCCTACGGGAACGAGAGGAAGCACCTGCCAGATACTCTGCTTTGCAGCCTGAAGGTGATCAACGAAAGTGTAGGCAGACGGACCGAGGTCCCCTATCCCAAAATCGCCTGGCAAAGATGTTACATGTAAGAGGAGTCCGCTACTTCGATTCATGCAGGGCTGCTAGTGGAATAATGTGTAACAAGAAATGATACGGGGCGTAATTATGAAAAGTTAAACTTTGCGCGATATGCAGGAATTATTCGACGGCTTCCAAATTAAGGATTTTGAGTTTGTGACGGGGTTACTTGAGAGCAATGTCAATTTCAACGATGATAGCGGATTGCAAAGTGTTCTTACTGCCTATAAGGAAGATAGCACGAACGATGATAAAAGAGATGATCTCATCGCAAAGATTCGGCATGAGATTCGATACGCAGGTAGTTCCGATATCGCGTATTTCGCTCGCTGGTTTCGGGGAAACACGGCGGGAGTTTCACTAAAGACGGTTTTCAAGGATGTTGCAAAAGCGCTCAAAGTGGACGCCAACACCATTCTTACCGAACGTGAACTCGTTGCCAGCATTGCGACCCAGTTCGTCGAACAGGAATTCTCCCATTTGGAACGGGCAGAACAACAGGAGGTCCTTGAGAATTTAGGTGTCGAATCAGATAAAGCGGCTGCATTCGTTAAGCGGTCGGCAGGAGTATTCACAATACCGCTAATGATTCAAGCGTTCAACGTAATCGTCGTCGAGAGACTGATAAAGCAGGTCATCTTCGGTACGATCGCCCGAATTATTGGCAAGGCGCTTGCAGACAAACTCTTACTGCTCTTGATTGGCAGACTTCCATGGTGGGTCAGTTGGATTGGACCCGCCGCATGGACTGCTTCGATATCATGGACAGCCGTCGACGTGGCCGGGCCAGCGATGCGAAAGACGATCCCAATCACGTTGTACCTCGGACTCGTAGCCCTGGACATCAGTCGCGATCAGGCGGCAACAGAGTAACGCTTCTGGAATTGTTCGTAGAGCTGATTCAGCAGCGCGTCAGCCTCTCCAGCTGGAATATCTACAACAGCCGGAGAAGAAACGGGCGAGGCTCCAGCTGTGTCGATGTAGAGTGTTTTAAGGCCGTGTCGCTTTTGGAAGATAGACTGCTGCAGATAGAAGACGTGAAACTTGTCCAGAGACGTGCTCCATTCAACCTGTTTGATAACACCGCGCCGTATGCTGAAATCGGATCCGTCAAAGGAATACCCGTGGTTGCGGTATCGGAGATAGGAATAGGCCACTATCACCGGGAAGAGGAAAAAAGCCCACAGGATTGGCGTCCACACAGAAGCGATCGGACCTATGGTTAGGATCAGCAGGACTGTCAATCGTGTTGTCATTCTCCGGATCGTAATCTTCGACACGTTGAGGTAGTGACTCGGGAATGTAATCGACGATATCTCTTTTGCAACCTCAATAGTTTCCCTGCGACTTCCGAAGGGAATAGCCATAGAATGACGTTGCTCCGAAACATCGTGGCCCATCGTCTGAACACTCAGTGACCACCAATCGAATCGTCGCATAATCGGATTGGTGCGTCTAATTAGTGCCTGAATTTTCGTGAGTGGTATCGTCCCTTCCGATACGGTGAGTAGGCCCGACTTCTTATATATTCGGGGCCCATCCTTATGAAGTCTGAATCCATAATGCTTGTTGACATTAACAAGGATTCCGCTGATCCACGAGATGGAAGCCGCAACGATAATGAGCGATATCAACGCAATGGCGGGAGACGTGAGAATGTCGCTTATGAAGGGGGAGAATCTATCACTTTCGATGTACTCAATTAGTCGTTCGGGGTTGGGTTCAAAAATCTGCAGCGTCGAAAATATGATCGCGATATAAAAAAGCGAAAACCTGAAGACTCCCGACAGGAGGACTCTATTAAAGGACATTTTGTAAAGGACATCAGGTGCTTTTTCATCCTCATCGATGGTGGGGGACCCAACGGCTGTCGAGTCTTCGGGTACGACAGCAATCTGGGCCTTGTACGAGCGAATGACCTGGCGAATGCGCTGAGCTTCCCGCAGAGAAACATATTCTAGCACGCCTTCCGTTTTCGTACTGCCCGCCGTAACAACATTTACCTTGGCGGTCTGGAAAAGCCGGGGGAGAAGACGCTGGACAATTTCGACATTCTGAATCCGTTCAATCGGAATGTTGCGGTGCTTTCGTGTAATGACGCCGCTATGGATGATTAATTCCTTCGGCGTAATCCAATATCGAAATCGCCTGTACTGGACGACAACAATGGGCAGGCCGATAAGGCCGGCTGCGAGTGCAAAATACAGGGAGAGCCAGCTTTCCGTGTCTCCTGATCGCAGGACGGGCACAAGAATCAGCAAAAATCCCGGGAACGCGAGAATTAGACGATACAACATCGTCATGGGGTGTAATCGCCTCGGCGCCGTTGTCTCGGTTTCTTTCGGTGTTGTCATTATCGAGAGCTACAGCGTGTCTTCGAGGATATAGTCTTTCACCGTGTCACGAAGTCTTTCCGCTACCTCAATATGGAGACCGGGGAGAACGACGTCACTACTTCGTGTACCGGCCGTGTGAACTATTAATTTTCCGAGCGAAAATTCTTTTTCGATTATATCCTGAGAAATATCAAGGTGTTGAATACGGCGTAGTGGAACAATCGTCTGTACCCGATTGATGATTCCTCTCTCCAAAAACAATTCTTGATCTCGGAGTTGGTACCGCCAGAATCTGAATTTTAATCTCGGGATCAATACAACGGCGAGCAGAAACAGAAGTGCGACACCAGCAGTGGCGAGAAACGGGAAGTCGGCTATATCTCGAACGAATCTGACCAGTTCGATGATTAGGATGCTGATAACCACGACGGCCGAACCAAGCGCTGTCTTAATCGACCAAACTTTGATTATCGCGCTGTCCAGTGGTTGAAGGCCGTCATCAATCAGTGAAGAGGGGATGACGTGCTCCTGGGGTATTTCCATCAAGTTGTTATCAGTCTTTTATGTAAAAGTTGCAGATGGTTTCGAATTGAAACAAAGTGTCTGTTTCCATCACTAAAATTTGGAGAGCGGGTATTCGAAATACTATTTATCGACGGTGTCGGGATCTAAATTTATCGACGAAGCCGAGGTCTAAACTTTATTTTGACTTGCCAGTTCTCAATAATCGCCACATTAACCACTAGTGTATCGCAATACCACCATGATTGTTGAGTCTTCAACTGATGTTCTTCAAAATCCGGCAGATCGACGTGTAGAGGTGATGCGATCTCGGTATCGATCTGTTCGAGCGATGACAAATTCGCTATGCGAGCCATTGGAGACCGAGGATTTTGTCGTCCAAAGCATGGAAGATGCGAGTCCGACCAGGTGGCATATTGCGCATACGACATGGTTTTTTGAGACATTTGTTTTGGAGCGCTTCCTTCCCGAATACACGCCATACAATGAAGTTTTCTCCTATCTCTTCAACTCGTACTACGTTCAGGCCGGTGAGCGCTTCAGCCGTCCACTGCGTGGTATGTTGACTCGGCCCACAGTGGCCGAGGTCAAGGCGTATCGCGTATATGTTGATGCAGCGATGGAAGAGTTATTGGAGTCATTGGACGATGCCGAGATGTTGCGCATTCTCGAAATCGGTCTAAACCATGAGCAGCAGCATCAGGAACTCATTCTGACAGACATTAAACATATGCTGTCTCAGAACCCACTCTTTCCGAAATACAAGGAAGGAGAGATCGCCGCGGCCATTAATCCTGGCGAACTTGAGTGGACTCACTTCGACGGTGGTCTCGTCGAAGTAGGGACCAACACCGAGGATTTTCATTTCGACAACGAAGGTCCGCGGCATCGTGTTTTTTTGGAGTCATTTAATCTCGCCAACAGGCTGGTAACCAATGCCGAATATCTCCAGTTTGTTGATGACGGAGGATACGAGCAACCGACACTCTGGCTTTCGGAGGGTTGGGCAACGCGTGAGCGCGAGCAATGGACAGCACCGCCATACTGGGTAAGAGGAGAGAATGGCTGGCAGGTGTTCACGCTGTTCGGCTTAAAGAATCTGGATTTGAACGAACCAGTGAGCCAGGTCAGTTATTTTGAAGCGGATGCGTTTGCCAGATGGGCTGGTCTCCGCCTGCCCACCGAGTTTGAATGGGAACATGCATCTGGCGTTGCTACCGTCGACGGCAACTTCGTTGAATCAGGCCGACTGCACCCCGCCGGAGCCGGCGCTTCCGAGCGTTCCCAGCTTAACCAGATGTTTGGTAACCTTTGGGAATGGACTCGCAGTCAGTATTCTCCTTACCCGGGCTACCAACCGGAACCGGGCGCTCTCGGTGAATACAACGGCAAGTTCATGAGTAATCAATTCGTTCTCCGTGGAGGTTCATTTGCAACATCCCGGGAGCACATCCGACCCACCTACCGAAACTTCTTTCCTGCTTATGCACGATGGCAGTTTACTGGTATTCGTTTAGCAAAATAAGTAGTGAGTTTGTACGCCGTGGAATGGATAGCAGAAAGACCGGTCGCGGAAGCGCTGGATCAATTCAGGAATGATGTGCTTTCTGGTCTCGCCCAGGAACAAAAAAATATACCATCCAAATATTTCTATGACGAGAGGGGATCCCAACTCTTTGAAGACATAACGCGGACGGAGGAATATTATCCTACTGATGTCGAAGAGGACATCATGAAACGATACGTTCACAATATGGTGGACCATATCGGCCGCAATGCCCTCCTTGTCGAACTAGGTAGCGGCAGCAGTATTAAAACTCGTATCATTCTTGATGCCATCGTAGATCCTGCCGGTTACGTCCCGATTGATATATCCGCTGAGCATCTGGACAAGACGGCGGAACAGTTGCGGCAGCGGTATCCAGATATGCCGGTGCTTCCTGTCGCCGCTGATTATACGCAGGAAATTGTGTTGCCTCTGGACGAAGTTCAGTATGAGCGCATTGTTGTATTCTACCCGGGGTCAACCATTGGTAATTTCGACCCGGATCGGGCAGTAGACTTCCTTAGCGGCGTGCGCGAACTCGTTGGCGACTCCGGTGCAATTTTGATAGGTGTCGATCTGGTCAAAGACCGGGCGGTGCTGGAAGCCGCATACAACGACAAGGCTGGAGTGACCGCCGAGTTCAATCTTAATCTTCTCAACAGAATCAACAGTGAACTCGGCGCTGATTTTGACGTCGACAAATTCAGTCATCGGGCTGTTTATAATGAAGAGTTGAGCCGGATAGAGATGCATATTGTGAGTGACGTTGACCAGCAAGTCAGTGTCGCCGGTACCGTGTTTTCTTTTTCGAAAGGAGAGTATATTTATACCGAAAGCTCATACAAATACACACTTGAAAGCTTCGCTTCGCTCATGAGGCGGGCGGGCTTTCACGAAGCACATTCCTGGGTCGACCCCCGAGACTATTTTAGTATTCACTTTTTAGAAGCATCAGTCAATTAACGAATGAAACCCTCCTCAAGATTATTCATTCTCTTCCCCCTTTTCCTGATTGCAGGCGTCGGAATCTTTCTCACCGCTACTACCTCGGATGATGCGATTGTTGCAGAATATCGAGTGGACGCCGACCGATTGATCGATGCGGCTCTCGCTGACAGTTCTACCTACGATCGCATCGCGTACCTTGGCGATACGTTTGGACCTCGCCTGTCGGGATCGCAGAACCTGGAAGACGCCATCGATTGGATCCTCGAAGAAATGAAGCGAGACGGCTTGGAAAACGTACGAGGTGAAGAGGTCATGGTGCCCCACTGGGTTCGCGGAAAGGAATCTCTTGAGCTGGTTTCACCGAGGCAATATCCAATGGCAATGCTCGGTCTTGGTGGTAGTATAGCAACACCTCCTGAAGGAATTACTGCAGACGTTCTGGTCGTTGAATCCTTTGAAGATTTGATTCGTCGTCGCGACGAGGCTCAGGGCAAGATTGTCCTGTTCAATGCTCCGTTTACTTCGTATGGACGAACTGTACAGTACAGAGTTGATGGCGCTAATAAAGCGGCGGAAGCCGGCGCTGTAGCGAGTCTTGTCAGGTCGGTTGGTCCCGCTTCGATGAACACGCCGCACACGGGTGTAACTCGCTATCAAGAAGGTGGCCGCAAAATTCCGCACGCCGCGGTAACGATTGAGGATGCGATGATGATGCAACGCATGCAAGACAGAGGGCAAGTGGTTCGTGTTACGCTGAAGATGGAAGCACAAACCTTACCCGATGCAAAATCGCGAAATGTCGTCGCTGAGATCGTGGGCTCTGAGTATCCCGACGAAGTTGTGGTACTGGGTGGACACATTGATTCCTGGGATGTGGGGCAAGGCGTCATGGACGACGCTGGTGGTTGTATTGCGGCCTGGCAGACGCTGGTACTCATGAAGAAACTGGGCCTCCGCCCAAAACGTACGGTCCGCGTCGTCATGTGGACCAATGAAGAAAACGGTCTTGCAGGCGGAAATGCATACGCAGCTGAACATGCCGATGCGGTCAAAGATCATGTGCTGGCAATTGAATCGGATGCGGGTGTGTTTAAGCCAACCGGTTTCGGATTTGGAGGTACGGATGAAGCCTATGAAACTGTGTCGGAAATCGGAAAACTCCTGGAACGCATAGAGGCTGGTGAGATTCGCCGTGGGGGAGGAGGAGCAGATATTGGACCTCTGATGAATAAGGGAGTCCCAGGTATGGGGCTCAACGTAGATGGATCAAAGTATTTCTGGTATCATCACACGGCTGCCGATACTATGGACAAGCTGGATCCAAAGGAAGTTAACCTTTGCGTGGCATCCATGGCCGTAATGGCGTATGTCGCGGCAGACCTGGACGAAAGAATCCACTCGGAAATAGTCTCGTCAAATTAGTCGCCTACCCTGTTCGTTCGGCCATAGACATTTCTTATAGGACAAATAGGGTAATCGTTTGTAACATAAGTGTTACACTCGACCTGTCGTCGTACAACGATGCCTCCTGTTAAGCCATTCGAATCCGGTTCAGTAGCATGAAACGAATCTGCCTCTGGTCAGGCCCGCGAAATGTCTCCACCGCACTTATGTATTCGTTTGCTCAGCGTGAGCGGACGGTGGTTGTTGACGAGCCATTGTACGGGCACTATCTGTCGCTGACCGAGCTACCGCATCCTGGCGCCGGATCCGTCGTTGAGAACATGGAAAATGATGGCTCCGTCGTAGTCAGAGACGTCATCATGGGAGAGTACGACGCAGATGTGTTGTTCGTTAAAAGTATGGCACATCATCTGTACGAGCTTGATGAGTCTTTCCTCGACGAGACGATTAACGTCGTATTGACCCGCGATCCCGTCGAAATGCTACCTTCGCTGGTCAATCAAATACCAGATCCGATCTTGCGGGATACGGGCCTGCCCTCGCAAATACGACTGCTCAATCACGAGAAAAATAAGGGTAGAACGCCGGCGATTCTCGATGCTCGCGAGTTACTCCTCGATCCACGCACGATCCTCGAAAAATTATGTATGATCCTGGGGTTGGATTTCGAGGAGTCAATGCTCTCGTGGCCGATAGGTCCCAAGCCGTATGATGGAGTATGGGCACCGCACTGGTATCACAATGTTCACAAGTCAACGGGATTCGCTCCATATCGACCGAAGTCTGATCCTTTCCCGGACAGGCTGAAGCCACTCCTGGAACAAGCGATGCCGTTGTATGATGAGCTGTACGATCACGCCTTGAAATCCGGATGATACTTTACCGACATTCAATAGAATCTGATTCGCCGGGTATCGTTGCGCTCTTGCAATCGGCTGGCCTCCCGTCGGACGACTTCACGCTGTCCGAGTGTGTATCAGTATTAGCAGAGGAAGGTGGTAAAGTAGTCGGCCATGCAGCAGTCGAGGTGCATGGAAAAACGGGTCTACTACGATCAGTCGTGGTCGATACCGAATTTAGGAATTATGGAGTTGCAGCGGAATTGGTCGGGCGAGTATTGTCCGAAGCAGGCGACCGTGGAGTGACCACCGTCTACCTGCTAACAGAGACCGCACAGAAATATTTCGCCAGGCATGGCTTTGTCGTCACGGATCGGAACGAAGTGCCAACCGCGATAGAGCAGACATCAGAATTCAAGGACGTATGTCCGACGTCGGCCATCCTCATGAGGAAAAATCTGGGCCAGGATTGATGAACACGAAGGCCGAGGATACCGGGAGACGAACAAACATTGAGTTTAAAGCTCGCTGTAGTGACTTGCCCAGGATCAGGCAGGCGATCAAATCGCTTGACCACCGATACGTCGGAGAAGACAATCAGATCGATACCTACTTCCGCGTTCCGAAAGGAAGGTTGAAGCTGAGGCAGGGAAATATTGAGACCAAGTTGATCTACTATAGTCGGCCAGACGGGACAGCGCCCAAGCAGTCTGACGTCCAACTGTATGCCGCACCGGACCCTGAGATTCTTCTACGACTTCTCACGACAGCAATGGGGATTGACGTGCGCGTCGTAAAGCGAAGAGAAATCTACTTTGTTGATAACGTTAAGTTACACCTGGACAACGTCGAGGAGCTAGGGACGTTTGTGGAAGCTGAGGCAATCGATGCGGACGGAACCCGAGGAGTAGAGGAACTGAAGCAGCAGTGCGACTACTTCCTCAGTCTGTTCAAAATTTCGCCTGACGACCTCGTCGCCACATCGTACTCTGACTTGCTTCGATCCTTGAACGACTAGAGGCAGGACTGCGAAGCAGTTCGCGTTCGTCGCTAGGCAACTGCCGGATGTAGTCGCTCACCATCCCGCAGAATGGGGACGGCCTGACTCCACAATTTTTCTCCTGTGATATCCATTATTCGTTCGGCGGAGTACTGCGCGAGATAGCAACGACGCATTTTGTCGGTAGTGTTTTGACCACTTCGATGAAAGGTCCGACTCGAGAATACCACGATACTTCCGACAGGGACGATAGCTGGATCACCGGGGTCGTCTCCATGATAACCGACCTTGTCGTTACTGCCTTCCTCGACGGTGTGCGTTATCAAATCATTCGGTTTCATCCCGGCGCGTTGATACGGGAGCACGTAGATCGTCCCGTTTTCAACTGTCATGTCATCCAGGGCGCACCAGCATGAAACGTACGGGCGGTGGTAGTGACCGATGTAACCACTGTCCTGATGCCAGCCAAACTTAGAGCCAACTTCTGCTGCCTTGACTACATACTGTTCGTGGAATAGGTAAGCGTTGTCGCCGAGCGTCGCCTTGCAGATATCTGCCATAAGATCACTAAACAAAAAGTCTGTGATGATCGGACTCTCCATTCCACGTTGGCTAATGAAGTATCTCTTTTTGTAATGATTGATGCCAATCGAGGTTACACCTTTAGCTTCCATCTCTTGCTCGTACTTGTCGATGTACCGTTGACATTCAGCACGCAAGCCCTCGATCTGATCTTCCGAAATGACTCGTTCCAGGATAAAAAATCCTTCGTTGTTGAATTGATCTATTTGTTGTTTTGTGATTTTCATGCCCAATGTCCACCGTTGTCCGTCCAGGTTGATCGAAGATAAGAAGTGCGAACACTCATCGGAATAGGTGTGCCTGATTTGTAAAGTCTGGACCACAGTCAACCGATACAAGTGTAGGTCCAAACTTGTCCGGATCGAGAGAAGACAATTCCCCTTCGGTTGCAAGATGTACAAGCAAAACGGTGCCTACGGGCAGAAATTCAGGCGTGACGTACCATCAGGTAGAGTCGGGAGAGCAGACAAGGCTTCTGCGGGATTGCTTGAACTGAGTCAGGCCGGGCACATCGAGTACGTCAACCCATCTTTTCTTGTTTATTTCGGGCTGACTAATTCCCCGGCCGTATTCCTTGGTCGCCACTTTCAGCATCTGACCAGCCAGATAAAGGCTCCTGCTTGCGCAATCATCGAAAGCCTGATCGAGGTACGACTGAAAGGTCGTGATGCTGCGTCACAGGAAGATGTGATGATGCCGGATGGTCGAATAGTGTCGATTCAGTATATCGCGGTTGAGATCGACAGTGCGGTGAGCGGTCACCGCTGGATTTTTGTGGACATTACAGAGCAACGACGAAAGGAACGGAATACGCGATTCAAAGCGAATCTCCTCTCACAGGTGACGGATGCCGTTGTCACAGTGGATTCGAATATGTCCATCTCGTTCTGGAATAAAGGCGCAGAAGAATTAACGGGATGTCCCTCAAAGGATGCCATCGGAAAGAGTCCTGATGATATTCTGAAATTCAGATTTGAATCGCCCGAAGAAGAGATGACAGCCTGGAGGTTGTTGACGGAGACGGGCGCCTGGGCCGGTGAACTTATAATATCTACGTCATATACGGAAACGGAAAAGTACGTCTCTACTTCTGCGAACGTGCTCAAGGACGACGAGGGAAATTACAGTGGCATACTTGCTATCGTTCGCGACGAGACCGAGCGGCGCGAGATGCAGGATCGCCTGATACATCATGCGTATCACGACCTGTTAACCGGGTTACCGAATCGGATGATGCTACTACGCACGCTGGACAGTTTGACGTCGAAAGATGAGGGCGGAAGACCGTTCTCACTGCTGTTTATGGATCTCGATAGATTCAAGATGGTCAACGACAGTATGGGGCATCATGCCGGAGATGCTCTGCTCAAGAAGCTGGCCGACCGACTGCAGGATTGTGTACGTGATGAAGATGTTGTTGCAAGACTCGGCGGCGATGAATTTGCCATTCTGCTGCATGATGTCGAAAAGCTTGAAGGTGCCCGTGACGTAGCCGACCGTATAATGGAAAAACTCAAGGCGCCATTCATTATCGAAGCACTGGAGATCTTTAGCGCTGCGAGTATCGGAATTGTCGTGGGAGGCGAACAGTACGACCTCGCAGAAGATGTCTTGAGAGATGCCGATGCAGCGATGTATCAAGCAAAGCGAGCGGGCCGATCGTGCTATGAAGTTTTTGACCGTAGCCAGCAGATGGAAGCAACGGAACGATTCCAGCTTGAAAGTGACTTGCGTCGTGCCGTCGAGAGAGGTGAATTACGGGTCTACTATCAGCCTGTGGTCAATATCCTTCAGGGCAAGTTGATGGGATTTGAGGCACTGCTCAGATGGTCGCATCCGACCAAGGGACTGTTAGCGCCACATCAGTTCTTGTCGATAGCGGAAGAGTCTGATTTGATTGTGGAGTTAGACAAGTGGATGTGGAAGACATCGATAGCTCGTCTGGCGTATTGGAGTCAGGCGATTCCGGGGGGTAAAGACCTGTCCGTGAGTTTGAATTGTTCGAATCGAACCTTTAATACGGAGGGACTCAATAAGTATATATCCAGCTTGCTGACGGAGTCGCGGTTGGACGGATCGAGGTTATATCTCGAGGTCACGGAGGGAGTTATCATAGATGACCCCGATGCCGCGGTTCGCGAGATGCAGGGGATCAAGGATTGTGGTGTCAGAATAAGCATCGATGATTTTGGGACCGGCTATGCTTCATTGTCAATGTTGCACCAGCTTCCGATCGACGTTCTGAAAATCGATCGATCGTTCGTGAAGCGAATGGACCGCCAGGATGCTGGTAGTGAGATGTTGGAAACTATCGTCGAGCTAGGCACCTCTTTAGGTCTCGATTGCATCGCCGAAGGCATCGAGACGAAGCGGCAGCTACATCGCCTGCGGAATATGCAGTGTCGCTATGGTCAGGGATATCTTTTCTCGAAGCCACTCAATGCAGAGTTGACGACGGCACTTATAGAGAAGAGCGAGCAATGGATTGCAGAATTATTTCACAGGCAGCCGGCCCTGTTGGATATGTAGGGGTGAGGGATGAGGGACGAGGGATTAGGGACGAGGGATGAAATCACTCTCTAAATACTCCGTCATTCCCGCGAAGGCGGGAATCCATTGTCGGTGTTGTTGATCGAAATGTGCGAAGCCAGGCATAGATACTTCGCTTGCGCTCAGTATGACAAAACCATTGACGCGACCGACGACGACTACGTTCGTCTACCCGAATACCGAATCCCTCATGACTCACGACCAGAGCCCGTCATTCCCGCGAAGGTGGGAATCCATCGTCGGTGTTGTTGATCGAAATGTGCGAAGCCAGGCATAGATACTTCGCTTGCGCTCAGTATGACAAAACCATTGACGCGACCGACGACGACTACGTTCGTCTACCCGAATACCGAATCCCTCATGACTCACGACCAGAGCCCGTCATTCCCGCGAAGGTGGGAATCCATCGTCGGTGTTGTTGATCGAAATGTGCGAAGCCAGGAAGAGATACTTCGCTTGCGCTCAGTATGACAAAACCATTGACACGACCGACGACGACTACGGTCGTCTACCCGAATACCGAATCCCTTATGACTCACGCCACACCCCGTCATTCCCGCGAAGGCGGGAATCCATCGTCGGTGTTGTTGTTCGAAATGTGCGAAGCCAGGCATAGATACTTCGGTTGCGCTCAGTATGACAAAACCATTGACGCGACCGACGACGACTACGGTCGTCTACCCGAATACCGAATCACTCATAACTCATGACCGATAACTCTAACTGCCAGACCCCACACCCCGTCATTCCCGCGAAGGCGGGAATCCATCATGGGTGTTGTTGTTCGAATTGCACGAGGCCGGGACCTCATAACTCATGACCAATAACTCATAACTGCGAGGCCGAAGGCCGAGCAATTACGAATCCAACGGGACACTTACGGGGCCACCGACTACCTCAATTCCAGACGCGTCGAAACCAAAAAGGTCCTCTTCGGAGAATATCTGCCGGAAGTGATGCTCATCGAAGAAGGGTTCAAACTTGCTGGCGAATTCGTCCAGGCGTTTCAGATAGTACGCCGTGTCTTCATCGGGGTCATCGGGATCCCACAACTCGGCTGCTTTGGCAGTTTCGAAGGCAGGAGATGAGCCGGGTCCGCTTCGCGCCACGTAATACTGGATTCTGTCTCCGGAGTTGACTTCAGTATCGGTGCGCTCCACATTGGCGATGGCGACTTCGTAAGAGGCAGATCTTTGTCGATTGCCGGCGGCAACATCGGCCAGGTAGTCACCGATCTCCTCGTGTAGCGTTTCAGATCGCGAAAAGTCGTCGACACTGGTCCATTCGTGGCGTCCGATTTTGTTGCGCGTTTCGAGATAGAGTTGATGGAGCCCATTGACATCACCTTGCATCAGGAGTAAAACGCATTCCTGGACGAAGTCGCGGCCGAACTTTTCAATTGAACGGGAGATGAGGGATGAACCCTTGAACGAGAGGTGTCCGTCATCTGCAAGGAGCGCGTAGTTTTTGATCTTGTACGAAAGCATCTTTTCGTAGCTGCCCTCATAATTCAATCTAATGCCCTCGGGCAATTTGGCGTTCAGGCGCTCAACATATTCGCGCTGTTCTATCTTCGAAACAACACTGTCAGGCGGCTTGAAAAAGACTCCATCGGTGTCAACTTCGGCGACGGTCCCACCCGTGTTGTTGATCTCGATGATAATCGATTTGAGCAAATGCTGTCCCGTCCGCGTAACTCTGTCCGCCTGATCAAAATCGTTAAACAGTGCTATCGAAAATCCAAGGTACCCGTAGAATGCATTGATGAGAATCTTGTAAGACGTCTGTCGTGCATCCAGTTCGTCGCGAACCAGCGGGTCGGTCTCATCGAGCATCCTCCGTTTTGTCGAAAGGCGGAGGTCTGTAAACTCTCGAAGTAGCTTCTGGAAGACACCGAGAATGTCGTTCTTCGGTTGAATCTTGTACGAAAGCATGATAGATGGATACAGGCTTTCTACATCAGCGTAGACAATCGGCCCGAGAACGCCCTGGTAGTACAAAGCGGTGTACCCTCCCGCAATAGATTTGCCCGGTTCAGGTCGGCTTACCGATACTCTGTTCTTGAGATACTCCGTCAGAAACAGCGATTCTATTTTGATGCCAGGGCCTGTCCTTGCGAGTCGACCATACTGCACCGGGACGAGCTGAGCCATATAGAAGTGTGCTCCGGAAAGCCGCTCGGCAATTTGTTGAGTCTCGATAACATCATCCATGGCGTATGACAGAACTGTGTCTGGATCCCTGAGCCACGTTTCGGCGATCTTGTCTCCATCGATGTAGGTCCTGTTGCTCGGTGAGAGGCCGAAATGGCGCGCAATATCCTTAAGTCCGTAACTCGGGAGGTCGCGTTTGGAGACATCGTATTCGAGTGCAAGAAAGAACGTGTCAATGATATGTCGTCCCGGGATGTCGACAGCAGGAAATGACATCATCCGTTCAGCAAATCGTACCGCGGATTGAAAGTGTCTGTGTTTGTGCCCGTTGCGACCAATCTGAAAGTCGATCCCGTATCGCTGACTTCGCTGCCGGATGTATTCAAGGTCAAACTTAAAAATGTTGTGACCTTCGATGACGTCGGGATCCCGTTCGAGCACATTTTCCATGAGTGCCTGTATCAGTTCTGGCTCCTCAAAGTCGAGGGCAGACAAGACGAGTTCCCACCCGCGGTTGTCCAGCATCGATATGATAATAATGCGGTCCTCGGGATTGGCAGCGTTCGGAAATCCGTCCGCAGCGTAGACTTCGATGTCAATCTGCATTCGATGTAAGTCGTCGAACGTCATATTGCCGAATGACGTCAGCTCATGCGCCATTTGGAATTGCGAGACACGATCATTGTGCAGATAGGTGGTAAGGTTCGTTTGTCCTGCACGAGTAGGTCGTTCATTAAGGTAATCGAGCGACTTCCATAATGTGTCCCATGAATCGAAATGCGCTATCGCCTTGTAGTAGTTATCTCCTGACAACGCTTCAACGTCGAAGCCGCTCGTCCGCCAGCCGGTGAGCGAATCCTGAGAGCGAAGGAAGAGGAAAGGATGGAAGGGGATATCTTCGAAGGAGGCAGGTCCGTCACCCTGACGATAGAAGACGCGAAACATTGCACCCTGCGTTCCCACATCGCCAAGCGATTGTATCGCAACGATATGGTTAGCCTCAACGTTGTGGGTGAAACGCGATTCCAAAAGCAAATACCTTGGTTACCGGACGTACAAGAGGCTGCCTTCAGCTACGACCCGGTCGGGTTGGCTGGTCTGGGTGATGCGAACAAGATAAACGCCTGACGAAGATAATCCAGTTTTGAGGTCGGCGGCAGACAGTTTAAGTTCCCCGCCTGAAAGGTTGCCTGCCGTCAATACCTTCCTACCCAGAATGTCATAGATAGACACGTCAAACGGCGAAGGGCTCGATGGGAGTTCGATCGTCAGGTTCGTCCGGAAAGGATTAGGGTACATTTTTAGTTTGTCCGGACTCGTCCTTATCGGGGTGTCATCGACTCCGACACTCAAGGTACGGACGTCAAGTCGATACGCTGATCGACCGTGCGTTCCGGCGATGATTTCTTTCGTTGAAGCAATGTACTTCAGGTCGTAGACTGACACGGCTGGCAGGCCATCTCCCAGAATATCCCAGGAGGCCCCGTTATCTTCTGTGACGAACGCTCCGATATCCGTGCCGATGTAGACAACATTCGGATTTACGTCGTCAAGGGCGAGAGCATTGATGGGAAGGTCCGGCAAATCGGACGAGATATCTTCCCAGGTTGCACCGGCATCTCGCGTCCGGAAGATGTGCGGTTGAGCATCGCGCCATTTGAGCCCAGAAAATGTGACAAACGCCGTACTCGGGTCGTACGCAGAAACCGCGATTCGTGTCACCCATCTCAACGGGAGTCCACCGGTGATGTCGCTCCACGTGTCACCAGAATCCTGGGTCACCCAGACCTTTCCGTCGTCAGTTCCAGCGTAGATCACTTCAGAATCGGTGGGTGCCACCGCGATTGTTGTGACAGTACCGAGTCGTGATGTCGAATCGGATCGACCAAGCTCATGACTGATGGCGCTCCACGATGTGGCGCCGTCGGTGGTGCGATATATCTTATCCGTGCCGTAGTAAAGCGTGCTCGAGTTGTTGGGATCCATCACGACCGGGGTCGACCAGTTGGTTTTTTCTGTGGGATCGATTCCGTTTAGCACCAGCGAGAACGAATTCCCTCCGTTAGTGGATCGCCGCAAGTCCCCGTTTTGCGTTTCCGCGTATATGATATTCGGGTTGTCCGGGTTGATGATTGAATAAAACCCGTCACCCCCCAGGATATGGTCCCATTCCGGCCCGCCGTTTGAAAGCAGCGTCCCGTTATCTTGCGTCCCACCGATGAGGCGTTGCGTATTGGTGGGGTCGAAGTTGATCTCGTAGAACTGGGTGATGGGTAGATTGTCTATTGGAATCCACGATGACCCTCCTGACGTGGAGATAGCAATTCCACCATCGTTGCCATTAATGATTCTATCTGGATCTCGCGGGTCGAAGGCGAGGGCGTGATGGTCGACGTGAGTGCCACCTGCAATCAACCAGTTGTTAGCGCCGTCTTCTGTTCGAGCGATCGATACATCCATTGCAAATATTGTTGCCGGGTCCGACGGATGAACACGAACCTGACCAAAGTACCAGCTGAAAGGGAAGGGACCTACCATAGCAGTCAGCTGCTTCGACGGATCAGCATCGTTCCACGTAAGTCCTGCGTCGAACGACCTATACAGGCCACTGTAGCTTAATCCATCTGTATACAACGCGTAAACGGTACTCGGACTGCTCTTGCTAAATGAAATCCCGATTCTTCCGACGAGGTTACGTCCTGTATTATCCTTTAGCGGAACAGGAAGACCATTCGCCGGGCCCAATTCCGTCCAGGTATCGCCGCCGTCTTCCGTTCGGTAGATACCGCTGGAGTTGCCGTGCAAGTAGACGGGTCCGTCCGGGCGTCTGACACGTTCCCACGCGGATGCGAGCAGCACATTGTTGTCGTCGGGTTTTTGTGCGATGTCGATGACGCCGGTTGAGTCATTTACAAAGAGGATGTTCTCCCAAATTGCGCCAGCATCGTCGGATCGATAGACACCGCGGTTGGGATCGGTATCGAAATATGATCCTGCAGCGGCAACAAATACACGGTCGTTATTAACGGGATCTACGATGACACGTCCAATGCTTGTCGTTTCCAAGAGTCCCGAATAATTCCAGGTAACGCCAGCGTCGGTTGACTTGTAGATGCCACCGCCGGCGAAATTGTTATGCCCTCCATTGGCTTCTCCGGTCCCGGCATAGATGATATCTGAATCAACCGGATCGATACCGATGTCCCCCATGGTGAGGATGGTCTGGTCGTCAAAGACAGGCGTCCAGGTAATGCCCGAATCGATCGACTTCAATACTCCACCAGTAGCTGCTGCCGCGTAGACCGTGTCCGGTCGCAGTGGATCAAATTCGATATCAACAATACGCCCGCCGATATTGGTCGGACCTTCGGGAATCCACGTGCCAACCGCCTGACGTTTCTGACTTTTCCGGGATTTAATCAATTCGAGGGCGTCAGGATATGCGGTCGGATCGCTTTTGTAGAAAGGATAGGTGCGTTGAACAAAGTGCCAGTCTGACGGCCGTTTTCCGTCGGATTCAGTGAACGAATCGGTCGACGTCTGGCACGAGACAACAGCAGCGCAGGCAGCGAGTACGAGATATTGGGGACGCATCATCGTTTAAGAATTGAAACTTAAACCGAATGTTTCATCGGGTACTGAAGATGGCCTAATGAAAATGTTCAATGCGCGATACTTATGTTATCTTGGGTCGCGGTTATTCCGCCATCGAGAATATATATAAAACGCAGCGCAGCGAATGTTACAGGATTCAGGGTCGCATAATCGTTCAACCAATTTCACGGCATGATACAGCTGAGAGCACACGACGTCGGGAAAAGGTTCAGGAATCGAACTCTCTTTCGAGGGATCGAGTTTGTGGCAGATGGTGGTGAATGCATTGCGATAACAGGTTCGAACGGTTCCGGGAAGAGTACCTTTCTGAAGATACTGGGAGGATTGCTGCGGCCGACGACGGGAACCGTGAGTCTCGAGCTAGCGGGAGAGAAGATTGCTGGAGATCGGCACAGCCTTTATTTCGGCTATGTTGCCCCCGCAGTAAACGTCTACCCGGCACTGACGGGTAGTGAGAATATCCGCTTTCTCCACGCATTCTATCAGGACGCGAAGCCCACCGAAGACGAGCTGCTCAAACTCGTAGGACTTGTAGACGCTGCGGATCGACCTGTTGGCGAGTATTCATCCGGAATGGTCCAGAGAATAAAAATAGCCTGTGCCCTGGTCGGCCACCCGGCGGTATTACTTCTCGATGAACCGTATTCCAATCTAGACTCGCACGGCGTTGAAGTAGTCAATCGAGTAATCGATGAGCATCGGGCTCGTGGTGGAATTTCGATTGTGGCAACCAATGTCGAAGAGAACGCGGATCGTTGTGATAGGCAGATGAATGTGGAAGACTATTCATCTGCGCATGTCAGTAGGGCCTCGTAAATGCGAGAGTAACTACGCTGATCCTTGAGGCACCGGCCTCATCCAGTTTACGTGCCAGACTCGCTACGGTCGCACCAGTTGTCAGAATGTCGTCCAGTACGATAGCGTGCCTGTCTTTTATGGCGTTTCCGTCGACGATGTTAAACACACCTTCGAGGTTGTCGACACGCTCTTGTCTGCTGAGTCCCGTTTGTGTTCTCGTTGATCGTGTTCTCTGTATGACATCATTGGCGGGTGTGGCACCAGTTATCTCGCAAAACCCATGCGCCAACCGCTCGCTTTGGTTGTAGCCACGCTCGAGGTATCTCAGTTTGTAGAGAGGAACGGGAATCACGAGTTGGTGACGATCAAGTGTATGAAGCGTTTTATAAAACAGACCGAGTTGATTCCCCAGGGTAACACCGATCCGCGGACGGTTCCCATATTTGAGTAGCTTGTGGACGCTGCTTAGCGGACCCCCTCGGTCGAAAATCCACATCGAAAAGAAAGAATCGATAGGGCTGCTCCTCAGGACTGATTCCATCTCCTGGTCCAGTTCGAAAGCATCGACCGACTCGATATTCGTCTCACAATATGTACAAATTAGCGTCGATTGGTATAGTCGTGCCGAACAATGGCAGCAGAGGGGTGGATAGACGAAATCCAGTAGTCCGGAGCATGCCCGACGAAGTAGAGTAGCCCGTGTGTCCGACGACTGAGAAGCGAGTGTCATGACATATTAACACAATTGTCGTCGAAAAATAACGTTTGAGCCGTCATTTTCGACCAACTTCACCTGTGTAATGCTATATTGCCAGAGTCGCTCTACCTTTAAGTCGTGGCACGGCGATTGCATGAAGACGGTCGTAGCACAACAAACATTGACGAAATTATGGCATCCAGAGAACGGCGTGGTATGGTAATCAAGAATACCGACACGCGATCAGTCAGCATAGACATGGCCACTAGGACAATTGTCCTCGATCCGGGTGCTGAAAAGTTGATTACGGCTGACGAAGTGAAGGACTCGAACCTGCGCGACTTTTTGCAGGTTCGTGCGATTTCTATTGTACGCCCGGCCACGAGCGAAGAAGAAGACGAGTTGATAAACGAACTTCAGAACATTTCACGATAGACTTTTATGGCTCGGGTTCTGGCCCTTGAACCATGGTATGGTGGTTCTCATAAACATTTCCTCGACGGACTTCAAAAGCACAGCACACACGACATCAGGACGGTGACAATGACGCCGCGATTCTGGAAGTGGCGAATGCAAGGCGGTGCTGTCACGTTAGCCAGGAAAGCACTCCAAATTGATGAGGAGTTTGTGCCGGACGTTATTCTGGCGACCGACATGGTCAACCTCCCGGCATTCCTGGCGCTGACACGCCAGCGGTATGCTCATTTACCGGTGGTTTTGTTTTTCCACGAGAATCAGCTGACGTATCCCCTGCCCGAGGGTCAGGAGCGAGATTTTACCTACGGATATATTAATTACTTGTCGTGCCTGGCTGCAGACAGAGTTGTTTTCAATAGCCAGTTTCATTTTGACGAGATGCTGGAGAGTTTGCCAAGTCTGCTCAAGCTATTTCCAGATTATACGCACCTGAACACTGTTCAGGAGATCCGAGCGAAGAGTTCAGTGCTACCACTTGGAATCGATCTGCAGGCACACGATGCTTATGCAGAATCTTATTCCCAACATCAATGGGGTCCGGGGATGCAGCCACCAATTGTTCTCTGGAATCAAAGGTGGGAATACGACAAGAATCCCGAGGGCTTTTTTCGACTGATGAATCGACTTGACGATGCCGGTCACCGGTTCAGATTGATCCTTGCAGGTGAACATTTTCAGGAGAAGCCGTACGAATTTGACAAGGCGTTTGAACGTTACGCCGACCGGATATTGCACTATGGCTATGCGGAAAATTTTGAAGAGTACAGCAGGTTACTCCACCGGGCCGACATCGTTGTGTCTACGTCCGTCCATGAGTTTTTTGGGATTGCAATTCTGGAGGCAATCTATTGCGGGTGCCATCCTTTTCTCCCGAATCGCCTGAGTTATCCGGAGCTTATTCCCGAAAGTCTCCACAATCCGCTACTGCACGCCCCCGTTTTATACGAAGACGAGGAACAGCTTTTCAAGTATATGACCAGCGTACTTAAAGGAGAGGAGCGACCCCTTCCGGTGTCAACCTTGCGTAAAATTCCGGAGGCACTGGACTGGCGTACACACGTCGGTCGCTACGATGCAATTATTGACGAGGTGCAGACGTCGAATCTCGTTGACTCCTGATCTGGACAAGCAGTTACCTTAGGAGCACCTTGAGCCATCGATGCCCAAGGTGCGTATCCGATACTGTCAGCGTTTGAATACCAATTAATGATGGTGCACTGGCGGACGTTCGTGGTTTAATCGCCTCCCTTGCGGTTCAGCAACTGGTCACTATGCGCGAAAAAACTACCCCATATTTTCGATCATCGCATCACCAAATTCGCTTGTTTTGAGAAGCTTGGCGTCACTCATCTGACGATGGAAGTCGTACGTGACACGCTTCTGAGAGATGGTTTTTTTGAGCGACGAAATGATCTTGTCAGCTGCTTCGTGCCAACCGAGGTGGCGTAACATCATCTCGCCCGACAGAATAAGTGAACCCGGGTTTACTTTATCCTGGCCTGCATACTTAGGCGCCGTACCGTGGGTAGCTTCGAAGATTGAATGTCCGGTGTCGTAATTGATATTGGCCCCGGGGGCGATACCAATTCCACCCACCTGTGCAGCCAGTGCGTCTGAAATGTAATCCCCGTTCAGATTCAACGTGGCGATCACATCGTATTGGGCCGGTCGAGTAAGAATCTGTTGGAGGAATGCATCCGCAATGACATCCTTGATGACAATACCATTAGGAAGCTCGCACCATGGACCTCCGTCAATTTCTTTTGCGTCGAATTCGTTTTTGGCGATCTCATAACCCCAATCGCGAAATGCTCCTTCCGTGTACTTCATGATATTACCTTTGTGTACAAGGGTAACTGACTTGTACCCGCGCTCGATGGCATGGTTAATGGCAGCGCGAACGATTCGAGCCGTACCTTCCTGGGATACCGGCTTAATACCGAGGCCGCTCGTATTTGGGAAGCGAATCGACTGGACTCCGAGTTCGTCGATCAGGAATTTTAGCAGCTTCTTGTTATCGTCGGCTCCACTTCGATATTCGATGCCGGCATAGATATCTTCTGAATTCTCACGGAAGATCGTCATGTCTACGAGTTCCGGTTCGCGGACGGGAGAAGGGACGCCGTCGAAGTATTGAATCGGTCGCACGCACGCAAATAAGTCCAGCTTTTGTCGGAGGGCGACATTCAAGGACCGTATTCCGCCCCCGACCGGTGTCGTCAGGGGACCCTTTATGGCGACCAGGTGATTACGGACAGATCGCAAGGTGTCTTCCGGAAGCCACTCACCATACTTTTCGTTTGCTTTTTCGCCGGCATAGACCTCGAACCATACAATCTTTTTGTCGTCGCCATAAGCTTTCTGAACGGCAGCGTCGAGCACTCGCACCGTTGCTGCCCAAATATCAGGTCCAATTCCGTCGCCCTCGATGAAAGGGATAATCGGATTGTTCGGCACATTCAGTTCGCCGTTAACAAGAGTAATGGACTGGCCCTCGGAAGGCGCTGTAAGTTTAGAATAGGGCTCCATAAGAGATGTATCTATTAATCGTTCAATTTGAGGTGAAGGGGGAAAATAGGGCGTGAGACGCGGTGTACAAACAACATCACAGAGGTTTTAAAAACTTACCGGTCGACCAACGGAATATGTCGGCTAGCCCATCCGGTTTATTTCCCTCGCTTTCGCTACTACTGGTGGCTCAAACGAACACGGCTGTGGTACTGCGATTCGCCGGTACTGAGGTCGCATCTTTAATGTGACGGGCCTGTTTTCCCGGGTACCGTGTCACAAGAATGGCGATTCTGGTAGTCTGTGTTCTAATCAACTGCTAATGAACCGCTCATGAAAGTGGCGTCGAAATGGGTTACGTTGCTACTGGGGAGGAGGAAGCGGCGGCCCCCCGCTGCTTTTCAGAAATTCTCAAACCGTTCTGGCATTCCTGCCATCCACGATCCCTTTCCAACTTTTCAAAAATCACAGTTTTTTGAACATTGCACGAAGGCGTAGTTCCCAGACCTTGAACATGGCCTCGCGAACAATGGCTTTGCTCATCTTTGACTGGCCTTCCGTGCGTTCGACAAAGATTATCGGTACCTCAAGCAACGTGAAGCCTTTCTTCCAGGCACGATAGTTCAATTCAATCTGGAACGAATAGCCCGTTGACCGAACTCGAGAGAAGTCGATTGCCTCGAGGACAGACCGGCGGAAACACTTGAAGCCAGCTGTCACGTCCGTTACGGGCAGGCGTGTTATCATGCGCGTGTAAATGCCAGCTCCATAAGACAGAACAAGGCGGTGGAGTGGCCAGTCAACAACCCTGACTCCGTTGATATATCGCGATCCGATAGCCAGGTCCGCCACCCCACTTTTTACCGGTGCCAGCAGTTTCTCAAGATCGGCCGGATTGTGAGACAGATCAGCATCCATCTCACAGATAAACTCATACCCGTTCTGGAGAGCGAATTCAAATCCCTGAAGATACGCTGACCCTAATCCGAGCTTGCCCTCGCGCTCAATCAGGTGAATCCGCTCCGGATGTTCTTCTGCTAATGAAGCAACTATTTGCCCGGTGCCGTCCGGCGAACCGTCATCCACTACAATAAGTGAGAACTGAGAGGGAAGAGACAGGACACGAGTTACAACATCCGCGATATTCGCAGATTCATTGTACGTAGGAATGACAACGACAGGACGAGCATTCGACGATAGCTCGGCCGGTAAGTGTGGAGACGTCAACTGTAAAGAAATAAAATTATAGGAGTCTAATCGAGGTGTTGACTCAAAAACGAGACAGTCTGTTCGACTAGCTCGGGAGGCACAACGACGGTATCCTTCGAGGTGACCTCAATAGCCAACTTGAACTGCTCAAGATAGTCCACGCACATGGGACAAAGCGCAATATGCGACTCAAACTTCTTAACCGTGTTATCGTCCAGTGTACCTTCGAGATATTCTGTAAGAAAACCGTCAACTTCCTCGCAGGAAGCCGATTTTCCGAAGAGTTTTGAAAAGAGGAGCTTGATCAAGGTTGTACTCTGACAATATTAAACAAAATGTGGGGTAAGTAATTTTTTCAAAGCCTGTCGTGCGCGATGTAACCTGACGCGTACCGCGCCTTCACTTATATCGAGCATCGTTGCCACTTCTGAAGTTGGCATTTCTTCGATATCCCGTAGGGTCACGATGATCCGATAGTCTTCGGGGAGTCTCATAATTGCCTCTCGTACGAGTCGATGCCGTTCTTCTGATTCAATTAGTTTGTGCGGATTCCACGCCTCATATTTGTCAACGCGCATTCCTGCACGGTACTGAGGCTGGAGGCGCTCCAGGTCCGGCTCAGACAGAGTGTCATATCGAGAGCTTTTCCTGCGCGACGCCCGTGCGAGGTTTATTCCAATTGCATAGAGCCAGGTCGTGACCTTTGACTCCCGACGAAACGTATCCAGACGTTGATAGGCCTGCAGAAAAGTTTCTTGCAAAACGTTTTTCGCCTCCTCCTCATCGTTAAGGAGCCTCATAATCACCCTGAAAAGGCGAGCGCTTTCATTCCTAACCAGACGTTCGAACGCCTTATGGTCACCGGAGAGCAGGGCCTCAAGATCTATCGTTTCCAGAATCTTATTCGGTTAATTCAAAAGGCGTTCAACCGGAACAGGTTAATATCCAGGCGACCCGGGAAAATTGCCGTGTATCACCGGTAGACATTGGGATTCCTCGAACATACATCGTAAAGCCGCTTTTGGTTCAATAAAGGTGAACTTTGATTAAACAATCTCGAAGCAATTATTTCGTACATTTAGCGACTGTATTGTTACACGACTTAGTGAACCCGAATAGTGGCAAAGACGGCTGGAACCGTTATATGCCGCACATAACGGAAATGGCAAGCGAATTGACTACCAAAAAATCAGACAAGAATCAGAATGGCGTCCTGGCCGGAACTGATTCGATCACTCAGACGGATACGTTTCGACGATACGATGATCCGGAGCCTGATCATAAAGCGCTCGGTTTCACACCCGAAACCTTGCTTGATATGTACCGGAATATGCTGCTCCAGCGTCGCTTCGAAGAACGTGCATCGCAGATGTATGGAAAGCAAAAAATAGGCGGCTTCCTTCATTTGTACATTGGACAAGAGGCCGTATCCACCGGGACCGCGAATGCTATGGAAATAGGTTCGGACTCCATGATAACCGCCTATCGCGATCATGGACTGGGTCTCGCACTCGGAATGGATCCCAATGCCTGCATGGCCGAGCTGTTCGGAAAGATCGATGGCTGCTCACGAGGGAAGGGTGGCTCAATGCACTACTTCAGTAAAGAACTGCGCTTCTTCGGCGGTCATGGCATTGTCGGCGCCCACGTACCGGTCGGTATTGGAATCGCCTTCGCGCACAAATACAAAGAAGACGGCGGTGTCTGCGTCGTATTTCTGGGAGACGGTGCTGTGGGGCAAGGTTCATTCCATGAAGCCTGCAATCTCGCAGGTATTTATGAGCTACCGGTCGTAGTCGTCATCGAGAATAACGAATACGCCATGGGTACCTCAGTCGACCGTGCCTTTGCAGAAACAGATTTCTATAAACACGCGCCACGCTACAAAATGAACGGCGCGCTTGTGAACGGAATGAATGTGTTCGATGTCTACGCTGCCATGAAAGACTCCATTGCACTGGCGCGCGAGAATAAGCCGAGCCTGCTCGAGGTCCGCACGTATCGATACCGGGGCCATTCGATGTCCGATCCTCAAAAGTACCGGACGAAGGAGGAGATGGATGATAAGAAAAATGAAGACCCTATCATTCGTCTCAAGGCGTATCTGATTGAAAAGGACCTGTCGGACAATGACGCGCTCGACGCGATTGATGAAGAAGTCAAACAAGTGGTGCTCGAAGCTGTCGAGTTCGCTGACAACAGCCCGTTCCCGGATGAGGATACCATCTACCAGGACGTCTACAGTTCTCGAGATTATCCCTTCCTGTCATAAATAAGATTCAACAATTACCAGTTATGGCGACATTGCAGTATAGAGAGGCACTTCGTGCCGCGATGACCGAAGAGATGGAAAGGGACGAAACGGTGTTCCTTATCGGAGAAGAGGTCGCTGAGTATAACGGAGCTTATAAAGTAAGCGAAGGAATGCTCGATCAGTTCGGACCCAAGCGGGTCATTGACACTCCAATTAGCGAGAACGGATTCAGTGGCCTGAGTATTGGCGCGGCTATGAACGGCTTGCGACCGATAGTCGAGTTTATGACCTTCAACTTCTCCTTCGTGGCGATCGATCAGATAATTAACAACGCGGCCAAAATTCGTTACATGTCCGGCGGACAGTTTCAGGTACCCATTGTGTTTCGCGGAGCCAACGGAGCAGCGGGCCAACTGGCGGCAACACACAATACATCTACCGAGTCGATCTACTCGACCATTCCCGGTCTCATTGTCATCGCACCATCCAATCCGGATGATGCCAAGGGGTTGCTCAAGTCGGCCATCCGCGACGACAACCCGGTCGTCTTTCTTGAGAGCGAGGTCATGTTTGGTCTCAAAGGAGAGGTTTCGGATGAGGAAGACTACACAATTCCCATTGGGAAGGCCCGAATTGCACGCGAAGGATCGGACGTAACCATCATCGGCCACAGCAAAACTTACTGGCAGGCGTTGGAGACAGCTGACGTACTTGCAAAAGATGGTTATGAAGCTGAGGTCATCGATCCCAGAACCATTCGACCGCTCGACATAGACACCATCGTCGAGTCGATCAAGAAAACAAATCGATGCGTGATAATCGATGAGAGCAATCCCTTTGCAAGTATCTCATCTGAAATGACGTATCAGATTCAGGAGCGTGCTTTCGATTATCTCGATGCACCTATCATCCGCATAACGACGAAGGATACTCCGGCACCTTACGCGAAGAATCTGATTGAATATTATATGCCGCAGGTTCAGGATGCCGTGGATGCGTGCAAGCGCGTGATGTACGTATAGCGCCAACCTGAAATTTTGATACAATCGACTATTAAAAAAGAATCGGATAAGAAATGGCTATAGCTGTCGAGATGCCTAAGATGAGTGACACTATGGAGGAAGGTGTACTCGTTGAGTGGCAGGTTGAGGAAGGGGCAAGTGTTGCTGCAGGAGATATAATCGCTCAAGTCGAAACCGATAAGGCGACGATGGACCTCGAAGTATATGACGACGGTGTTCTTCTTAAGAAGGTCGCCGGCGAAGGCGACGCCTTGCCAATCGGTGGTCTCATTGCCGTTCTTGGTAAAGAAGGGGAAGATATTTCAGATATCCTCGCCAGGTATGAAGGGGGATCTACTCCTGCTGCGGCGAAATCAGACTCCGGGAGCTCTGATTCGGACGATTCCGATAATTCCTCCAATGAGTCACCTTCCGAAACCGTATCGGCACCCGCAGCATCAGGAGACGGAGCATCGACAGACAAGATGCCCATGACAGTAGGTGCTGATTCTTCAGCCAAGACATCTGGTCGTGTTTTGTCATCACCGCTAGCCCGCAGACTTGCCAGTGAGCATCAGCTAAACCTGCAGGGTATCTCCGGGTCTGGACCGCAAGGCCGAATCGTTAAAAAAGATATTGAAGCTGCACTTTCGTCCGGATCATCCTTTGCATCTCCGCAGGGACTTCCGGTGGACCAGGCGCCAGAACAAGTCAAGCTGTCCCAAATGCGGAAGGCGATTTCACGCCGGCTGTCTGAAAGCAAGTTCACGGCACCACATTTTTACCTGACGATCGACATCGACATGTCGAACGCTATCGAGTTTCGGCGGCAGGCGAATTCTGGAGTAGAGGAATCGGGAGAGGTCAAGATTTCGTTTAATGACCTCGTGACCAAGGCGTGCGGAATGGCACTCCTGCAGCATCCGGCCGTCAACTCGTCGTACGACGAAACAGGCGGGAAAATAGATTACCATAAGAATGCTCACGTAGCTATTGCTGTGGCAGTAGATGAAGGACTTATTACACCGGTAGTTCGGCACGCAAGTCACAAAAGCCTGAGGCAGATCGCTGCGGAGACCCGAACATTGGCAGGGAAGGCTCGTGACAAGAAGCTCAAGCCGGAAGAATATTCTGGATCGACATTCTCAACCAGCAACCTCGGGATGTTTGGTATCGAAGAATTCACGGCTATTATCAACCCGCCTAATTCCTGCATACTGGCCATTGGTGCTATCCGTGACGAACCAGTGGTTGCGGATGGCAAGATAGTCGCTGGCAAGCGCATGAAGGTCACCCTGTCCTGCGACCATCGTTCCGTCGATGGTGCGTCAGGCGCGCAATTCCTCGAGACGGTACGCCAGTACCTCGAGCTTCCACTAAAAATGGTCCTCTAACTATATCGTCTCGACATCGTGCTGATAGCACACATTTCGGATATTCATTTCGGTCGGATATCGCAGCAGGGGATTGTCCCGGCACTGGTTGATGAAATCAACGCCGTAGAAACAGACCTTGTCGTTGTTTCGGGAGACCTCACGCAGCGCGCGCGGCGGCGTCAGCTAACTGCTGCTCGCGAAATGCTCGAGTCGTTCCACTCCGAAGTGCTGGTCGTGCCAGGCAACCACGATGCGTACGCCTGGTGGTACCCGGTCCATCGGTTAACGACTCCAGTCAAAAGGTATCGCAAATACATTACGCCGGATCTGTCGCCTGCATATGTGGATGAGCGTGTCGCCGTCCTCGGTATATCGTCTGTACATGGTTGGACCGTGAAGGCAGGGCTGGTTAGAAAACGTGATCGAAATCGAATCCGCCAGTTCTTCAGTTCAGTAGATAAATCGCTTTTCAAGATCCTTGTTGTGCATCATCATTTGGTATCTATGCCAGAGTTCGGCCGACATGATGTAAGTAGATTCGGTGGGAAGACATTCAGGATATTGCAGGAGGAAGGCGTGGATATGGTACTATCCGGTCACCTGCACAGATCGCATTTGGAAGTGTTCGACAGGGATTCGGAGGATCAGCTGATTGTCGCAAGCGCAGGCACAGCGACGAGCAATCGAGGCCGATACCCTGCAAAACTTGAGAACCACTACAATCAGATAAAGATTGACAGTGAAAAGATCGTCGTAGACGAGCGCCGATTCGACGACGATGCTCTCCGGTATACTTCCGAACGCGTCACAGCGTTCGATAGATTCTGACGTGAAACTCCCAGCGATCATCTCAGCCAGTAGCCGCAGCCAGCGATTTTCTACACGAAGCTGGTTAGCTTTCAGTCAACTTCATATTGCACTCCTGGCTACAGTACTTATGAGCTGCTCTGGGATTCTGACCGGTTCAAAGATACCTTCTGAAATCCTCGCCGCGGGATCACTCGGTGCGTTGAGTATATATCTCGTCGATCGACTCTTGCCATCCAACGCCGACCTTATCAACAATCCACAACGAACGCAGTGGTTTACTGAAAATCGTTGGGTAGTCGGAATTTCGATTACTACCGCTGGACTTGTCGGTCTTGCCATCTTTAGTCAACTTGATCTGGCTACAAAGATAGTAGCGCTCGTGTTGCTAACGATAGCAGCAGCGTATGTTATACCGCCACGGCCGTTGAAAAATCTTCCACTGCTTAAGCCATTCATGATAGCGCTGGCATGGTCCGCTGGAGTTGCGCTATTGCCCCTGGCTTTTTCATCCGTTGGATGGGGTACGATTGTGGTGCTTATGGTGTACCGATTTTTTTACCTGTTACCGAATTGTCTTTTGGCAGATCTGAATGACAGTACTGGCGATGTAATGTGTGGGAGCATAACCCCGGCGACAAGGCTTGGTCAGCAAAGAATCAAAACCGCGATTCATGTTAGTGTAATGTTTGGTCTTATTGGCGCTGGTCTGCTATATATGATGGGCGTGGATGGAGTCCTGCTTCTGGTTGACATGGCCGGCATGTCTTTTTTTATGGTTGTCGCGACGAATTACTCCAGGGGAAATCGAGTAGGTACCCTGATCCTGGATCTGGCGTTGTTGTGGCCTGCCAGCCTCTTTGTCGTTCGAGTGATACAGAATCTGGCTTGAATAGCTATTCCTGTACTGTTGAATCATTCTTCCCGTGACTAAAGTAAAAGATATCTGAGGGGTAGTAACCCATGCCCTGCATCCGATTGTAGAGAAGGATGCCTACTTTTATATGCAATAGACATCCCCGGAAATAGGTAAAAAAGTGTTATCAAGTAGAATCGTTGTTTCCGTTTTCAGCCTTCTTTTGTTTGCTACACAGTTCAGTAGCGCGCAGGATCAGGCGCAACCGCAGCCGCTAAAAGTTGACCTGGATCATGCGTCATTCGCATTTGACCAGAGCAGTTCGATGGTGGAGTTCTATCTTGCCGTGGATGCCGCGTCGTTACATTTCCAGCAGGAAGAAAATCTGCTCAAGGCTTCGATACCCCTTAACCTGGCGATTAACCGGGGAGCCGATGTGGCTCTCGAAGGAAGTCCTACCGGACCGGTGTGGTCTGATTCCATCTCGCTCGACTTCGTGCTGAGCGACACGTCGGGGCTACAGGAAGGGCAATATTTTGTGCATCAGATTAGGTCTACCGTCCCGCCGGGAGAATATCGAATCCAGGTAGACGTTCCGGCGAATGAGATGGAGAGTCGACCGCAACTTAATCTGGAGCGCGATCTTGTCGTACCGGACTTTGCAGCGGCAGGACTCGTGGGTCTTTCGGACCTGACACTGGCAACTGATATCCGACCCAGTGAGGATCGCGAAAATAACTTTTATAAGAATGGACTCGCGATCCGGCCCAATGCAAACCAGCTCTTTGGCAATAACCTGAAGAATATTTTCTATTACGCTGAAGCATACAATTTGCCTGATGTAATCGGGAATGAGGAGTATACTTCTCTAGTCTATATTTCCGAGGCCAATACGGCCGCTGCGACTGCAGGCCTGCAAAAGAGAACGTCGCGACCGGCACAATCGCCTGATGTCATTGTCGGGCAATTCGATATATCTACACTGCCCAGTGGATCCTACTTCCTTAAGATCGTGCTGCTGAACAGTGACAACGAAGCACTCGTCGAGCGCAGTCGGAAGTTCTTTGTCTTCAACCCGGACGTAAAACGGGAGTTGCCGGCTGCAGCAGAAGTCACGTTTGAGACGAGTGAATTTGCCAGCATGACAGAGGAAGAGGTCAAGGCGGCATTCCAGCGGATCGATATCGTGGCGACTCAGCAGGAGAAGCGCCGAATCCGATCTATTGACGATCTAGATGCCAGGCGTCGATACCTGCTCGAGTTCTGGCAAAAGAGGGACCCTAATCCGAGGACGGTGAATAATGAGTTCCGCGAGGAATTCTACCAACGTGTTCAGTATGCAAATGAGCGCTACACGACCGGCTTCAATGAGGGTTGGAAGACGGACCGCGGCAGGACCATGGTCCGCTACGGCATTCCCAGTGATATTGAACCGCATTTGTATGACAGGGACAAGATCCCTTACGAAATTTGGGAGTTCACGAACATCCCGGGCGAAGGTCAGGCAATGTTTGTCTTTGCCGATCGTACAGGGTTCGGCGATTTCGAAATGATACACTCAACCGTGGCAGGAGAGCGTAGCCTTCCCAATTGGGAAAGTGAGCTAAACAAGTAGGGAGGCATCTGAGCCTTCTCGTTTCCTGAAATTTTAGCATAAGGTTTGTTTCATCAGGCCAAATTGTGCAATTTCTGAGCTCACAATCTGCCGAACAAACCTGAGTCACGTCGTTGGGACACGTCTACGTATCCGATTTATCAAACCATATCTCCGAAACGGTAACCCTCAAAGGTTGGGTATATAACAAACGTGAATCCAGGAGCTTGAGTTTTATCGAGCTACGGGATGGAACGGGTCTGGTCCAGTGTGTTGTTTCTGAGGATACGGTCCCTGCCGAGAGCTGGGAGGCGGCGCGCTCGGTGACACAGGAGACGTCGTTGGAAATAGAGGGCACGGTGGCCGCCGACGACCGTCAGGTCGGCGGTGTCGAGGTTCAGGTGACGGAAGTTCGGATAATCGGCGCTTCCGAAGAATATCCAATCTCTCCGAAGGCACATGGCGTCGACTTCCTGATGAACAACCGACACCTTTGGTTGCGCAGTCGTCGGCAGTGGGCCATCATGCGCATTCGTAATCAAGTGATAATGTCTATCCACAACCTGTTTCAGGAGCAAGGGTTTGTGCAGATGGATGCGCCGATATTGACAGGGAATGCGGTCGAAGGGACATCAACACTTTTCGAGATGGACTACTTCGACGACAAGGCATACCTCACGCAGAGTGGCCAGCTGTATGGTGAAGCTATGGCCATGGCAATGGGTAAGATTTATACGTTTGGTCCGACATTCCGCGCGGAGAAATCGAAGACGCGAAGGCATCTCACAGAATTCTGGATGATTGAACCTGAGATGGCGTTCTACGATCTGGATATGAACATGGAGCTCGCAGAAGACCTTATCGTTCGTATTGCCGCCGACGTTTTGAAAAACTGCCGCGTCGAACTGGATTTCCTTGAACGAAATATCGCACCTCTCGAACGTGTTACGAAACCGTTTCCACGAATCTCGTACTCGGAGGCAGTGGATATTTTGCGCTCGCCTAAAACGGCTGAGATGTTTGATGCGAAGGACGCCGACCTGCGACAGGAAGAGGCGGACCTGAAAACGGAAATCGACACAAATAAAAGCAGATACGGCCAGGCTAAGAAAGGAGAGAAGCGCAGAATTGATGCACGCGAGATTGAGATCATGGGTCGACTTGCCGAGATCGAGGAAGAGCTTCGGAATCTTCCGGGTTGGCGGGAGTCCGCGACAACTTTTGAATGGGGAGGCGACTTCGGCGGCAGCGATGAAACAGTGCTAACGTGGCACTTCGACAAACCCATTATCGTGCATCGCTTTCCGGCGGACATCAAAGCGTTCTATATGAAGCGCGATGAGAATGACGATCGACTGGCCCTTGGAATTGACGTACTTGCTCCCGAAGGTTACGGAGAGATCGTTGGCGGTGGGGAGCGAGCGACGGATCTGGAATTTCTGAAACGCCAGGTTAAGGCACATAACTTACCCGAAGAAGTATTTCAGTGGTACTTCGATCTGCGCCGCTTTGGCTCAGTGCCTCACAGTGGATTCGGGATCGGACTGGAACGAACGATCACCTGGATATGCAAGCTGCCTCACTTGAGAGAAGCGATTCCGTTTCCGCGATTGATGGGAAGGTTAAATCCGTAGGTTGTACCTATCCAACCGCGAAGGCTAAACGGATAGTGAACGTCAGATGCTGCGTGCGAATCCATTCCGGCTTTTACAAAGATGTTTGTCTAAATTAGTCTCGTAACCCACCGGTGAAAGTGGTGCTATCAGGTATAGCAATCGTTCAGTTGAACCGACTAATCAGGTTGTAAAGCAAATACTACCAGCTGCCA
>CBDUKH010000005.1:0-59622 GCA_965367755.1 uncultured Rhodothermales bacterium
CTCTTTGAAGGAAAGAAACCGGAAGCAGCAGTGAAGGAGTTGATGAACAGGTCAGCCAAGAACGAAGACTGGCTGCTCCAACAGGAAGAATCAGTAGACTAAACACCTACCGGTGCGCCGGCGAATTGACCAATGACGCTCGAAGATTTGACCAGGCTGGTCCGCACCGGAGAAGGGCAGCAGCTGGAGTTTAAAAAAAAGATTCCGGAGGGAGCTCGGTTCGCTAAAGAGATTGCTGCATTCGCGAATACGAATGGTGGGAACCTCTTGATCGGTGTCGACGACGATGGGACGATTACCGGCGTCCGCGACCGCGAAGAGGAACTGTTCATGTTCCGGGGAATCCTGGACGAGTTCTGTACCCCACCGGTCGAAACAACAATCGATGCGGTCCGCATTTCTCGTCGCCGAGAGGTAATCATTGTTCGCGTTCCCAGAAGCAAGCAGCGTCCGCACGTCGTTCCACGAGACGACAGGGAAGTGGTATACATCCGAGTGAACGACAAAAGTGTTGAAGCCAGTCCGGAAGCACTCAGACTGATGAAGATGGAAGATGCGAATGTCGACGTGACTTTTGAGTTTGGCGAGAAGGAGCTGCTACTCATGCGATATCTGGAAGAATACGGGCAGGTCACCGTCGAGCAATTCGCGCGCATGGCTAATATTTCCCCGACAGATGCCTCCGATAAACTCGTCCTTCTAACACGGGCTGCCATTCTAAACATGCACCCCTCTGAGCAAACGGACTTCTTTACTATGTCGCGCTCAAAAGCTGGTTAAATCTCCATAAGCATCGCGACGTGTTATCGGCACAAAATAACGATGGGTTTCGTATTATCTCATCCCACAAAATCTTTGATAGCCGTTATTGAATTCTGCGGATGAGGATTGCCGAGACTATTCCTTTAGATGAGACTACGCGCGAGCGTTATCTCAATTATGCATTGTCCGTTATTACGGCACGAGCCTTACCGGACATTCGAGATGGCTTGAAGCCCGTTCAACGTCGTATCCTGTATGCGATGTTCACCAATCTCAGGTTGTATCCGGACGGACGTCACAGGAAAAGCGCCACGGTCGTAGGGGAAGTGATGGGTAAATACCATCCTCATGGCGATAGCGCCATCTACGACGCCATGGTCCGAATGGCACAGGATTTCTCGATGAGAGATCCGCTCGTTGATGGACAGGGAAACTTTGGCTCACTCGACGGAGATAGTCCCGCTGCCATGCGATATACGGAGGCAAAACTCCGCCCGCTGGCAATGCAGCTCCTCGAAGAGATTCGAAAAGACACTGTAAACTTCCGGCCGAACTTCGACGGAACCCTGTTCGAGCCTGTCGTCTTGCCTGCCCGATACCCTAACCTCCTCGTAAATGGTGCCACCGGCATTGCTGTAGGGATGGCGACCAACATACCGCCACACAACCTGGGCGAGGTAGTCTCGGCGCTCGAATATCTTATCGACTCACCGAACGCAAGAACCTCGACGCTTGTCTCAAAATATATCCAGGCGCCAGACTTCCCAACTGGCGGTCGAATTCTGAATACCGAAGAGGAATTGCTGAGCATCTATGAGAACGGTGAAGGCGCAGTCGATGTACGGGGAGAATATGAACTGGAAGGCAAGAAGCGAATCGTCATATCATCAATACCTTACGCCCTGTCGAAGTCCAATCTGATCGAGTCGATCGCAGACCACATTATCAAGGATAAAGTCCCCCAGCTAGTCGACATCCGCGATGAATCGACTGAAGAAATCCGGATAGTCCTCGAGTTGAAGCGCGGCGCGGATCCAGACAAGGCGATGGCGTACTTGTTCAAGCACACACCGCTTCAGTCTCGCTTCCACGTCAACATGACGTGCCTGATACCGAATGCACATTCAGATGTATGTTCTCCTGGCAAGGTCGATCTGAAAACCGTGCTGCAGCACTTCCTCGATTTTCGCATGGAAGTGGTTGTGCGACGACTGGAGTATGACCTGCTCCAACTCGAGAAGAGGATCCATATCCTTGAGGGTTTTGAAAAGATTTTCAGCGGGCTGGACGAAGCTATCAAGATCATTCGATCGTCGAACAACAAACAGGATGCGGCGCAGCGCTTGATACATCGATTTCGTATAGACGAGATCCAGGCGGAGGCGGTGCTTGAGACCAAGTTGTATAAGCTTTCGAAGCTTGAGATCGAGGCTATACGGGAAGAACTGAAAACCAAGAAGAAGGAAGCGGCAAGACTCCGCAAGCTTCTTAAAGATGAAGACGCCCGCTGGAAACTGGTCAAGTCGGAACTCAGGGAAGTGCGCAAGCAATTCGAAACGCCCCGACGAACTGTAGTAGGCGGACCCGACGAACAGCGGACGTACTCTGCTGAAGACTATATCATAGATGAGGACACTACTGTCATTGTCACACGAGATGGTTGGGTAAAACGACAAAAATCGTACTCGGACTTGACGAGTATTCGTCTGCGAGACGGCGATGCAATAGGGTGGGTGCTACCCGGATCCACTCGCGCCGCGGTAAGTATTTTTACGAGTGCTGGCAGAGCATACACGCTTCGTATATCTGACCTGCCAAGCACAACCGGGCATGGCGTTCCGGTACAGAAACTTTTTGATTTCTCCGATGGAGAAAAAGTAGTGGGCGTCGTATCGCTGGACGAGAGATTACTTCCTGATCCATATTACGAAGAAGATATTGAGCCCGAGCTATTCGACAATGGAGACGGCGAACCTGTAGGTCCTTTTGTTGCCGCCTTTACAGCTCTTGGCCAGAGCCTTAGAATCCCCATCTCTTTATTTTCGGAGCCGTCGACAAAGAATGGCCGATTATACATGAGGCTTGGAAAAGGTGATGAGGTGGTCCTTGCGGAATTATCGCACGGAGACGAGAATGTATGTATCGCCACACGCAACGGTTTTGCTCTGATCTTCCCGGTTATCCAGATCTCGGTCGTGAAGAGTGCTGCCAAAGGCGTGATCGCAATCAGGCTAAACAAGGATGATTATGTAATGGGTGTTGCGTTGTCAATCGCCGCTCGCCAGGGCCTCGAAGTTGAAACATCCAGAGGTCGAATGGAGACTGTGAGACCCACCAAGTACGATGTGACAAATCGGGGCAACAAGGGGCGGGCTATTATCAAGCGAGGCACTATCAAGAGCGTCTTCCTTGAGCCAATGGAAATTACACTTAACGGATCCTGACACAGAATGGCATCCACGACGACAAAGAAGAGATATACAGGAGAGGACATACAGGTCCTCGAAGGCCTTGAACCAGTTCGAAAGCGGCCTGGAATGTACATCGGCAGTACAGGGAAGGCCGGGCTCCATCACCTGCTGTGGGAAATAGTTGACAACGCAGTAGACGAAGCAACCAACGGGTACGCGACACAGATCGATGTCATCCTGCACAAGGATGGACAAAGTATTACTGTGACAGATAATGGGCGTGGTATTCCGGTGGACATGCACCCCAAGATGAAAAAGCCGACGCTTGAGGTGATTCTTACAACACTGCATGCGGGGGGGAAATTTGACTCGTCAAATTACATCACGTCGGGTGGACTACATGGTGTAGGATCGTCGGTCGTAAACGCGCTGTCTGAGGAATTGGTGGCGACGGTAAAACGCGATGGCAAAAAATATGAGCAGGTCTTCTGTCGAGGGCTCCCCAAGAGTAAACTCAAGAAGAGCAAAGGTGGTACACGCGGGACAGGCACGTCGATATTTTTCCGACCCGACGATGAGATCTTTGAGACACTGGATTTCGACACAGATTTGATTCAGGAGCAACTCGACACCAAGGCTTATTTAAACGCTGCTCTCCTGATACACTATCACGATGAGGTGAATCGTAAGAAATATGAGTATCACCACGAAGGTGGAATTGCGGAGTACTTGCAGCACATAACGAAGATCGAGAAACTGCGTCCGGTGCATAGCGAGGTCTTTAGCGTGAATCAGGATTCACTCAGCGACGGTGCGCGTGTGGAGATAGCACTGCAGTGGACGGAGTCGCCTCGCGAAAAGATCTTGTCGTTTGTAAACGGGATACCGACAAGGGATGGCGGGACTCACGAGCAGGGCTTGCGCGATGCCGTACGAAGTTCGGTTCGCGCGTACATGGATACGCACGACCTGATGGTGAAGAACCTGGATCTTACTGCCGACGACGTTCGGGAGGGCCTGGTAGCTATCATCAACCTCTTCATGGTGGACCCGCAGTTCCAGGGTCAAACGAAAGAGAAGCTCAATAACTCGGATGCACGGTCCAAGATTGTATCTGCGCTTCGGATAGAACTTGAGCAATATCTTAATGACAATCCGACGACGGGAGAGGCGATTGCAACACGCGTCATTCAGGCTGCAAGAGCTCGCGTCGCCAGCCGGGCAGCAGCCAAATCTGTGCGACGGAAATCCAACGTAAGTCACCGGCTGAACCTACCGGGAAAACTGGCCGACTGCACCTCAACTGATCCCGCTGAAAGCGAACTGTTCATTGTGGAAGGAGACTCCGCCGGCGGTTCTGCAAAGCAAGGTCGAAACAGACATACTCAGGCTGTGTTGCCGCTGAGGGGCAAGGTGCTGAATGCCGAGCAGGCGTCGCTGTCAAAAGTAAACGCCAATAAAGAACTTTCGAACATCGTGCAGGCGTTGGGTTGCGGGATTGGAGACAACCTCAAGCTCGAACAACTCAGATACAATAGTGTCATTCTGCTTATGGATGCAGACTCCGACGGTCATCATATTGCGACACTACTACTAACGTTCTTCTATCGATACATGAAACCGTTGATCGAGAACGGACATGTGTTTCTGGCACAACCTCCGCTGTATCGAATCGATGCAGCTAAAGAGTCTCACTGGGCACTTGATGAATCTGACAAAGACAAAATCATTCGCTCGCTGAAGAAGAAGCGCAAAGACATTAAGATTGACATTCAACGGTTCAAGGGTCTGGGCGAAATGATGCCGAAGACACTTAACGAGACAACTCTGAATCCGGACACGCGACGCTTGCTGCAAGTGACAATACCGCAGAACAGAAAACTCGTGACAGAGACAACGATTCAGGAGCTGATGGGAAAGGATTCAGCGCCAAGATTCGAGTTTATCATGAGCAACGCGGGTGAAGTTGAGGAATTGGATGTCTAGTGATGTGGGCCGTGCAGGCCGGTTGTCCCCTCGACTGATTTTACGTATTGCAATAGCATGCATCTTGCTGTCATCCACTTTATCGCAGAACTCGTTTGGACAGCAACGTTATAGCGGAATAGTCGTCGACGCCGAAACAGGAGCGGGACTCCCCGCAGCAGGAATCAGGATTCTTAACACGTACACTGGCACAATCACGAATATCGATGGTCGGTTCGTAATCGACGTTCCATCGTTGCCCACTACTCTTGTTTTCCGATATGTCGGATACCAGACACAGGAGTTAATTCTTGCGGCCTCGTCGCCAACAGACTTGCGGATAGAAATGGCTCCAGCCGTTGTTTCACTGGGTGAGGTAATAGTTACAGGTGAAAACCCGGCGATCGAAATCATGCGTCGAGTTATCGAGCGCAAGAAGCAAATGCGCTCCGACCTGGACTCCTATACCGCCGATGCATACAACAGGTTTACAATATCAAATGATACTGGAATCGTCTCTATCATAGAAAGCTTTTCAAGAGCGTTCTGGCGAAAGAATGAAGGAATCAGAGAAGTCAATCTGATGCAAAAGAAAACTGAGAACCTTCCATTCAACGATATTCTTCCGGCCGCTATGTTCGTGACGAACCTCTACGATGATAATATTGAGTTAAGCGGATTCGAATTTCCAGGCGTAACCCACCCGCAAGCTCTCTCTCACTATCGGTTTTCTCTCGTCGACTACACATATCTCGATGAAGCACTCGTGTATGAGATAAACGTCGAGCCTCGTAATTCCCGCAAGATCGGGTTCAAGGGATCTATCCGAGTTCTGGATCAGGAGTACGTATTGCTTGAGGTAAACCTGTCGCCGGGAAAAGCATTCTTGTTTCCCCCTCCAGTCGAGGACTTCCAGATCGTGATGTACCAGCAGTTTACAGACTACGGCGACGGGATATGGCTCCCCTCTGACTTGCATGCCAGGACGAAAATCAAAGTGGGGATGGGGAGATTGCTAACGTTTCCCGAAATAAATGTCGATCAGCTTTCACGACTTACGAATTATCAAATCAATGCGGCAACACCCGATTCACTGTTTGCGCGTGATGCGGAAGATGTCGCTGTATCGGACACCACCTATTCGGAGAACTACCTCGCTTCGCTGAGTGTACCGCTAACTCAGCGCGAGGCCGACGCATACCAGAATATTGACTCCACGTTGACGCTCGAAAAAGCGTTCAAACCGGGTGGAGTTTTCGGCAGAGGCTCGACGGTAGATTTTTCTTTCGGTGAAGATGGCGAAGGAGGCTCCCAAACCGGACCTATCGATACAGATGTCACTCCTCACATCATCTTTAACAGAGTCGAAGGCCTCCGAATTGGTGCGGATCTCGGATTTGAAAGCACTGGTTTGACGGGGGTTCGGTTTAAAGCCGGACTCGCATATATGACCGCGATCAAAGATATCTCTTATAAACTCGGCGGTGGAATATTTTCGGGTGACGACGTCCGTGTCGGTCTCGATGCACTGTACTACAAGGCGATTGAACCAAGGTATCAATCGGAGCCATTCAGTGAGGTAGCTAACACCGTGCTGACTCTGTTTGGTCGTAAAGATTATTACGACTACTTCCTGAACGAGTCTCTCGCTTTCAAGTCAACACTCGAACTAAGAAATTATCAATCGCGAATCGGCCTCGGCTATAACATCGAGCAGCATCGTTCGTACGCGAGGCAGACAAGTTATGATTTGGTGGGAAGAAAAGAGCTTCAGCCTCCCAATCCATCTATCCGCGAGGGAGATTTGCGATCTATTACGGCTAGCGTTGTGTTGAATGACAACGGAAACGTCTTGTCCGTCACTGGAAGCAAGTCGTTACGCTTTGATGTAGAGCACAGCTCGCCATCGATCGGCGAATCAGACTTTGACTTCACCGTTGCTCGAGCGACTCTCGATTGGAGGTTCAATACATTTGGCCGTCGGCGGTTGATTCCGCAGTCGTTAGATGTCAGACTCACCGGCTCGACTCACCGAGGAACAGTGCCTGCGCAAAAACTGCAAATCGTAGACGCGTCGAATGGAATCTACACGCCATTCGGCTCGTTGCGGGCCGGCGGCGTACGTCCGTTCGAAGGGGACAACACCGTAGCAATTTTCTGGGAGCATAATTTCAGGACATCACCATTTGAACTGATAGGAGCGTGGAGTCTGGCTCGCAGTGGAATAACGCTTTCCGTATTTGGGGGACATGGTAGAACCGAGATCTCAAATAATGCTCTTCAGGGTTTGACATACTCGCCGAGGCTCATCGATGGGTGGTATCATGAAGCTGGCTTGTCTATCGGAGGACTCGTAGGAATCCTCCGGCTCGATGTCGCAAAACGTATCGATTCATCCGGCTTCTCCGTTGGCGTAGCGGCCGCCCGCCTGTTCTAGCGAATGCCACACAAAAAACACCTGCTAACGCTTCGACAGGCGCTCTCGGACATTAGTGAGGCGTTGCGCGGGTCGGATCGAGATTTTACGACGGGGAGCATAGGCAAAGCCGTATTCCTGCTCTCTCTTCCCATGGTCCTCGAAATGACCATGCAGTCTATCTTCGAGGTGGCAGACATCTACTTTGTCGGTAAGCTGGGGGCAGATGCTATTGCTGCTGTCGGTCTGACCGGTACCCTGATCATTCTTGTATTCGCCGTCGGTATCGGATTCAGTATGGGTGCTACGGCTCTCGTCGCCCGCAGAATTGGAGAACACCGGCCAGACCTTGCGGCGCGTGTCGCTGCCCATGCAATTGGCATCACGGTCCTGTTGTCGTTGCCATTTTCACTGGTAGGGATATTCTTCGCGCCTGAGCTCCTCCAGCTCATGGGTGCCAGTCCCGACGTCGTCAATGTCGGCACGGGATATTGTCAACTGCTCTTTGGTGGCAACGTCACAATCATGCTACTGTTTGTGATTAATGCTGTCTTCCGCGGAGCAGGTGATGCAAGCGTGGCGATGAAAGCGCTATTCCTTGCCAACACACTGAACATCATCCTTGACCCGATACTAATATTTGGACTCGGCCCCATCCCGGCATTTGGAATTGAAGGCGCCGCGATCGCGACGATAATTGGTCGGGCTATCGGAGTATGCTTCCAGCTGTACATTTTAACCCGTGGATCTGGACGTCTGTCGATGACCAGGGCAGCGATGGTCATGAATCCTGCCATCGTCCGCAACCTGATCAAGGTGTCGATACCGGGTATCATTCAATTCCTGGTTAGCACTGCCTCATGGATACTGGTAGTCCGACTCGTTACGCTTTTTGGTGATGCTGCCGTAGCAGGGTACACGGTTGCTGTCCGTATAATCATATTTACGCTCTTGCCTTCCTGGGGCCTGAGCAATGCCGCGGCAACTCTCGTCGGCCAGAACCTGGGGGCGAAGCAACCTCAGCGGGCCACAGATTCAGTCCGAATCTGTTCCTATTACAATGTGGGTTTTCTGGCCGTTGTTACCCTCGGACTCCTTGTCTACGCACCGGTAATCATAAGTTGGTTTACAACTGATCCGCCGGTAGCCAGGGAAGGCATAATATGCCTCCGATACATTGCATGTGGCTACATTGCCGAGGGAGTAGGCATGGTATTAATGCAGGCATTTAATGGGGCGGGAGACACAAGGACGCCGACGTGGATCAACGGGCTCGCCTTGTGGGTTTTTCAGCTACCGGCCGGATACTTTCTTGCCGTTACCATGGGCCTGGGTACTGCAGGAATCTATATCGGTGCTGCGCTGGCTCAATTCGTACTGGCCGCGCTTGCCTACGGTATGTTCAAGACTGATAAATGGAAATACGCTCTCCCCACACAGGAGCTATCCGGTAACCTTTAAGTCTGAAACATGGACGTTCAATCCGTGATTGATTCGGAGTCCCACGACACCATCCGTAACCATGTCACCTTTAGCCATTTCGTGAACGGTTGTCCCATTGACAACGAACGCAACGCTATCGTCGGTGACAACAACAGAAAGATCATTTTTTACCGATGACTCTCCTGGTTTGTACGCCACGACGGCGTCAGACTTTGTCCAGGGCACGATAACGTGAGTTTCGCTGCCGCCCCGGTGCTTGACCAGGAAGCTCCGATCGTTGCGGAGTAGGAAGTACAGATAGGACTGATTGTCGGCGTCCAGATTTTCTCCACCGAAGAACAGTCCGTAGGCCTCATTACGTCCTTCGGGATCGAAAAGGTGAATCGTACTTGATGCGGTGTAGTTGCCGGCAGCTGTACTGGCTGGATGGTAATAGATGGCAGCCGGGCCAGAAGTAATGTGCCACCCTGGAGTCATCGTCACAAACCAGATATCGGTCGAATCCTTATTGGCATGCAGGACGAAATCGTCTTTGGGCTTGTCGAGTCGCACGACCCAGTCTGCCGGTACGTCAAGGTTTTCACCGACCGGGTTTTGTGGATCTGGAGCAGGCAGATCTTGCCCGAACGAGGTCGAGGTCGCGAGAAACAAGGCGAATACAAATAATAGACATTTCATGAGCGAATTCTCGGGTTTGAGTGGACAGTTACAAATATACCAATATGTCGGCTACTGATTTAAATATGGTGCAATCTGGAATGAGAGCACCTGTAGCGGCGTCTAATGCAATGATTTCACTACAAAAATAAAGAATTTAGCACCCTTCGGGTCGAATATTGGTAGCTATTATGAGATTATTTCTTTCGCTTTCTCTTTTTGCATTGTTCGCGGTATTGACCATCCCGACGCTCGCCCAACCCGGCCCCGAGGCAATGAAGGAGCGAATGGAAGTCGAGAAAAAGGAGCTTTTTCAGGTTCTTGAACTGACCGCGGAGCAACAGCCTCGCGTCGAGAGCATTCTGGATGACTCAAATGAAAAACGCGTAGCCATGATGGCGGACGCGCGCAAGTCAGGTGGTCCAGGTGCGATGAGAGAAAAAATGGGAGAGCTGAACGCCGAAACTGAAGCGAGGCTCTCCGAGGTCTTGACCGACGAGCAAATGTCGAGCTACAAGAAATATGTGGAAGAGACGCGTTCTAAAAGGCCACGCAGAGAAGGCGGACCCGACGACAATCGAATCAACTAGTGTTCTACACATTGAACGCCGATTTAAGGCATCTATAATAACCATTAAATCCCCGGCTCGCAGTAAATCTTAACTTCAACTACGGGCTAATAATATGACCAACATAAGACACTTTTTCACGCTATCCGGCATCGCCGCTCTGGCAGTTTCATTCTTTGTATTTGCCGGCTGTGATTCATCTTCCGGGACAACCGACCCGGCAGACAATCTACCTTCCGTAAGTTCTGATATCACGGCCGATATAGCCGATAGATTATCTCTCGATGCGGAGCAGCTAGCGAACGTAAAAGCAGTAGACTCTGGTGATCTCTGGCAGACTGCAGCTGCGCTCCAAACGATTTTAAGAGACGATCAAAAAGACGCGCTCAAAGAGCTCGGTACGACTGATGCGAAAGAATATCGGAGCACTGACGGGAATCGTCGCGGGCCAGTCCGTGCGAACAGTCGCCATGCGTTCGGCAAGCTTGACCTATCTGATGAACAGAAAGAAGCATTGGCGGAACAGCGTGAGGCTTTTAAGGCATCGTTGAAAGAACTGCGCGAAGACGGTGAGCTTTCAGATGCAGATCGTGAGCGTGCCAAGACGCTTCGTGATGAACAGAGAGATGCGTTTCTCTCCATATTGACTCCTGAACAGAAGAGTGCTCTTGATGAAATCAGGCAGGACGGTCCCGATCGACGACAAGGGCAGAATGGTCGAAATGACAACGTGCGTCGGCAGGGAAAGATGAAGGTCGACCGGTTATCAAAACTGTCGGAAGCGTTGGCTCTGACTGATGAACAGTTGACGGAAATCAATGCTATCCGAGAGGAGAGTCGCGAGGCCATGAAATCAGCACGTGAGGAGGCTGGCGACAATGGGGCTAGCAGGGACGCCATGCGAGCTTTCAGAGAACAGGTAAACGAGAAGATTCGCTCGGTTCTCACAGAAGAGCAAAACGAGTTATATTCTCTACACAAAGGCCTGCTCGTTGTGGCCAGGTCGTCACACGCACAGCGTGACAAATAGAGATTTGATGATTGACGTGTAGCAGTACTGAATCGTCGAGTTGATCTCGGCGATTCAGTTCCGTTCGCTCGGAGTAACTAACAAGCGTGAAGGAAACAGATGAAAGTCTGGTCGAAAAAGCAAAGTCCGGAGATTCTGCGGCTTTTCGAAATATCGTCGAGCGATATCAACGGGACGTACTCGTGACCGTAATCGGAATTGTAGGCGATACCGCAGAGGTGCCGGACATAGTTCAAGAGGTATTTATTAGGCTACATAAATCACTTGAAAAGTTTGAAGGAAGGTCAACATTGAAAACATATTTGACGCGCATAGCAGTAAATGGGTCGTTGGATAGTTTGAGAAGGAAGAAGCGTAAGTCAGGTCGCGAAACAAGCTTTGAGCAGGTTGCAGAGTATCGACAGTTCGCCGATACAAGTAGCGAAGATTCAAATGATGATTATGAAGTAGTCTGGAACGCAATTGACAAACTTCCCGAGAAATATAAACCGATTGTTGTGTTGAGGATGATTGAAGGTTACTCAACACAAGAAGCCGCCGACATGCTAGGCATTAAATATGGTACGGTTCTTTCGCGCCTGAGCAGGGCGTTGGACAAGTTGAAAGAACTCATGGAGCCGCAAATAAATCAGCAACGGGTAACTTAAATGCCTGAACAAATTACAGATATAGAACTGGTAGACTTTATTAACAATCGTTTAGGTGAATCCAGAACGCACGAGGTCAAGTCGGCGCTCAAGGAGTCAGTTGAACTACAGAAGAGGCATGCGTTCCTTGTATCAACCATGACATCTCTGGATGCTGCGGTTTCTGAAAGTGCAGACAGACTTGACTCGTCATTTCTGACTGACAACATTATGCGGGCGGTTCGAAATCAAGCCGTCAAAAGCAGCAAGATTGTTGTAAATGAGTTCGTTAACTGGATTGGATTTGTATTCAAGCCCGTAGTAACTGCGTGTGTCATTCTTATAATGGTGCTCGCGACTTACAACTATATTTCGGCAGATCAACTGGATGAGGAAGTCTCAACAGCCGAGGCTATGCTTGGCCTTCCTCCAGTGACTATTGCATCTGCTTACGACGTAACCTATTAGAATAATGAATCCCAAAATAGTCTCGACATTATTGATCGTTGGAACGCTACTCGTTGGTATCGTGCTCGGCGTGGTTGGTAATGGGGCGTTACAGAACAAGCGAATGAAGGAGCTATCCAAGATTCGCAATAACCCGCGCGGCTTTTCGGAGTTTGTAATCCGAACAGTACAACCTGCTGACGATGCACAACGCCTTGAAGTCGAACAGATTCTTGAGAAATACGGGGCACAATACCGCGTGACCAGGGACCGCCAGCAGAAAGAGATGGAAGCGATCGGAGACTCAATGCGAGCGGAGATGAAGTTGATCCTGTCCCCGGAACAATACAATGCTCTCGAAGAGATGTTTGAGAATCGTCGAAAGCGAGATGATGGTGAACGGGGACGCAAGAAGCGGCAGGGTCCGGGGCCGGACTCGCTCCGCTAGTAGTCAGATTCTGAGAACAGCGACCACCTGACAACCTTTCCATCTGTTCCTACCGTCCAACCCGCGGTCGGACTAACGAAAGCTGTACTCCAGTAATTCAACGTGTCAATGTTCGTCCACGTCTGACCATAATCCGTTGTCACGTCAGCACCCTTAGGACCCACAGCTACCAGCGTGTTGGATGGAGCACCCGGGACAGTCGATGAACCATAAAAGGCTCCACTGGTCACAGGCATTGCTGTAGTCGTCCACGTCTTCCCACCGTCGCGCGTCAGTATAACATTCGTGGTGAAAGAATCTGGAGCTGCGATCTCACCGCCGACAGCCATTCCGGTATTCGAGTCGAAAAATGAAAGCGAAGTGATGCCCGACGTTCCGGTGCCACCGGTAATCGGAACATCGACAACAGTCCACGATGCCCCGCGATCGCGCGTAATCAAGACACGAGGTTTCTCGGCAGCACCAGTGCCTATGACGGCAGTATTGTCATCTACCACGCGGAGGCAGGTGCCGCTGGCGGCGAAGCTGCCTTCACCCTCAAGGGCCGGGGGCAAGATCGCTGGATCGATGCGCGACCAGTTCGTTCCGTCGGTAGTTTTGATGATGATAAAGCCGTCTTCTACAGAGTCACTAAACCCGAGTCCGGTGTTGTCGTCAAAAAAATCTATGCAGTCGAAGAATCCATCCTCGCGGTCGTTTTGAAACACGACGTCCCAACTCTCGCCGCCGTCGGTTGTCTTGTAAATTCTGGACTGCCGTCCCGTACCTGCCGTCATCAGATACGCTGTGGTCTCACTGACCGCATGCACATCCCTGAATTGGAGCGAGTCCGCGCCGGGAACCGTTGATGTATTCCAGGTATTTCCACCGTCAGTAGTAACTGAGTACGTTCCGGCGGTGCCGCTCAACCATACAACGTTTTCATCCACCGGGCTAATCCCGATAAAAAGAGCTTCCGTACCGGAATCCTGAACGACCCTCTCTATTGCCAACGAATGTTCCGTCGTCCGATCTTCTGAGCAGGCCGAAAAAAGAAATAATATTAAGAGGAGTGGGTAAATTGGACGGCTCATAGCATCGGTGATGGAATATGGAATTCGGATTAGGTGTACGAATCTAGGATATAAAACGCCGCCCAACAACTATACGATATGCGAAAAGTCACGGTACTCGGTGCAGGTGTGAGCGGATTGACGTGCGCGTTGTCATTCCTGCGGGCAGGGCATAAGGTCACTATCAGGGCTCGTGCAACACATCCACACATCACGTCGAGCGTCGCGGCTGCCATCTGGTTTCCTTACGAAGCGTTCCCTAAGGAACGAGTTGTAGGCTGGGCATTGCGGTCGTACGAGATATTCCGTGAACTGAGTAAAAAACCGGTCAGGTCAGGAGTACGAATGGCAGATTCGCTCCAGGTGTGCGATAGACCTTTCGAGCGGCCAGACTGGGCTCCTCTTGTCGACGGATACCGTGAGGTAGCAGCGCCGCTGCTCCCGTCCGGGTTCGCCGATGGATATGTAGTGACGATTCCTATTATTCAGACGCCGATTTATTTGCCGTATCTCATGGAGCAAGTCAGAACACATGGTGCAGAAATACTGGTTGACGACGGCGGCATTTCGTCTTTCTCTGAAATCACTGACTCGGAGGTCCTCATTAACTGCACCGGGCTAGGAGCACGCGAGCTCTGCAAGGACGCCGAAGTGTATCCCATTAAAGGCCAGGTGGTTCGAATTGCAAACCCTGGAATTTCTTCTGCAGTTTGTGACGACGATAGCCCTGCAGCAATCGGTTACGTAATTCCCCGCGATGATGATTGCATTTTGGGCGGCACTGCGGTGAAGGGAGACTGGTCAACCGAGGCCGATGAAAGCGAGACACAAAAAATTCTAGAGAAGTGTGCTCTACTGGACCCGGCTGTTCGAAATCCAGATGTTTTAGAGGTTAAGTGCGGTCTGCGACCAGGCAGACCTACGGTGCGCCTCGAAAAGGAGATCCTGGGAAACGGGCAGTGTGTCATCCACAACTATGGCCATGGGGGAGCCGGCTACACACTTTCGTGGGGCTGTGCCGAAGAGGTCTTGCAGTTGGCTGCAATCGACTGGTAGCTGGTGCCGGAATATCAGGTTGCAGGTACGGGTTTCTTTCTGAAGACCGACAACACCAGAATACCGGAGATAATGAGAGCTGACCCGGTGATCAGCCACACGTCGGGAATCTCCCGGAAAATGATTATCCCCCACAAGATAGCCCAGAACAGTTGGATGTAGCTGGCACTACTGGCGCGAGCAGCCGTCTCTGCCTTGTACGAAAGTGTCATGAGAACCTGTGCAACCTGCGCCGTAATCCCAACGAGTACGAGATAAACCCAATCGATTGCACTCGGCCAAACGAAGTTACCCACCAGCATGGGTATAGTTACGAGAATCGAGACCAGTGGGAAGGAGAGAACAATTGCCAGTGGATGTTCGGTGGCTGTCAGCTTCCGCACCAGCACGTAAGCGACACCGGCAAAGAGCGCTCCGGTCAGCGCGACAGCCAGGGCAACCACATCACTTTCCATCGTGGAGATGCTAAATCCGGCTGGTATCCGCGCAATAAACAGGACGCCGAGAAAACCAAGGACGATACTGACGACTTCCACGCGACCGAAAGTTTCTTTCAACAGAAAAGCCGCGATGATTACAACGAAAATGGGATTCGTGTACTGGATTACCGTAACCTCGGCCAGCTCCAGCCGTGGAATCGCATAATAGAAGCACAGCAGTCCGACTGTACCGGTGGCTCCACGCAGAAACAGCAGAAACCGTTTGTTGCCGAACGGTTTTTCTCCTTTTTGCAGAAGCATCATCCACGTTATGAATGCGGCGATAATACTTCGAACGAGGACGACTTCAGCGGTGGGGAGGTCTTTGCCAAGAAGCTTCACAAATACGGTCATGAGGCTAAAAAAGAAGCCAGCGAGCACCATGAGGAAAAGTCCCGAACTTCGTAGCCTGGCAGCCATGATAGATATTGACGTCTGATATAAATGAGTTACCTTTGTCAAGGACAGAGGCCCGTAGCTCAACTGGCAGAGCAGCTGACTCTTAATCAGCGGGTTGGGGGTTCGAGTCCCCCCGGGCCTACATCGACGACATTTCTGGTGCGATCTCGTAGTTACGGTTTGTACCAGATTGAGACAACCTGAATACCGTGTCGTCTTCGGAATAACTGATGAAGTAAATGTCTGCTCACAAATGAACAAAAGTAAAGATATCTGGACGCAGCTACACGACCTCGCCATGGTCTATCTTGCGCTTGCGTATGGAACCGACCGAATACTCTCTGATGAGGAGCTTGACGCCATAGTCGAATCTCTGAAGGCGTGGGACACCTCACTGGAGCACGAAGCCATTCAGGAGCTTGTTTTGGAAACGATGGCAGTCTTCCTCGAAGGCAATCCAAGAGATGAAGTCGTTGATTGTATCAACACGCTTAAGCGCACACTATCTCGACAACAACGGATCCTGGCATTGAAAGATGTTGTTCGCATCGCGAAAGCAGACGGTATAGTATTGGGGAGCGAGCACGATCTAATTTCTGTCCTCGCACAGGCGTGGGAAGTCAAGACTTCTATTCAAGCGGACAAGATGGCATCGACAACCTCAGGTCGTCCTGAACAGTGGAGCCTCGCTCACGACATCGGGTTGATGTACGTTGTAATCGCACATGGTGGCGACAGCAAATTGGACGACTCCGAGATCAAAGCGATGGTAAACAGAATGGGACAATGGCACCCGGAACTCGACGAGGAAAGTGTTCGAGTTATTCTCCGGACGGCTTTATCTTTTTACGCCTCCGAACCGGGCTCCGAAGCGCTGCGAGAATCGATTAGTAGCATCAAGGAAGCTCTTCCCGGACCTCAGCGTCTTGCCGTCCTGGATGATCTGATTCATATCGCCAGTGCCGATGGTCACGTCAATGACAACGAGAAAGAGATGATCTCCTCTATTTCGAAAACGCTCGATGTCGCAATTCGGCTAGCCCCGACGGCTTAAGCTAATCGACCTGTTCTCTGTGTGTGTGCTCGGGGGTTTGCCGGGGAGAGCCAGAAATGATAGGACCATCCGGCGTCGGAGATGATGCTCCGTGTGTCGGTTCCGAAGTTCTGGTGTACGTTTGATAGGACCCACCGGCGTTCGTTCTAAACGTCGTAACATGCATCCTCTTTCCGAACTGCTTAAGGACCATCTTTCTAATGAATGGCCGTGTCACTGGGAACAATCCCAGAAGACCGACGATATCTGTCAGGATTCCAGGCGTCAAAAGAAGGAAACCGCTTACCAGCACGATACCGGCATCCGCAAGCTTGGAAGAGATGGGATCCGATCCTGGCTGAGTCAGTGCTGCAAGAGCGGCCGTGCCTTCCCGTGCTGCAATCGAACTACCCACCGCCGCAGTGAACACCACCAGCGCCAGGGTTGGCCAAAAGCCGAGTGTCTGACCGATCTGCACGAGCAGTGCGATTTCGACAATCGGAACGACTACAAAAAGTAAAAAAAGATTGGTCCTAAACATTTCTTCCCCGGGATGGTGTCGTGTCGTATACGCACGGGCCCGGGATTTGCTTCAATCTATTACACCTGTCGATTGGCTAACGGAGATGCTGACAACGGCGAATATGGGACTATTTTTTTGCCTCTATCAACTCGTCGTACGACGTGAACTTCGACCGAGGTCTATTTTGCGCGGCGCCTCGGGCAATTTCTTTTGCGTCTACTCGCTGCCAGTCAGAGAATGTAAAAAGGTCCGGTACGCGAGATTTGACGAACGTGAGGATGCTTTCGGAGGAACTGGTTTCGGGGTCCAGCACTTTACCACTCGCTGCGTCTTCCAGTATTGCCTGGGCCGATTCGACGGCGTCTGCTTTATTCGTACCAATGACTCCGGAGGGGCCACGTTTTATCCAACCCGCGGCATACAACCCGGTGACGTGTTGGCCGTCGGGAGTGTCAAGAATTCTGCCGCCCGCGTGCGGGATCGTCCCCCAATCTTCCCTGAAGGGTACGTCCGGGATTGCGACACCTCGGTAACCGACAGAGCGAAACACAATTCCTGCTGGAATGACAATTTTCTCATCGGTTGCTCGGGGACGGATGGAGCCGCGTCCATCAGTAAACAGTTCGTTGCGAACGACTTCCACACCCGAAACGCCGCTGCCATCCCCGATAAATTCTACCGGAGAGGATAGAAAATGCAGATACAACCTCCTCGATTTCTTCGAAGGTTTGTTAAGCGATGCTTGCTCCAGAATTTCGAGTTTTTTCCTTGTCAGACGGTCGTTGTTTTCTTCCAGGAAAATTTTGGTTGCATCGTCCAGAATCATATCCCGTGGGTCGACGATAAAGTCGGCGTCGGGTAACTCACCTAGTTCCTTTACTTCCGGATTTGTAAAGGCCGCCTGAGCAGGGCCTCGTCTACCCAACATATGTACTTCCTTGACTTTGCTTTCGTTCAAGGCATTTATCGCATAGTCTGCTATGTCGGTTGTACTTAGCTCTTCGATGGTACGACACAGAATCCTTGCCACATCGACCGCCACGTTGCCTACTCCGATGATGACAACAGATTCGTGGGATAAATCGAATACATGATTGCAGTAATCGGGATGGCCGTTGTACCAGGCAACAAATTCCGTTGCCGAGTAGCTTCGAGGAAGATCTTCACCCGGCAGTCCTAATTTTCTGTCGACCTGGGCACCCGTCGTAAATAGAATTTGATGATAATGTTGTTTCAGGTCAGCGAGAGAAATATCCCTGCCGATGTCGACATTGCCGAAGAATCGGAATCCATCCATTCCCGCAGTTTTTTCAAACTTGGCCGTGACATTTTTAATTTTGCCATGATCCGGAGCGACGCCGGCACGAACCAGGCCATGCGGTGTCGGAAGGCGGTCATACATGTCGACTTCAACCGTGACTTCCGATTGTTTCAAGAGATAGTCGGCAGCAAAAAATCCTGCCGGGCCTGCCCCGATAATTGCAACACGTAGTGGGAAATCCAAGGTACCTGGTTGTGGCATACGGGTCTGGCGAGTACCGTTAAAGGAACAATGAGGTCAATCGAAATGCGAGTCAGTGGCCTGGTTCGGTCGTGCAATATCCGAAATGGTATTGAATTTGCAAACCAGACTGTCGAGGAACAATACCATATTCTACTCCATCAAAGCTGCCATGGGCAAAAATCTATATACATTCCGCACAGCGCTCACTGCCGTCACCATTGGTACCATTTTGGGATTCTCTGGTCACGTTGAGCCGTATCCGATAGACTATTTCAAGTCGCCGTTAGAATTCCCACTTCTTTTGTCGGGATCGTTTGGCGAGTTACGATCAAATCATTTCCATTCCGGGATAGACATAAAGACTAATGATACAGAAGGCCATACCGTACTGGCATCGGCAGATGGATGGGTATCCCGAATAAAGGTGTCGCCAGGGGGCTACGGAAATGCGTTGTATGTTGATCACTCGAATGGGTATACAACGGTATATGCTCATCTTCAGAGTTTCAGATCGGACATCGCCGAATATGTCAAAGATGTTCAATACAGCAAGAAGCGCTTTGCCATCGACGTCCGACCCGAGAAAGGCAGGTTTCCAGTTGAGCAGGGGAAACTCGTTGCTCTGAGTGGAAATTCAGGTGGGTCGACCGGTCCGCATCTGCATTTTGAAATCCGGCGCTCGCACAACAGTCATCCGTTGAATCCGCAGGCCTTCGGAATTCCCGTCAAGGACACGACACCACCACGCATCTACCGAATCAAGGCATATCCTGCAGACTCCAACAGCTTCATCTCATCAGGTTCTTCAGGTTCTAAGAGTCGGACTGTGGCCTCCTTCGGCGAAGCGATTGTATTACAGGTGCGTGGTCAGGGAAGTAATTGGTCGCTTACTGATTCCACACCGTTGCGCGTTCATGGCAATGTAAAGTTTGCCATTCAGACGCATGACTATCAGGAGGGTAGTCGGTCGAGACTGGGGGCAACTCGTGTCACTCTGCTGGCCGACGATCATCTGGTATTTATGTCCGAGATCGAAGAGTTTAGTTTTGCAGAAACACGCTACCTGAATGCCCACATCGATTACAAGGAGAGACAGGTAAATCGTCGTTGGTATCACAGAAGTCATCGCCTCCCCGGCAACCGTCTTCCGTTCTACAAAGGGAGTAATGATGGCGTCGTTCACGTCAATGACGGTGCTACTGTGGCGATGCAATACGTAGTAGAGGACCTGAAGGGGAACACCTCCTACTTAAACTTCAAAATTGTCGGTTCGTCGGAGGATCGCAAGGTACCTGTGGGAGAGAGAGAAGTCGCTGCCAGAGTATCTTACGGTGAGTCTGCGACGTTTGCACGTTCGGGGATCCGAGTAAATATTCCAGCAGGGTCGCTATACGAAGATGTCGACCTTTATTATTCCCGTGCAGACGCCGTTGAAGGCGCATATTCTGATGTACATGTTGTTCACGATGACAACACACCCGTCCAGAACCGAATGACTGTCTCGATCCTGGCCAATGGTCTTCCAACGGAGTTGAGAAATTACGCACTCCTTGCCGGGGTAACGGACAAAGGGAACCTGTATTCGTTGGGCGGTGAGTACACGGGAGGATACGTCACGTCGCGAGTTCGTTCGTTCGGGCGATTTACGATCGCGGCCGACACAACGAGTCCAACGATTAACCCGCTCAACGTTTCTGCCGACATGAGTGCCAGATCATCTATCCGTTTTACGGCGAAGGATGATTTGTCCGGCATACAATCGTATGACGCTTTCATTGACGATGAATGGGTTCTCATGGAGCATGATGGAAAACGGAACTTGTTCTATCACCGATTCGATGAGATGACAGGGGCACCCGGTGAGCACGACTTTCGATTTGTCGTTAAGGACAGTAAGGGCAACGAGTCCGTCTACGAGACGACGTTTGTCAGGTGATGGGTGACTAATGACAGTGATTCAATGCTTACGACAGTTAGATGTCATCGGTCATTGGATATTGATGCGAATGACCGATCTTTCAGCTGATGTCAACACAAATTCTGTGTGGCATAGATCCGGTGGTCACTTCGAATGACGATGCCCATACCTTGTGATTGTGCTTTGGGGTCTAGCAGATTTTTTCGATGTGGCGGACTTGTGTACCAGCCTTCTGCTATCTCACGGGCGAGCGACTGATCATCTTTCCAATTGAATGAATAGGTTTGGACGTCGCCTCGTGTCGTGCGCGTGACTGATTCGTACGTATAGGTATAGTATAGATTTTCCGCGATACCGGTATAGACTCCGTCCCCGAATGTCAATCGGCATTCGTATCCCGCATCTTTTCCTCTATCCGTAGGGGACTTCCCATCGAGGTTCGTATGGGCGAAAAAATTCAATCTTGCCATGTCGGCGGAGTGGTCGCGAGCGATGTCGTCGAGCAGCTTGTCGTGGCTGAGGGCTGGCAGGTCGTGCCTGCGACGGATGTCATTGACGGCATCTCGCAGCAGGCTTTCCATCCGAGGTATCGGGTAGGCGGGTGAGTTGGCTGACGCGCTAACGTCGTGCGGAAGGTCAAATTCGGAAGAGCTTTGCGCGCCGGCACAGCCGGCGGAAAGTGCAAGGGAAAAAACAAGAGCTATCGGCAGGAGACGATGCACGATAAGCTACACCGGACTGACTTCCTTGAGAAGTCGTTCGATCAAATCGATCGGAGAAATCCCCTCTGCGTCAGCGTTGAAGTTTGCCACAATGCGGTGACGTAAAACCGAAAGCGCGGCGGCATCAACGTCGGCAGCGACGGGAGTCAGGCGACCGTCAAGAGCGGCAAGCGCTTTTGCTCCAAGGATAAGGTACTGAGAGGCACGAGGACCAGCGCCATAACTCAAATAGTTTGAAATGAAATCGGGCGTGCCATCCCTGTTCGGCCGCGTTTTTCCAACCAGAGAGACCGCATACTCGATCACGTTGTCAGCTACAGGAATTTGACGAACGAAGTGCTGAAAGCTGAGCAGTTCCGCACCGGACATAACCGCATTCAACTTTGGCTCCTCAGCTACAGTTGTCGAACGCACTACATCTACCTCCTGGCTGAAAGTGGGATAGTCCAACCACAGGTTCATCATGAATCGATCGAGCTGGGCTTCCGGCAGGGGATACGTTCCTTCCTGTTCAATCGGGTTCTGTGTGGCAAGCACAAAGAACGGCGATCCCAACTCATACGTATGTCCCCCTGCTGTTACGTGACGTTCCTGCATGGCTTCGAGCAATGCAGCCTGCGTCTTCGGTGGCGTCCGGTTAATCTCATCAGCCAGTACGACGTTGGCGAAGAGCGGGCCTTTAACGAATCGAAACTGTCGGCGACCCGTCTGGACATCTTCCTCTAGAATTTCTGTGCCCGTAATATCGCTCGGCATCAAATCCGGCGTGAACTGAATACGGTTGAAATCCAGGTCAAGAGCGTCTGCGAGGGTGCGGATTAGCAGCGTCTTTGCCAGTCCCGGTACGCCAACGAGCAAGGCATGCCCGCGGCATAGCAGACAGACGATAATCATCTTTACGATTTCGTCCTGACCGATAATTATTTTGGCGACCTCCGAAGTGAGGGCAGAGTAGCCGCGTTGAAGTCGCTCGAGTGTCTCCTTCGAGTCGAGTAACGCCGTGGTATTTGTAGTCTGCTCCATAAATCGGGTATCGGCTGATAAATGCTAAGTGAAATGCCTTTTAACGCTGCTTTACATATTGGCGGCAGATGACGTGGCCGTATCAACCTTTATGTCAACGAAGACATCTTTTCGCAGGTCGGCAAACCATTGTTGAAATACTGTACTCTGTTTATCTCGAAGAGCTAGATTTTCAATAAGTGCGTAGTCTGTATCGAGAGAAACTTTGTGTTCGGGGATACGCTTCTCAAGGAGGATGATGTGATACCCGCGACGCCCATCCAGGAGTTCGACTTCTGCCGGCTCACTGATTCCACCTTCCTCCAAACCAATTAAAGATCGTGCCCACGTGGGACCCAAGGCTTCGACGTATAGATTGCGTTCAAGGTTGCGCGGGTCTACAACTCGGCCTCCACGAGCGGCGGTGAATTCTTCTTCGGACATCGATTTAGCCAGGTTGGCAAAAGGGGCATTGTCTGTTAGCACGGAATCCCTGAGGTTCGCCAGTACTTCGATTGCACTCGTGGCGTCAAACTTCCTACGATCAAATTGTATGAGGATCTGATTCAAATCGACCAGGTCACCCCGACGCTCGTTTACCCGCATGATATGCAGGCCGAACTGTGTCTCGAAAATTTCTGAAATCTCACCTGGCTCGAGACGCGACGCGACAGCTGAGAACTCGGGGACGAAGTCGGCCAGTCGGGAACTCGCGTATCTACCTCCCCGTGAGGCGGAGCCAGGGTCGTCGGAGAACGTCCGTGCCATCTCTTCAAACTCACCGCCACCGACAACGATGGAGTCGCGGATAGCCGATATAATAAGCATGGCGTCTTCGCGCGCAGCATCTGTCACTTTTGGGAAGCGCACAATGTGAGACAGGCGGACTGCTTCCGGAAGGACAGGCAGGCTATCCGTCGGGATATTGGCGAACCACGTTCGAACTTCGCTCGGCGTAATCTTTATCTTCTGCATCTTGCGCGACTGCAGTTGTTCAGCGAGCAGCTGATCTTTAAAATCATCTCGAAGATCGTCTTTCACCTGAATGATGCTCTTGCCATAGAGTTCTTCGATGGCAGCCTGGCCTCCAACTTGAGCGGACAGTTCCTGTACGCGCTGGTCAAGGAGCTGGTCAAGCTGGTCGTCTGTAACCTCGATCGTCGTATCGCGAGCGGCATGAACAGCGAGCACTTTCTGATTTATCATGTTTTCAAGTGCATCATTCCAGAGTTGATCGGTATACGGGAGTTGCGACTGCTGCATCAAGTTGAAGACGTATCCATTGACTTCCGATCGAAGCAGGATCTTGTCGCCGACCATAGCCACGATCTCGTCGATGGTTTTATCCGTCTGCGGTTGTGACTGAGCAGTAAGGCTGATTCCTGAGCTCAGTAATAGTAGCGCAGCGGTTAGCACGATGGAGTAGGAGCGAGGCATCTATAGAGAATCTAAATAAATATATTGTTAAGGCAGTACTCGACTAACGGTCGAGCTACTGGTGATATTGCGCTATTTGATTTCCAGGATGTTTCGTGCCTGAGCGTTAGTGCGCAGCTCCTGAATCTTCCTTGCCAACGCCTCTTTGTGCCGTTGTAGAGAGAGCTGACGGGTCAACTCGGAGCTTACCCAGTCAAACTCAGGTTCAGAACCGGCGGGAATCCTGTCAATTACCTGAAGCAAATGATAGCGTCCTCCAGATTCTTCGATAGAAGAAATTTGCGATACGTTTAATCGGGGCAAGAGTGACTGCAGCTCCGGGTAATTGGTAAAGAGTCGGCTTTCAGGGTAATATTGACTACCCAGCATCCTGGATCCGGCAGGGTCACTAGCGTGCTCGTCAACAATTTGCTGCCACAACGAGTCCGACATCGACCCTCTCATAGCTCGCTGGAGCAAGCGCCTTGCATCCTGGGCAACCTCGCGATCGTCAGACGACAGGTACCTGATCCGAACGTACGGTTCAACCGTCTTCATGCGAGACTTGTTTAACTCGTAATAAGCAATTACCTCGCTGACCGGTACGGTTTCTCCTTGTTCAGAATAGATTCTATTCATCAACGAACTTACGAGGACAGACTTTTCACTGTCACGTAGCAGGTTCTTCACGTGCGGGTCGTCAGCCAGCCCTAATTCTCTGGCTTCATTGGCGAGCAATGTACTCGTGACCCATTGATCTACAATCTGATCAATAGCCGCCGTCGAATCCTGCAGACTCGGAAGCGTACTTAACGCCATTTCAATATCTTCGGGATACAGATAGCTGTCATCCACGCGCGCGAGGTATTCTCCTCGAGGTTGTTCGCGAGAGCAACCTCCAATGAAGGCACTCAACAATACAGCTGGCAGAATGACTACCGCCGTAACACGTAGACAGATATTTCCTGCAGGGCGGGTCACTGTTAGTTGCTTCCTGCTGCAGACGTCATGGTCGTATCTGTCGGCGTTGACCGGAATGCCATTACAAGCTTCTCCGGAAACGTCACAACCTTGTACTCACTCCGCAGGCGTGCGACTACACTGTCCTCCAGAATAGATTGATATTCCGTGATGAGGTCGGACTTGGCCTCCTCAAAGGTCTTTTGACGCGCCGGCAATGTTGCATTGTTTTTTACGACAACAAAACCGCGATTGTACTCTGTCGGACCAGTGTATTCTCCGGCGCCAAGACTGAGAGCGCTATCAAATACAGAGTTTGTCGGTCCGCTGACTACTAACGTATCTACCATGACGCGACCCGTCGGGCTCACTGTCAGCGACGAATCGAGGTCGGCAAATGCTACTCCGGACCGAAGCTGTTCAAGGATTGCCGCAAGCTGATTTTTATTCCGACTTTGATACGAGATGAGCTCTGTTCGTTCTCCAAACGCATATTTCGATGGATTGCGGTCGTACAGCTCTCTCAGCTTGGTGGTATCCTCAGCGGCTGCGGTCCAAACAGAGTCCTCCATAAATTTGAAGAGGACCAGACCATCGCGGAAATCATGCATGGTTCTCCGAAATTCCGGGTCAGACTCTTCGAGGGCAGCAACCTCGTAGTCGATAGCTTTGTCAACTAGAAATTGACCGATGATATCCTCTACAAATTCCTGAGTGGACGAAGGTTTGTTGAACCGTCGTGACGAAGATGTAGAAACGATATGTCCCAGCGTGTACGAAGAGTCAGCTATCGACGCGACGGTGGTGGCAAGCTGAACAGAATCGAACGGTTCGCTTCGGAAGTACTGCTCTAACGAATCGACATGGATTTCGTCGAAAAGCGCGGTCACGAAGGTTGTGTCGTAGCTGGCACCGAGTTTGTTGAGAGCATTCTTGCCATATTCGATCTCTTTTTGACGGGCCCTCGGCAGTCGCAGGGCTGTTTTCTTGAGATCATCGTACGATTCTTCGTACGTCGGGAGGCTTCCGCGATCGGTGATCTTCAAGAGGTGAAATCCGAACTGGGTACGAATGGGTTGAGTGATGTCTCCAACATTTTCGAGTTCGAATGCCGGGTTCTTGAGGGCGGGGAGGAGACGGTCGTCAAATGACTGCATTCCAATATCACCACCGCGTTCTTTGCTCCATGTATCATCGGATCGTCGCTGAGCCATGTCGGCAAAATCGGCACCATTGACAAGCGAGTCGCGTATCGAAGTGATTTCAGCGAGGACATCAGCGTCTGATTCTGTTGAATCGACTGTCAGCATAAAGTGTGACAGCTGAATGGGTGCGACAGCAGGAATTTTGTCAGTTACCTGGAGGATGTGATATCCGTACTGGGTTCGGAAGACGGGTGATGTTTCGCCGACCGGAGTTGAGAAGGCGTAGTCTTCAAATTCCTGAACCATCTTACCGCCGGAGAAATATCCGAGGTCACCTCGATAGCCGAGTCCTTTTGCCGGATTCGATGCCGAAGGGTCTTCTGAAAATTCGAGGGCGAGGTCGCCGAAGTCGCTGCCTGCTTCGAGGGAGTCGACGATGGTCATCATTTTCGCGTAGGCTGCCGCCGTGTCTGCAGGAGCAGCACCGACGGGAACCCGAACCAGAATGTGGCGAGCGCCGACCATAAAGGCCTGCTTCTCATAGAGATCTTTGACCAGTGGTTCGATGACTTCTTGTTCGAGAAGGTACGGGCGCGCGAATTGCGATTGATAGCTCCGGATTTCCTGAACGATTTCGGGCTCCTGATCAATGCCAGCCTCACGAGCGGCAATCACCTTGAGCCGGAAATTGACGTAACGTTCGAGAAAATCTTCCATTTCGGAGAGTGAGTCGTCGGCAGCTGCTTCGAAGCCACCCGTAGCCCTGGCATATTCACGTTCAAACTCATCAAGAGAAAGTGTCTGATTGTCAAAAACGGCAAGCGTTTCACTATCGACAACAACTCCAGATGTGTGCCCCGACGAAGAACAACCCTGAATTATGAGCAGTGCTACAAATGCTGCCAGTACTGAAAAATGATGCGTGTGCCTCTGAATCATGTGCAATAAACTCTAAATAATCGGTTAACTAACTAGTGGACGTCCGCGGCCTATAGTAGCCTAAAAAATGCGAATATGACCCGGATACACTCGTTATCAATCGAGGTAGTTCCGTTATTGATAAAATCTTCGTTTCGATGGCAACTTTAGCGGCATGACCGTGTCTCTTAAATGGATATCCCATGGGGATATGCACTGTCCTATCGTTACAACACCACTGGCATATGGACGACAAACTACTTGTCAAGGCATTTCAGGAAGGGGATGAGTTTGCCTTCGTCTCGCTATATAACAGATATCGCGAGGGTGTGTACTCGTACTGCGCAAAAATGCTGTTTGATCGGGAGCTGGCGGCGGATGTGATGCAGGAGACGTTCATTCGCGTATACGAAAATCGACAGCGGCTGATGAAATCGGAGTCCATACGATCGTGGATTTTTACTATCGCGCGGAATCAATGCCTTAACCAGATTCGAAAGTCGAAGCGGATGGTGCCCCTGACGGACGAGATGACCGTGAATATCCCGGCAAACTCATCTCCCATCTCACAGATGGAGAAGAATGAACAGATTGAACTACTTAACCTCTATCTACAGGATCTGAAATTTGAATATCGCGAAGTCATTGTTTTGCGCGAATATCAGAATCTGTCGTACCAGGAAATTGCGGCTATTTCTCGAACGTCGATGTCGTCTGTAAAGTCACGGTTGTTTAAAGCTCGGCGGCGATTGGCCGAGTTTGTGTTAGAGGCGGAAAAGCGAGCAAACGAACGGGTAGAGAAAAGCCCGGTCCAGCGATCGGTGGATACTACAGGTGGCTACAATGAATAACGATACTACAATGGGCACTGGCAACAGTAGTCATGACGGCTACGAAGAAAGGTTGAATCTCTACGTCGACGGCATATTACCGTCTGACGATCAGGTTATCCTCTTCGAACATCTGGCAGTTTGCGATGACTGCCGCGAAGAGCTGGACGACATCATGACGTTCCGAAGGATCAGCCGGCAAGAGTTTATACAGGTCCCACCAGCTGCCGACGATGTGTTCTTTGAGCGCCTCGCGGCGCATACGAGTCCTGACCCGGCGCAGACCGACATTGACAGGTCGGTTCTTGCTGCAAACGTTCCGATGTCTTTGCGCACGTTGTTGCTGGCCGCTTCGGTTGTTTTCCTGATCGGCTTTTTTATCCCGTCGAATATCTCCAGCGCCGACCAGAAAGTTGTAGAAACACGTCAGGAGAGGGTGAACCTCGCCAGCTCCTCGACCTCCAGAAGCGTGCTGGAGGCAGTCTACGTTTTTTATCCCGGGTTGACAGTCACGGCCGACGAGTTGAAGGATGAGACCGATGGCGTCCTTATATCAATTCACAACTAAAATCGATTAGGAGTCGTCACGTCTAGCGCGTCGTCATGCGATGCTTTGTATTATCAGGGCTGCTATACCCTGAAGAAAGATTGTAGACGTTAGTGACGAATATTCGAGTTCGCTTTGCCCCTAGTCCGACCGGTTACCTGCATATTGGTGGCCTTCGTACAGCCCTCTACGTGTACCTGTTCGCAAGGAAACACCATGGAGCACTGGTACTACGCATCGAGGATACGGACAGAACACGGTTTGTCCACGATGCTGAAGCCGACATTCTTCATGGCCTCGAGTGGGCGTCTATCGAATATGATGAAGGCCCCGACAAGGGAGGAGATTTTGGCCCGTACCGCCAGTCCGAGCGATCCGAGATGTATCTGAACGCCGCAGCAACCCTGATCGAAAGCGGCGACGCCTACTACGCCTTTGACAGCCCTTCCGAACTGGAAGAAATGCGAAATCAAACCGGCCAGGGATACAACGCCTCCACGCGGACGTCAATGCGCAACTCGCTTACGCTGCCTGCCGACGAAGTGCAGGCTCTTCTGGCAGATAGTTCAGTAGACCATGTTATCCGACTACGAGTCCCCGAGGATCAGCAGGTTACTTTTCACGATGCCTGCAGAGGCGAGATCTCATTTTCGACGTCCGAGATCGATGACCAGGTCCTTATCAAATCAGATGGCTTACCTACCTATCACCTGGCAAATGTAGTCGACGACCATACGATGCAGATCTCCCATATCATTCGCGGAGAAGACTGGCTGTCGTCAACGCCCAAGCATGTTCTACTCTACAACGCGTTTGGATGGGAGGCTCCAGCATTCGCACACCTTCCCTTGATCCTTAGTCCGTCCGGTGGAAAACTGTCGAAACGAAAAGCCGAAAAAGATGGCATCCCGGTCTTCGTCAGTGATTACGAGAAAGCAGGTTTCGAACCGGAGGCAGTCGTTAACTTCCTTGCCCTCCTGGGCTGGAACCCGGGTACCGATCAGGAGCTGTTTACGCTAGAAGAACTTGTCGAAGCATTTTCTCTCGAGCGAGTCGGCACGTCGGGTGTGCAGTTCGACCTCAACAAACTGATGTGGATCAATGAGCAGGTCATCCGAAATCTCTCACCTGAAGAGATACTTGCAAGGATTGGCAGCGACCTTCCCAGTAACGAAGCCGATCAATCTTACAATCTGGAAGTGATCAAGCTGCTCACTCCGAGGGCGAAAAAACTTTCCGACATCGTCGCCGACTCTTCATATCTCTTTCGCGATCCCGAAGGATATGATGAAACTTTCGTATCAAAAAAGTGGAAGCCAGAATCCGCCCCGCTTGTGAACGCATTCCGGCAGAAAGTCGAAGCCTTAGAGACCTTCGAATCCGAGCGACTGCATGATGCTGTTGCCGCCATCGTCGAAGAAAACGAAGTCGGGTTTGGAAAGGTCGTCGCTCCTATTCGACTCGCACTTACAGGAGTTGCTGCGGGCCCGGGTCTTTTTGAAATAATGGAACTTATCGGTCGAGAAGCTACACTCCGTCGCCTTTCTCGGATAGTCGAGGTCCTTGGGTAGTATTTCCGATTGCGGTCCCGTGACTCGCATCATTCATTTCCCGAGATGTGCTTCCTACATGCGCCCATCGTTCTGAATTAAGCTGGCGATCAAAGCCGTCCATCCGGTTTGATGCGATGCGCCAAGGCCCGCACCATTGTCTCCATGGAAATACTCGTAGAAGAGAATATGATCGCTCCACTCTTCTCCAGACTGGAATAGTTCTTCGCCGCCGTTGAACGGTCGCCTGCCTTTCGCATCTCTCTTGAAAAGTAGCTTAAGCCGGTCGGAGATGTTTTTACTGACATCATCCAGGGTGAGATTCTTGCCGATGGAGTTATCGACCCGGAAGTCCTCGCCCCAGAAGTTGTGAAACGTGTTTAAGGATTCAATCATCAAGTAGTTGATGGGCATCCAGACAGGACCGCGCCAGTTGGAGTTGCCTCCAAACAATCCACTGGTAGATTCCGCCGGCTCATAGTCGACCCGGTACTGTTCATAACCGACGGTGAACCGGTATGGATTGTCCTTGTGTTTTTTTGACAACGATCGAAGGCCGTAGGGGGACAGGAATTTTTCTTCGTCGAGCATGTGTTCAAGGATTCGCTCCAGCCGATCTTTGTCGACAACGGAAAGAAGAATATGATCGTTGTGCTCTCCCGACCGGGTTGCTACGGCGTTCTCAAACAGGTTCGGTCTGTACTTGAGAAACCATTCCATGCGACGCTTGAAACGCGGGAGCTTCTTTAGTACCTCCGGGGTCAACACAGTGGCGGCAAACAGGGTGGTGAGTCCCACGAACGACTGGATCTTGATCTGCGTTACCCGGCCGTCCGGTGTCACGAGTGAGTCGTAGTAAAAGCCATCATCTTCATCCCAGAGCGCTGCACTGGAACTCTGGTCGTTAATTGCATGAGCGATGTAAACGAAGTGTTCAAAAAATTTAGTCGCTACATCTTCGTATGCGGGGTTCTGTAGCGCCAGCTCGACCGCAATTTCCAGCATGTTGAGACTGTACATCGCCATCCAGGCCGTACCGTCTGCCTGCTCCAGGTAACCTCCGGTAGGCAGCGGCTTGCTTCTATCAAAGACTCCGATGTTGTCGAGCCCCAGGAAGCCTCCTTCGAAAATATTATTTCCGTTCTGATCCTTTCTGTTCACCCACCAGGTAAAATTTAGCAGGAGTTTGTGAAAGACACGCTCGAGGAAATCGTAGTCGGCTCTTCCCGTCGAATCGCGACTGATCTGGAATACACGTAGCGCCGCCCACGCGTGGACAGGAGGGTTTGTGTCGCCGAAAGACCATTCGTACGCCGGCAATTGACCATTCGGGTGCATGTACCACTCCCGCAACAGCAGGATGATTTGTCGCTTGGCCCATTCAGGGTCAAGCATTGCCATCGGTATCATATGGAAGGCGAGGTCCCACGCTGCATACCAGGGGTATTCCCATTTGTCGGGCATCGACAATACGTCGAGGTTGTAGAGGTGCATCCAATTGGAATTCCTTCCGGACCGATAGACACGGCCCAACGGACTGCCTTCGGGGTCGCCGTGTGCCCATAACTCGACACTGTAGTGATAGAATTGCTTGCTCCACAGCAGACCTGCCAGAGCCTGACGTTGAATAAATTTTTCTTCGTCGGATGTTTCTTTAGCGAGAATGCTCGCATAGAACTCATCTGCTTCGGCTATCCGCATGTCAAAGATTTCCTCGAAGTCACTGAACGCAGGACCAGGATTACGACTCAGGCGAATCTGCACTTCTTCAAAATCACCGGACGCAATCTCAAAGGCAAAGTGCGCGCCAGCCCGTGTGCCCCTCTTGTCCGGGTTTACCGAACTGGAGATGCCATCGACAATCGCCGCGTTTAGTCCATCCTTATAGTACCCGGGAGGAGCAGCGGCCAAAGAAAGTAGCTCAGGGTTCGTTTCATTATCGCAAAACAGGAGTCCCTGATAACCCGACTGCCTCGGATTGATGTGCCAGTAGAAGTCGCCGAGGTGTCGGTCAGTGAGAATGGCACGAGCTGGAGATTCTTCCCGAATTGTCGGCTTCTTCCGGTTATATCCCCACGACCAGGTATTTCGAAAAAAGGCTGTAGGAATTATGTGCAGCTCAGCACTGTCGGGGCCACGATTGTAGGCACGAACCCGGCAGAGAATGTCTTCGTCGCCTGCTTTCGCATACTCGATAACGATATCAAAGTATTTGCCGGCTGTGAGATCTTCGCGCAGAGCGTCAATCAATTCGTACTCCTGGTCCGACCTGTTTCGGGCCGAATTTTCGCGGGCGAGCTCCGAGTAGGGGAATTCTGACTGCGGGTATTTGTACAGCATCTTCATGTATGAATGCGTAGGTACCCCGTCGAGGTAATAATAATATTCCTTTACATCCTCGCCATGGTTTCCTTGATCCCCACTCATTCCGTAAAGGCGTTCCTTGAGTATCGGATCTTTGCCATTCCAGAAGGCATGTGAGAGGCACAGGTTCTGGAGTCGATTGCAGAAGCCGCCGATACCATCTTCGTTCCAGCGGTATGCTCTCTTGTGTGCATGCGCAAACGGAAACGATGACCAGACGGACGTGTCTGTTCTGTAGTGTTCTCGAACAGTTCCCCAGGCCCGGTCAGCAACGTATGGACCCCAGTTCTTCCAGTCTGCCTTTCTCTCCCGCGACTCGTCTAGTCGTTTTTGCTCCTGTGTCTTGGTCCTTGCCATCTGATACCTTGAACTGCAAACGGATTAATCGAACAGTGAGTCTACGAATGTTGATGCAATCCGCGCCGGATTATCTTCGATGCTTCCATCTGATATTCGTTTCACAAGATGCTTGAACGTTTCGTTGTTCCGGATGCGTTCTGAAGAAAGAAACACAACCGTATCTTCAAACCACTGTACAAGTTGTTTGGACCGGGCGGGGGCAAGCAGGTTACGCGATGTCAGAAGGTGTGACAGATCGTCTAGGTCTTTATAGAACTGGTCGAGTCCATTTCCATTGAAAGCAGAAACTGCACGGACGCGTCGCTGCCAACCCTCAATGTCGTGCGGTAATAGATTAATGATTCCTCGCAGATTCGAACGCGTGGCTTCTGCTCTTGCTTCGTTGTCGCCGTCAGCTTTTGTTACCAGGATGATATCTGCAAGCTCAAGAATCCCGCGCTTGATACCTTGCAATTCATCACCGGCACCGGCAATTGACAGGAGTACAAAAATGTCGACCATTGAGTGTACCGCGAGTTCAGCCTGGCCAACGCCGACAGTCTCAACAATCACGACGTCGAATCCTGCAGCTTCACACAATATGATGGACTCCCGGGTGCTTCGAGTTACACCGCCAGCTACTCCGCCAGAAGGAGACGGTCGAACAAACGCTGAACTGCTCACGGCCAATCGGTCCATTCGTGTCTTGTCGCCAAGAATACTTCCGCCCGACACGGGACTCGAAGGGTCGACAGCCAGAACCGCAACTCGTTTGCCTTTATCAATCAGATGTATGCCCAGCGTGTCAATCAGTGTGCTCTTGCCTGCTCCTGGAATACCAGAAATTGCAATTCGAATCGTTGACGTACGAATTTCAAGTGCTGCACCAATCAGTTCCAGTGCACGGCTTCGATGATCTGCGTGGTCACTTTCGACTATAGTTATCGCCTGTCCCAGGGCTGAGATGTCGCCGGAGATGACCCTGTCAAGAAGTTCTTTTGTATCGTGTGGGGTCATGTGCTGGCTTTAGCCTTCAATCCGGTCGAGCAGGGTCGTAGCAATGTCGGTAGCAGATGAGCCCGGTCCAAATATAGCGGAGACACCTGAAGCTAGCAGGGTAGCGGTGTCGTCGGGAGGGACGATCCCTCCGACGGTGACCAGAATGTCAGGCCGTCCGAGTTCTTTCAATTCGTCGATGAGTCGCGGGACGAGTGTACGATGTGCGCCAGCCAGACTGGATACGCCGAGAACGTGGACATCGTTTTCCACAGCCTGTTTGCTTGCTTCTTCGGGTGTCTGGAAAAGCGGGCCAACATCGACATCGAACCCGAGGTCGGCCAGCGCGCTGGCGACTACTCTGGCACCTCTGTCGTGTCCGTCTTGTCCAAGTTTTGCAACGAGGATTCTCGGCCGTCGACCCGACGCACCATAAAACTTTTCGACCCGTTCACGAACGCGTTGAAACTCGCTCTCGTCTCTATTCTCTGATGCGTACACTCCCGTCACAATGGTGGACTCCGCTTCATATATGCCAAAAACTTCCTGCATAGCATACGAAATCTCGCCCAACGTAGCCCGATTTCTTGCAGCAGATACGGCAAGGGATAAAAGATTATCGGTGTCATTTGCACACGCCTCTCTTAACACCTCAAGTGACTCCGCGACCGCTTCCTCCTGTCGCTCAGCTCTGAGTTTCTTCAAACGACTGACCTGGTTGGCAAGCACCGAAGTGTTGTCAATCTCGAGGAGGTCGATGTCCGCTTCATCGTCTTCCTGGAACTTGTTCACGCCGACGAGAACCGAAGTGCCACGTTCTATTTGAGCCTGCTTGCGGGCCGCAGCCTCTTCAATTTTTGCTTTGGGGATTCCACGCTCGATTGCCTTTGTCATCCCGCCGTGTTGTTCGACTTCGTCAATTAAGGCCCAGGCGTCGAGAATGAGTCTGGCCGTCATGGATTCGACGATGGTCGACCCGCCCCAAGGATCGATGAACTCGGTAAGTCCCGACGTAGTCTGAATAATCTTTTGTGTTTCACGGGCGATGCGTGCCGAGTAATCGGTTGGCAAAGCGATCGCTTCGTCGAGTGCGTTAGTATGCAGAGACTGAGTGTGACCCTGGACCGCCGCGAGTGCCTCGATGGTTGTCCGAGCAATATTGTTGAAAGGCGACTGTCGTGTCAGACTCCAGCCAGAGGTTTGGCAGTGGGTTCTAAGTGCAAGAGATTTCGGATTGGCAGGATTGAAGGTACTGATGAGCTGGGCCCAGAGAACGCGGGCTGCTCGTAGTTTGGCGATCTCTTCGAGCATGTTCATTCCAATACCGAAGAAGAATGAGATGCGAGGTGCGAAGTCGTCGATGTTTAGTCCTGCCGAGATACCGGCGCGAACGTATTCGAGACCGTCGGCAAGGGTATACGCGAGTTCGATTTCGGCTGTGGCACCTGCTTCCTGCATGTGGTAGCCACTGACCGAGATGGAATTGAATCTTGGCATCCTCTTCGAAGTGTACGACATGATGTCGCGGGCAATCCTCATCGAAGCCGCGGGCGGGTAGATGTAGGTGTTACGTACCATGAACTCTTTCAGGATGTCATTCTGTATTGTACCCGAAAGCTGCTCCGGGCTGACACCCTGTTCTTCTGCTGCCACGATGTAGAACGCCATGATCGGGATCACAGCTCCATTCATCGTCATCGAGACGGACATCTTATCCAGTGGAATTCCATCGAAAAGGATTTTCATGTCCTCGACCGAGTCAATGGCAACACCAGCCATTCCGACATCGCCACTTGCCCGCGGATGGTCCGAGTCATAGCCACGGTGTGTAGCAAGGTCAAAAGCTACGGACAGTCCTTTCTGACCACCCTTGAGGTTGCGTCGATAGAACGCATTGGATTCTTCCGCGGTGGAAAACCCGGCATACTGACGGATGGTCCAGGGACGTGCCAGATACATCGACGCATAGGGGCCCCGAAGAAACGGGGGAGTACCGGCGCCAAACAATTGGAGTTGTTCGACAATGTTGCCTACTTCGGAATCGAAAACAGGCCCGCTGCTCATTCTCGCGACGCCAGATGATACCGATTTTGAAAAGCGGGGGATCATTGGCGGATGCCTCCAGTGGCGGTGTTAGATGCGTCGATTTGATTCAGGAAGTGGTCCCAGGAGGCTGATAGAAGTGATTCCGTAATATGTTCAAGAACGTAAGAACCAGCGGCTACATCACCCACTTTCTCCAGCCCTGCCTCATACTGTAGTAATCGAGAAATTGCCGTTGACAAACGCCGACCCGGACCATCAGGTATGATGATTCCGTCGCAGCCACCGAGTATGGCGGCAGCATAAGATTGTGTGTAGTGAACCAGGTAAGATTGGTCGTTAGCGTCAGGTTCTTTCGCGATTCCAGCCCAGATGGAAATATCACCTCGTCGATCTGCCGGACAGTCGAAGTCCCGAAGGACTTGGTTGACGGCCAGCCTGAGTGCGCGGACGCGACACAGTTCCAGAACGTAGCTGGACGACAGGGAAACTCTGACGGCAATATAGCGGACAACGTCTTCGATGCGTATTCCACTTTCCGTCGATGCATCGAGAACGGCGACCAATCGGAGCAGTAATTCGGCGACCTCACCCGATGGTTTGTCTGCAAACGTGGCCGCGTCGACTACGACGCTCGGGTGCTCTACATTTGAGCTAATGGCATTCGATAAATGGCTTTGAAGCGCAGATGTTGACTCGATGCTGGTGCGAGTTAGTAGTGAAGGATCAGTATACACTAATCCTATGTCTTGCAACGGTGAGCCAAGTCTTACATAATGTATTAGATTATGTATTTCAGGATGTATTTGGAGATTATGAAGCACAGACTCCGGTGTGTGATGCTCTGTTCGGATGAAGACAATTTCATCGCTGCCGTACGCACCGGGTTCTTTCAGGAAGGTCTCCGGGGTTGACTCGATGATTGTCTTCCACGGGCTCGCCTTTATCCCGACGATGGGGCCGTTTGGTGCGGCGTCTTCAGCCGTCCGAAGTCTCTCAACCCGGACCTCGGGAGTTATAAAGAAATGATCTTCATAGTCTCTATGGAGGCGCTTAAAGTCAGCTTCTATCATCTGCAGCCACGACGCTTTGGAAAGCGGTGGGAAGGGGAGGCTGAAACTATCCATCGTTGATTCCTTCATGCGCTGGTTGATGACAGGCTTCGGTATCGGCTGACCAGCCCGAAAATAGCGATTCCGAAGGCAACGGATACATTAAGAGATTGCTTGGTCCCGTACTGCGGAATTTCGAGTGCCAGGTCGGATTTCTCAATCAGCTCGGGCGAGACGCCGGACAATTCGTTTCCGACAATCAGGAGAAGCGGGAATTGCGAATATGAGATATCACTGATCTCCGATGGCGAATCGGTCAATTCGAGTGCTGCTATGGTGTATCCCTTGTTTTTGAGTGAGGCTAACAGAGAGATGGAGTCTTCGGTTCTGGATGTAGGAACGATGTCTTGTGCACCCAGAGCGGTTTTGTGGACCATTTTGTGGCCGATATCAGGTGTGATTCCGGACAGGTATACGTGCTCAACGCCCGATGCATCCGATGTTCTAAGAATAGAACCCACATTGTGCGCGGAGCGAATGTTGTCAACGAGGACCGAAACTGGATGTCTTCGGGAGACCTTGTATTCGGCCGCCGAGAGTCTCTTTATTTCCTGATGTTTCAATTTCCGCATACAACAAAATACTCCTGTACAGGGTATTATTGTTGTGATCCGGTTCCGGTTCACCTGTCTTCCCACGAATTTATCAGTTTTATCTAATGCGAAAAACTACGTCGACTATACTTTTTGTTGTTCTAGCGTGCAGCTCGTTGAGTTGTACCGCTCTAAAAGAGATAGCTAATCTGCGCAACCTCGTATTCTCGCTTGATCGGATCTCTGACGTCCGATTGGCCGGAGTACCGATGCAAGAGGTTGAGCGGTATGATGACCTGGCTTTTTCGGACCTGGCGAGGGTAGCGGGTGCGGTCGCGAGTCGCAATGTACCGCTTGCGCTGACGTTGGATATTGGCGCTGAGAATCCGGAAGACAACCAGGTTAAAGCGCGGATGGTTCAGCTTGAGTGGACGCTGTTGCTTCAGGATCGAGAGACGGTAAGTGGGACGCTCGTCGAGGAATACAGCATTCCGGCGGGTAGTTCGGCCACCATTCCGCTGGAAATCGAGCTGGAGTTGCTGTCGTTTTTCGACGATAGCGCTCGCGATCTGGCAAATATGGTCTTATCTCTGACCGGAGCGGGGGGAGCGCCTGCCAACATCAAGGTTCGAGCGCTGCCGACGGTAAACACCCCGGTTGGGCCCATCCAGTACACGAGTCCCATAACGATTGTCAGCAAAACGGTCGGTTAGGCCACTATTTGTGTCGTTTTGGGGCACACGACCATGGTTTCGGGCAAATGGTGCCGGGCTGGCAGAATATTTGCTGATACCTTAATAACTTCGTATTTTACTGTTCTACACTTTTTCGACGTGTATGTACTTTGATTATTGCTATTGATGGTCCTGCCGGATCCGGGAAAAGCACAACTGCGAGAGGCGTAGCCTCGGCGCTTGGATATGCTTATCTGGATACGGGAGCCATGTATCGTGCTGCAGCGCTGGCGATCCACCGAAAAGATTCCCGTGCCACAGATGAAGCGGCACTCGATGTTCTAAAGGACAGCAGCATTGATGTTGCCTTTTCCGACGGGAGCATGTCCATCTTTCTTGATGGCGAAAACGTTACCGCGGATATTCGCACTCCTGAAATCGGTGTTGTTGCAAGTCAGGTCGGTACGTTACCGGCTCTGCGTCGTCGTTTGGTTGAGCAACAGCGAATGCTAATTGACAGCCTTCATCAGGCGAATGCCGGTGTGGTTGTCGAAGGGAGAGATATTGGGACGGTCGTCGCCCCTGACGCCGACTTAAAGTTCTTCATGATTGCTTCGATCGAGGAAAGGGCACGCCGACGGGTTGATCAACTTCATGCAAGTGGAGAAGAGGTAGCGTTGGCCGATGTCATCGAAGAAATTCGAAGGCGTGACGACCGAGACAGGAATCGCGATGCGAGCCCCTTGTTACAGGCCGATGATGCTATCGTAGTTGATACAACTTCGATATCCATGCAGGAGCAGATAGATTTTATTGTAAAACACGTTACAGAGTTAAACTAACATCGTCATCTCCGACGAATCGAGGAATCGCGCGGGGATGTAACTATACATTTAAATCACTTGGACCGGTTTGCGTCCTCAGGGCAAAGTGCCTGCAAACTCGATCCGGAGACATAACTAATGGCTGAAGATCAGCAAAACGTAACCGAAGAAACAGACGTAAGTAAGGAAGCTACCGTTACCACACAGGACGCCGTCGACACTGCGACAGCAACTGAAGAGCCTACCGAAACCGAAGAGCCAACTGAATCAGCACCGGCTGAGGCTCCTGCAGCTACCGAGTCTATCGAGGCTGCTCAACCACCCTCCGCACCCAAAGAACCTGCTGTGAGCGCACCTGCCAGAGCCGGCTATTCAGGTATACTAACCGGAGAAGTAATCAAGCTTGAGGATCTCATCTCATCGGGTGATCGAGTTGAGGAGCAAGCCCGCTACGACGAACTGGCCAAGATGGTCGAGAGCACATTGACGAATGTGTCGGCCCACGAAATTGTAACTGGCAAGATCGTAAGCATCAGCGAAAAAGATGTCGTCATCGACATTGGCTTCAAGAGCGACGGTATCGTTTCCAAAGGCGAGTTCGACGAAACACTCGAGCCCGGCCAGGAAGTCGAAGTTTACCTTGAGCGAATCGAAGACTACCAGGGTCAGCTCGTCCTGTCCAAGACGAAGGCAGACAAAGTCAAACGTTGGCAGCGAATCGAGAAGGCTCACGAGACAGAAGAAATTCTCGAAGGTACAATCGTTCGTCGCATCAAGGGCGGCATGATTGTCGAACTCTTTGATGGAGTCGAAGCATTCCTTCCCGGTTCGCAAATCGACGTTCGTCCGGTTCGCGACTTCGACGCCTACCTCGAAAAACGGATGGAGTTCAAGATTGTCAAACTCAATCCCGCTAACGAAAACATCGTCGTTTCCCATAAGGCGCTGATCGAAAAAGATCTGGAAAAGCAGCGAGACAAGATTCTTGCTACGATGGAGCCAGGTCAAATTCTGGAAGGAACGGTCAAGAATATCACAGACTTCGGTGTCTTCATCGATCTCGGTGGTGTCGACGGCCTGCTGCATATAACAGACCTGTCATGGGGACGTGTATCGCATCCGTCAGAACTTGTCAGCCTGGACGAAAAACTGAACGTAGTCGTGCTCGATTACGATCAGGAACGTCAACGAATTTCACTGGGACTCAAGCAGCTCCAGCCTCATCCGTGGGATAACATTGACGAACGCTTCACCGTCGAAGATACCGTTGAAGGTAAAGTCGTTTCGATTACCGACTACGGTGCATTCGTAGAACTGGAGAAAGGTATTGAAGGCCTCGTTCACATCTCTGAAATGAGTTGGACCGAGCACATCAAGCACCCAAGTCAAATGGTCTCTCTTGGACAAATGGTCAAGGTTCAGATTCTGAACATCGATCATGAAGGCAAGAAGATTTCACTCGGTATGAAACAGCTTGAGCCGGACCCATGGCAGGATATTACGAACCGCTACCCGGCTGGTACTGTCATGCGCGGAACCGTTCGTAACATCACGAACTTTGGTGTCTTCGTAGAAATCGAGCCTGGTATCGACGGGCTGGTTCATATTTCTGATCTGTCGTGGACGAAAAAAGTTCGACACCCGAACGAAATCGTCAAGAAAGGTCAGGAGCTTGATGTTGTAGTTCTTGGAATCGACATCGATGAGCGCCGAATCTCGCTTGGTCACAAGCAGATCGAAACTAATCCGTGGTCGCAGTTCGCAGAAGTGTATTCTGCCGGAACCGAGACACCTGCGAAAATAGTTCGATTCGAGGATAAGGGTCTAATAGTGAACCTGCCTCTCGACGTCGAAGCATATCTTCCTTCTTCAGAATTGAAGAATAGCGCCAACTACCAGACGGCGTATGCAGAAGGGGATGACCTTGCAAGCGTCATGATCACCCGGTTCGACATGAACCAGAAGGAGATCATAGTTTCGGAGATTGCCAAAGAAGTGGCTGCCCAGGAGACTGAGAAGAAAGAGCAGGTCCGCGCCAAGCGAGAAGAGAAAACTCGCGAACGTACGGAAGTGAAATCTTTTCAGGACCAGGCACGTGCGAAGGGTCCGACAACCCTAGGCGAGCTGAGTGGTCTGGAGAATCTCAAAGCCACTATGGAAGCACAGGAAGCAGAAGTTGCGGCCCCGGCCGTAGAAGCTGATGCCGCCGTCGCAAGTGACGAAGCTCCATCTGCTGAGGCCGAAGAGGCTCCAGCGGTTGAAGCCAAAGAAACTCCTGCTGACGAAACTGAGGAAGCGCCGGTTGCTGAAGCTGAGGAAGCAACTGCGGAAGACGCCGAGGCCGAGGAAGACGAAGCAAAAGCGTAGTCGACCCTGCCGTTAAGGCAAAAGTACTGGACAAAGGGTGGCCTTCGGGCCACCCTTTGCTATTTATGGCATTATTGGAATCTGATCGCGTAACGTTGACTGAGACGATAAAGGGAATAGCATCGGTTGCCAGGTCATGGCTCGACGTTGATTATCCATCAAGGGTAAAGGCGATCGAGGCTACGCTGAGTGCCCCGAACAGATTCACGGAGGAAGCGATTCATTTTGCCGTAAATCAACAGATGCATCAGCTGACAGAAAAAAACATGTCGACATGGCTGGGATCCCGACAACCTGCAGAGGCTAGCATTGTCGGTGTTCTCAACCCTGGAAACGTACCTTTCGCCGACCTGCAGGATTTTGTAGCCGCTTCAATTACAGGCTGCCCTTACCGTGGGAGTGTCTCAACGAAATCACCATTCCTTCTGCCAGCATTTGTGATGGACGTCAAGAGTAAGTGCGGCTCCATTCAGGCGGAGTTTGTCTCTCGTGACGTACTGATCGACGGCGTCCAGAAATGTATTGCAACAGGCAATGATGCTGCATTAAACTGGGCACGTGCAGAGGCGGACGCAGCCGGGCTGGAGTCGAAAGACATCCTCCTCCGGGGTTCCGGGTTCGGTGTCGCGATTCTCACGGGTAGCGAAAATGATGACGACCTGGAGAAATTGGCCGAGGATACGCTTCTACACGAAGGACTCGGTTGCCGTAACGTCGCATTAATATGGGCACCCACAGGTTACCAGCCCGACGCACTTCTGGATGCGTTCGCGCACTTCAGAGCCGTCTTTCCAGGGCATCCTGATACGGCTGGCTCAATTGAAATGCAACGGGCTTTTCTGAAGGCTATCGATGCGCCTCACGCGTTTGGTGATGATCATTCTTTCCTGCTGAGCAAGGGTGAGCCTGAAATACAGTCTCCCGGACATATTCGCCTCGCTGAATACGATAATTTACAGCAAGTAATGTCGTGGGTGGCCAAAAACGAAGAGTTTGTGCAGGTGATAGTATCCGGCGAACCGCAGAATCTTGGTTTGCACGGGTCACTCCGCCTTGGTTTTGCCCAACGACCCCGCCTGGGCTGGTCGCAATCGGGAGTCGATGTCATCAGTTTCCTGAGCAATCAGGCTCCCGGGATTACGTAACGGACCAAGTTGTCGATTTTTTTGTACTAAACCCACAGTACTCGGACAGCAAAACGCGTATTTTGTTGGTCAGAGTAGATTTAATGCTAGATAACGATAAGGACATATTCCCCCAAGGCTCCTCCAAGGTCGAGCGGATATCGAAACAGACAAAAGGTCTCGTTGAAGATGTTCGTACCTGGGTTGATCTAAAGATGCAATTCACGCAGCTGGATCTGGAGGATCGCGTCGACAAAAAAGTAAACGAGGCGGCCAAAGGAGCAATGGTCGGCGCAGTTGCCCTCATTGCCGGTGTTTTCGTTCTGTTGACGGCAGCGCTCGGGCTCGGGCAGGTTTTCGATAGCACGTTTCTGGGATTCCTGGCAGTCACAGGATTCATTGTCCTCGTTCTCGTGGTAGTCATGTTGATGAACCCTCGGATCGTGAAAGTTCAATTTTTTGATCGGACGTCATCGTCAGAAACAAAACAGCTGAAGCCCTGATGTCCGATACGCTTTTGAAAAAACAGGAGACGATTTCTAAAACCGTCCAGGGCTACGATGCCAGGATCGTGAAGCCTTCGCCCACGAAAGAGGAGGTCGAAGCTCGCCTCCGCTCGACAAGCGAATCAATTTCGACTCGTCTCGACATCATCCAGGACGAGATATCCTCGACAGGTGAATCAATCAAGAAAGCGATTGCAGAAAACCCCGCAATAGCAATCGGTTTATCTCTCGCAGCGGGAGTTCTTGTTGGTATGATTGCAGGTGGTCGTCGAAAAGAAACTGATCACGTTTCAAGGTCGGTCATCGCGGGCCTCGCTGCGGCTATCGAAGAGGCTCTTGACGAAGGAGCTGATCCTGATGAGGCAGCTCGGATTGCGCTAGCCGATATCGAACCCTATCTAAAGCCCCCGACCACTACTACAAAAGGTGGGGCTTTTTCAACAATCGCCCGCACTGCTGCACGGGCTGGATTTGCCGTCCTTCTTCGAAAAGGCATCAGCAGTTTTATTGGTCCGGAAGATCCCAGCATTGATTAGGATTCTTCGACATTCACAAATCAGATTAATACATGCGTCTAATATTGTTCGGACCCCCGGGGGCCGGTAAAGGAACACAAGCGTCCCTGTTGAAGGAACGCCAGGATCTTGCCCATATTTCCACAGGCGAAATAATCCGGGCAGCTATGAAAGCGGACTCCCCGTTAGGTGATGAAGCCAGAAGCTACGTCACTGCAGGAAAACTCGTCCCCGACACTCTTGTCCGTAAGCTTGCCGAAGACGCACTGGCGAGTCGTGACAATGACAACTTTATTCTTGACGGGTATCCTCGAACTCTGCAGCAGGCACAATGGCTGGATGAATACCTGTCGGCAAATCGAGCCCCTCTCACGGCCGTTGTAAGCCTTCAGGTTGAGGATTTCATTATTGTCGACAGGCTATCCAAGCGCCGCGTCAACAAAGAGACGGGAGAAAATTATCATCTCGATTTCAAGCCGCCACCGGCCGATGTACCTGCTGAACTAATCATTCAGCGGCCGGACGATCAGGCTGAGGCGATTCAGACACGTCTTGAAGACTATCGTAACCTGACGTTACCTCTCGAAGGTTATTTTCGAGATACCGGAAGGCTCGTCGAAGTTGATGGCGTAGGTACATTCGAAGCCGTGTACGAAAGAATTCAGAGTGCACTTGTTGCGCGTTCCGTTGAGTGACATGAGTACCGAGGAGAAAGGGAACTCCCTATCGAAAGAATTCGAGGTCCTGTCAGAAGAACTTGATGCGCTTTTTCAGGGGGTCGTCGTCCCGAATACACCTCACTACCTGTATGACCCGGTGCACTACGTTCTCGAGCACGGGGGCAAGCGTATCCGGCCGATGCTGGTAGTGTTGGCTTCCAGGTTAGTCGACGGTGATTCAACTGCAGCATTTCCAGCGGCCGTAGCCGTGCAACTCTTTCACGATTTTACGCTGGTCCACGACGACATTATGGATCATGCGGACGAGCGGCGAGGTCGACCGAGCGTTTACAAACAGTACGACGCGTCCAGCGCCATATTGTCTGGCGATCTACTGCTTTGCCTTGCTTACGATCGACTGTCGGGGCTAACAGATAGTACCATTCATGCACGAGCATCGCATGTCTTTACTCAGATGGCTATGCGTGTTTGCGAAGGGCAGGCACTTGACGCCGAGATGTCGGTATCCACAGAAAGCACAATTGACGACTATCTACAGATGATCGACGGCAAGACGGCGGCCCTGCTAGAAGCGTGCCTCCAGATTGGCGGGATCGTGGGGCGCCTTCCAGAGGATGCTATCATGCATCTCAAATATGTTGGCAACAATATTGGTCGAGCTTTTCAAATTCAGGATGATCTGTTAGATATTATCGCCGATAGTGCGAGCTGGGGAAAACCGGTCGGCGGCGATCTGGTTGAGGGTAAACGGAGTTATCCGATACTAAAGGGGATAGCCATGGCTTCTGAACAACAGAAGCCCTGGTTCGATCTTTACTTTGAGAATAAGGGTATCGGGTTCGATGAAGTCGAGGAAGCGCGGAGTCTGCTTGAGGCGACGGGAGCGATTGATGCGACGAAGGAAGAAGTTGAGCGGTATTCGCGCCTTGCAAACGACAGCCTGAACGAATTACCGTCAGGTACCACGCGCGACATGTTGCGTGCCTTGATTGACCGTCTCGGCGGAAGGTCTCACTAGGGGCGTATGATCGCTAGTCGAACACTCGTATATTGGCAGCGACCTCATTACATCCAGTTATATAATGCCAAATGACTGAACGGAAAGTAACAGTGTCCAACCGAGCTGGCATTCATACACGTCCTGCGTCTATGATTGTGCGCGAGGCATCGAAGTTTACGGCTGACTTCTTCATCGAAAAGGATGGGTACGAGATCAATGGAAAAAGTATCATCGGTGTCATGACGCTAGCCGCAGAGCAGGGAGCTGAACTGCTGTTGCTATTTGATGGGGTTGATGAGGTGGCTGCAGCCGACGCCATCACCGCTCTGTTCGAGCAGGGATTTGGAGAAGTCAAGTAGTAACTGAAGTTTAACCCACGCCATGAAACAGGAGACTATTCTAACCGGAATTCCAGTTTCTCCCGGATTTGCAATCGGGAAGGCGTACTCCTATGCCGGCTACTCATTCCAGGTAGATCACAAGAGCATTGCTTCAGACGAAGTCGCGTCGGAACTAAAACGTTTCGAAGATGCCATTTCTCGGTCTGAGCGTGACCTCACCAAGATCATCGCGGTAACGACCGAGAAGCTTGGCGAGAGTAGTGCTGAAATCTTCGAAGCACAAAAGCTCATGTTGCGGGACCCGTCACTCTATGATGCGGTCATCGACACAATACGCGACGACCACCTGAAAGCCGACTTTGTTGTAAACAAGGTTCTCGACAACCTGCGACAGCGAATGGCGGCAAGTCCAAACGAATACCTTCGGGAACGGGCTAACGACTTTGACGATGTCAGAGATCGAATCGTGAGGCACCTTCGGCGCGACACGCTGTTATCCGCTGTACGGAAAGGTTCTATCGTGGTAGCAGAAAATCTGACCGCTGCCGACATCGTCCTCTTTAGCAGACGGGATATAATCGGCTGTGCCATTGATTTCGGAGGGGCAACTTCTCACGTTTCGATTATGGCGCGAGCGCTCGGTTTGCCGTCCGTGTTTGGCATGCACGGTGGTGCTACAAGAATTGTAACTGGTTCCGAAATTATTCTCGACGGAATCAAAGGCAATGTGATTGTCAACCCGACGGACGAAACGCGCGAGCAATACGTTCATCTTCAAAAGAGATACAAGCAGCTGGTCGACGAACGTCGAGCCCTGGCTACGCGTCCGTCCGAGACACTCGATGGTCGTAAGGTAAGTCTAAGGGCAAACTTCGAGTTTACCGAGGAGCTAAAACTGCTGGAAGAAAACGGCGCCGAAGGAATTGGCCTGTTCCGAACCGAGATCCTGCACATGATGCAAGGACGGTTGTCGATTTCGGAGGAAGCGCAGTTTAAAACGTATCGGCAGGTAGTTGAAGCCGTCGACGAGCACTTTACTACGATTAGAGTTCTCGACCTCGGCGGGGACAAGTTGCTCCCGATGGCTCATCGAGAACACAACCCGTTCCTGGGTTGGCGTGGCATTCGAGTTCTTCTCGACAAACCCGAAATACTGGAGCCGCACCTTCGCGCAATTCTCCGGGCGAGCGCATTCGGCTCTGTTCGTATTTTGATTCCAATGGTGTCGGACCCCAGCGAGATAATCGCCTTCATCGAGGTGCTCGACCGGCAGAAAGCGTTACTTCGCAAGCGTGGCGTCGCGTTTAGCGAGAACATTCCGATCGGAGCGATGATCGAAGTGCCCGCCGCTGCCATACTTTCGGAAGTAATTGCGGACATGGTCGATTTCGTCTCCATAGGAAGCAATGACCTGACACAGTATATCCTTGCTGTCGACCGGGGCAACGACCTTGTCGCCGATCGATATCAGGAGCTTCACCCGGCGGTACTCCGGCTGATTAAGCATACAGTTGACTCAGCTCACAACGCAGGCATCTCAGTTAGCCTGTGTGGCGAAATGGCATCCGTCTCCAGGAATATTCCGATCCTGGTCGGTCTTGAACTTGACGAACTGTCTGCTTCGCCCAATCATCTTCCCGAGATGAAACGATTCATAAGGGTTATAGACAGTGGAGAAGCCAGGGAACTGGCTGGTCGAGCGCTGGCTGCAAAAAGTGCCGATGAGGTGCATTCGCTACTCGACGAGTGGCTGGCAGACCATCCGTTCGATCTGGCTCACCTGCTTGAGGCTGTAGAGCAAAATGCTCAAAATTAACGGTTTCGGTATTGAACTCGCTCCGTTCGCGGACGTTATTTGACTGAAAGCCGCTCCAATAGAACGGCTTGCCAAAATTGACTTGTATCCGGGGGAAATTCTTTTAGATTCCCGAAGGTGAACCACGTGTCGCAACCCGACCTCTCGTCAAATCCCCATTGTGTGCATGCGATCTAGTGCCTGGAAAAACATTTTCTTTGCATCCATAGTCTTCTGTGCGCTTCCTGCAGACGTCTTTGCCCAGTACTTCTACTTCGGGCGTAACAAGATTCAGTATGAGGATTTTGACTGGGCAGTTCTTAAGACCGAGCATTTCGATGTCTACTACTATCCGGAAATGCAGGAGCTTGCTGAACACGGCGCTTTCTTTGCCGAAGAAGTTTATAGCGAACTGCAAAACAAATTCAACTTTGCCCTGAACAATCGGGTGCCGATGATCTTCTATTCGTCGAACCTGCATTTCAAACAGACAAACGTCACCCCCGGTCATATCCCAGATGGTGTAGGTGGCTTCTTCGAATTCCTCAAGGGTCGCGTGGTGATCCCGGCGAACGGGAATCTACACCAGTTTCGTCGCGTGGTGCGCCATGAAATGGTGCACGTCTTTACGTTCAACAAACTGCTTCGGGTGATGCGCGACCATCGCGTACCGGCCGACCGGTTTCTTCCCCTGTGGTTTACGGAGGGCCTGGCTGAATACTGGTCTGGTGAACCGGACCACAGCCATGAGATGGTTATTAGAGATGCCTTGTATTCGAACTACATGACGCCCCTCGAAAGCATGTACAGGATTAATGGATCCTTTGTCATGTACAAGCAGGGAGAGGCAATCTTCAGGTTTATTTCGGACGAGTATGGTGAAGAGTATATTCTCGAACTGATTGAGAACTTCTGGAAGGCAGTAGATTTCCGGAAAGTATTAGCCGACGTACTGCGGGAAGATTTCGACGTTGTCGCTGCAAAATGGGAGGCGTGGATTCGAGCGCAGTATTATCCGGACTTTGAAGAAGTTCAGATTCCTTCGCTGCTGGCAGACGCTATTTCTTCTCGTGGATTCAATTCCAAGCCTGCAGTCTACACGGCAGATGATGGCTCGTCACGAGTATTCTTCGTGTCTAACAGAAGTGGCTACAGCAGCGTGTTCGAGGTACCTGTCGACTCGATGTATAACCCGATCGGCAAACCTCGTCCGTTGATTAGAGGTGAGAGGAGTGACAAATTCGAAGCATTCCACCTTTTCGAAAGTCGAATCAGTATCTCAAATGATGGCCGTCTGGTTTTTGTTACGAAGAGCGGCGACAGAGATGTGCTCCACATATACGACATTCTCGCCGACGAACACTTGACGACATATTCTTTCGATGAACTGGTCGCCGTCTATTCACCGGACTGGAGTCCGGACGGCAAGGATATCGTTTTCTCATCGATTGATAGAACCGGCTTTTCCGATCTCTACATATTTTCGACTGATACGGGGTTGCTCCGGCGTCTGACTGATGATAAGTACGATGATAGAGATCCAGCCTGGAGCCCGGACGGCAACAGAATCGCATTCTCTTCCGACAGAACTCCGAAAGGAATTGACGGAGCTTACAATCTGTTTACGTACGACGACACTGACGGTCAAATTCGATACGTAACGTTCGGCGAAAGAAACGACATGTCTCCCAGATGGAGTCCTGATGGTCGTCAGGTTGTATTTACGAGTACAGCCCGCAACGATGTAGGCAAGTTCAGTGCGCAAAATATTTGGGTAGCCGACGTACCCACATCGTTTCCAGAATCACCAGCTGTAGCTACGAGCAGCGAAGTGATAAGTGATATATCATACGGGACGACAACGTTCGTTCGCCAGGTAACGAATCTTTCGTCCGCAGCATTCGACCCTTTCTGGACCGACGACAACAAGCTGGTTTTCACTGCCTTCGAGTCGTTCAGATTCAGTATCAGAACCCTGGACGATGTTGACTCCCTCGTAGCGAGTCCGCGGGCGACCCAGACAGTAAACCTTGCCGTTTCCGACTCGTCGTGGTCGTTCAAAAGCCTGGGTGTCGACGCCGGGGCAGAGAAGTTCCCCTACAAAAAGCGATACCGATTGGATATCGCGCAGGGTCAGGTGAGCCAGAGTGCGGTAATTGGAACAGTCGGCGGGGCCGTTCTAGCCTTTTCCGACATGCTGGGTAACGATTATTTATACCTTTCGATACTGAACACATCGGATACGACAAGCGATTTTCTACGGAGCTTGAGTTTTTCACTCACAAGGGTACAGCTGCATCGACGCGCAAACATTGCCTACGGACTCTTCCGCTACAACGGTAGGAGATATGATATTACCGACCCTGATGCGGATTCAAGATTTCCGGTGTTCTATGAAACCATCTACGGTGGACTCGGCGGAATAAGTTATCCGCTTTCAAAATTCAGACGCCTGGATATCGGGACTTCGCTGAACTGGAGCGACAAAGATATTCTCGGAGAAAATCGTAAAGCGCTTCTTCTATCTAACAGTGTATCCCTTGTTCATGACAATGCACTCTACTCGTACAACGGTCCGGCCAAGGGTTGGCGTGCAGGATTGACTGCCGCGTATACTACCGATGTCAAAAACTCGAATGTCAGCTACTTCACTCTGCAGGCAGATGTGCGACGTTACTTTGAATTGGTCCGTGGTGTGACACTTGCGACACGCGGTGTAGGCCGGATTAACGATGGCCGCGAGGCACGGTTGTTCATACTGGGTGGAAGTTGGGACTTGAGAGGATACAAGCTGTATACGGTTCGTGGACAGAAGATGTGGTTTACGTCTACGGAATTGAGATTCCCAATCGTAAACGCTCCATACCTTATTGCACCCATTCTAGCTCCCTTCGGAATTGTAAATCTCCGTGGTGCTCTGTTCTTCGATGCCGCGCACGCCTGGAACGACAAGTACAGTGAGATCCAACGACAAATCAATGCTGGAGAAACGATCGGTGCCACCGGGCTTGGTCTTCGGATGAATCTGTTTGGCGGCCTCGTCCTTCGATACGACCTCGGATACCGCTATCGAGACGGGTTTAAATCACAGGACAAATTTTTCAAACAGTTTTTCTTCGGTTTCGATTTTTGAGAAAGGGAGTCAGACATATCATCGCACGATCGTTGCGGAATTTCGCTCTGCTTGTAGTCATTTTAGCGACAGCAAGTTGTTCGGGACTGCGAGTCTCAAACCTCCCATCTCAGGACACATATGAAACGGCTCAGGACAGGGTCGATGCACGGTTGCGGGAGGCCGAAGTGCCAGTTGCTGTGCCTCTTGTAGAGAACTGGGTGCATAACTCTTCAGGTGCTTTCGGCCCCGGAGCACCCATTGTTATTGGCTCTTACCTTGCGACTGGAACCCGGAGCGGTGATCTTCTTGTTGTCTCAACGGAATCGGGCAAGAAAGTTGGATCAGAGAATTTCGGAGACTCGATCAACGGGGCGTTGGCGTTATACAAAAGTAAATTGATCGTCCCTGTGAGCTGGGGCAGCAAACGGGGGATAGTAGCCCATGACCTGGCTCGCGGTGCGACGGCATGGCAGCTGCGCGTACCGCCTGTCGATACCGGACTACTTCTTGTTGACGATACTGTATTCTTCGTCGACCATACATCGGTGTTACGTGCGATCCAGGCCGAGGATGGAGCGGATATCTGGGTTACAGAGTTCGACCGACGTGTTCCGTTCGAGGCATCACCGTTAGAGTTGACGGATGCCCTGATTGCTGTCGTCGATGCAAAAGGAATCATGACAGCTGTCGACAAAAGGACAGGCCAAACCGTTTGGGCTGTGGAGTTGCACGAACCGGTTTACACGGACATGGACACGGACGGAATTACGACATTCGTCACTTCCACCCGCGGCTCTATATTTGCGATCAACAACGCGAATGGTAGCATGTCATGGAACCGAAAGGTCGGGGAGGGAAATGTGCGGATTACGTCCCCTACCCTCTATGGCGAATCAGTGATAGTTGGAACATCATCCGGTTGGGTTATCTCGATGGATCGCTCCACAGGAGATGTGCTCTGGGAATTATCGGTGGATGAAGCAATAGCTGCGGCACCGCTTGTTACTCGGGATTACATTTTCGTCTCATCGATGGATCGTTTAGTGCGTGGAATCGATAGGGAAAGTGGTGAGGTTGTTTGGACGACCGAATTAAAAGGCCGTGCAAAATCTAAAATGATTGCTAAAGATAATCAGCTGTTCATTCTTTCGGAGCCGCGATTGGTTTACAATTTTATTTCAGACGATGAGGAGATTGCCCGTGCGAAATAAAGTTGCCATTCTGTTTGTCGTTGGAATTACGCTTGTCGCAAATGATGTGTCAGGGCAGGCTACGGACTCATTGCGTTTGAAGCATATTTTTGTTTCGACGAACTGGACCGACGCAGTGGTAGAGGTTGACGGCAATGTTCTGGGCACCGCTGTTCGCAAGCAATTTGTTGTGCCCTCAACATCTAAAACAGTCAAGCTTATTCCTCCTACAGGAGGGGCGTGGGATATTCATCCGATTCAAGCTTCAATCGATCTGACGGCGGGCGATTCGGTGTCCATTGATCTTGACTTCCCTCACTACTATAAATTTGAATCTGCGCCTTACGGGGCTTCCGTCGTGATCAATGGGGCGTCCGGTGCCACTGTCCTGGGGACAACACCGTTCCTGTATGAGTCGCGACGTCCGCTCTCTGAACCGGTCGAGTTTCGACTGGCCGGTTTTTTTCCGGAAGCGATAGCGCCCGGCGACGCCATCTGGAACCGTTATGTCGTCGAAATGAAACCTGAGAACCTGGACGATATTGCTGACCACGTCTATTACGGGCAGAATTCAAGGAGTCGAAGGTGGTGGATCGATGCAGCTGCCGTTGCGACCGCTGCCACCGCCGGAGTGCTTGCGATCCACTACAAGTTCAAGGCTGATAGCCGTTTCGACGAATACGAACGGACCGGCAACCCGGCTTTACGACCTGAAATTGACCGCCTCGACAATTATTCTGCTGTCTCTCTCGTTATGATGGAAGCCGGAATCGGACTATTTGCGATACGTCTTGTCCTGAGATAACTTCCACGTAACCTTATCGATTGCCTATCGTCGGACGATACAAGAAGGTATCGCTGCTCGTAAGTTTATCGAATGCCGTAATACGCGTCCCGCGTTCCATTGAATCCCCAGTAAAGATGCAGATCTACGACAAATTAACGTCCGATATGAAGGCGGCCATGAAGTCAGGCGACAAGACGCGCCTGTCTACGGTCCGTTCTGTCAGAGCCGCGATTCAGAAGACACTTATTGATGCAGGTAATCGAGAAGACAAACCAGATGATGAGCTTGTAGAATCGATATTGACAAAGCAGGCGAAGATGCGACGGGAGGCGCTGGACCAGTATGAGAAAGCCGGTCGAGCCGATCTGGTAGAAGTGGAAGCAGCCGAGCTAGCCATCATCGAGGGATATCTTCCGGAGCAAATGGACGACGCAAGTCTACGTGCAGAAGTCCAGGCTATTGTTGCATCGTCAGGTGCCAGCTCGGAAGCCGACTTCGGGAAAGTGATGGGGATGGCCATGAAATCACTCAAGGGAAAGGCAGATGGCAAGCGTGTTCAGTCTGCCGTTCGAGAACTGCTAAGCTCCAAATAAATCAAATGACTCTGGATATCCTGATCGCCTTATTGCTTGCCGGTGGCCTATTTCACGGTTTCATGACTGGAGTGGTGAAACAGGTCGCGAGTATATTCAGCATGGTGGCCGCATTGATCATTGGGCTCCAGCTCATGCACCCAATCGGGGTATCGATTTCTCAGTGGACCGGAATCTCCGAAGGTATTGCTCCACTCCTCGGGTTTGTAGCCGTGTTCGGACTCGTTCACGTTGGCGTTTTCGTCATCGTAAAGATGGTCGAAAAAGTTATCGGCGTCCTGAAGCTAGGATTTGTAAATAGAATTCTCGGATCCGGCTTCGGATTGTTCAAAGCCGGCATAGCCTTAAGCGTCGCTTTTCTCGCCCTTGGTTTCGCCGGATTCCCAGGAGAAGAGACACGCGAAAACTCCGTGCTCTACAGTGTTGTCGAACCGTTATTGCCACAATCGTGGGAAGTACTCCGCGACTATTTTCCCGAGTTGGACGGTCTTAAGGATAAGTTTGCCGGAGAACAGGAGGAAGAACCAGTCGAAAGCGTTAACAGCAATTAGCTCGCGGTCGAGAAAGTCTGTTCATTGACGTTGCTGTTCATTTTGGCGACTTTCCCCAGCATCGCGGTCCGGTAGTCATCCAATTTGGCCACAAGTTCGTCGTCTGTTGTAGCGAGGATTTCAATCGCAAACAGTGCTGCATTCTTGGAGCCACCAATAGCGAGTGAAGCCACCGGGATTCCACTCGGCATCTGGACGATGGACAGTAGTGAATCCAGTCCTTTCAGGTCTTTGCTTGAGATCGGGACGCCGAGGACGGGTAGTGTAGTGAACGCTGCGATAACGCCACCAAGGTGGGCAGCGCCACCCGCAGCCGCAATCATCACCTTCAAGCCCCGGTCACGCGCTGTCTGGGCATATTCAGCTGTCTCCTGAGGAGTTCGGTGAGCAGAAAGGACACGAATCTCGAACGGGACGTCGAACTCCTTCAAAATGTCAGTGGCTCCTTTCATAACCGGGAAATCAGATTCGCTTCCCATTACTATTGCTACGACTGGCTTATCCATAAATTTCGTTGATCTATTCGGGGTTGAAAAATTCTGTTGGCGGGACGGTATAAGAAACCTCACGGATCACAAGATTGGAAGGTCGTGTGAGATAAAATTCCGTGAAAGTAAGCGCACTAGTTCTTGTTAGTCAGGAGACTGTCGAGTTCGAACTCGTCCGCGACGAGCACCTGTCTGGCTTTAGAGCCTTCAAAGGGACCGACGATGCCAGCGTCCTCCAATTGGTCAACGATCCGGGCAGCTCTTGAGTAGCCAACTGAAAGTTTTCGCTGGAGCAGCGAAACCGATCCCTGTTGACTCCGAACGATTATCCGGGCTGCGTCGCTGAAGAGGTCGTCCCTGTCCGTGCTTCCATACGAACCGAGGGAGATAACATCTTTCTCGTCCTCGATGGATGGCAATCTGTATGGTCCCGGTCCAGGCTGCGCCTCGATGAACTCGGTAAGCCTGTCTATTTCCTGCATTGAGACGTATGGTCCCTGGATTCTAATAATGTGACTGCCCAGTTGGTAAAGCAGGTCACCGTTTCCAACAAGTCCTTGCGCTCCGTTCTGATCGAGAATGGTGCGCGAATCGATTTTCGTGGCGACCTGGTAGGCCATCCGAGCGGGGAAGTTCGCCTTGATTAATCCTGTGATGACATCGACAGACGGGCGCTGGGTAGCGAGGATCAGGTGGATTCCCACAGCGCGGGCCATCTGTGCCAGGCGTGCAATCGGCCCTTCAATATCCTTGCCGGCTGTCATCATGAGGTCGGCAAGTTCGTCGATGATAACGACGATGTAAGGAAGATACCTGGCGTCTCCGCCCGACAACTTGCCACTGACAAATTTCTGATTGTAATCCTTGATATTACGAACCTGTGCTCCGGAGAGCAGGTCGTAACGTTCTTCCATCTCCTTCTCACAGCTTTTAAGCGTCAACAGCGCTTGCGTGACATCCGTGATTATCGGGTCTTCAGATTCTTCCGGCATTGCAACATAGTGGTCGACTATGCGGGCATATTGCTGCAGTTCGATTTTCTTCGGATCGATCATCACGAACTTCAGGGAGCTCGGAGGGCATGAATACAGCAAGCCGGTTATCACCGCATTGAGGCCGACGGATTTACCTGATCCAGTAGAGCCAGCGATCAGCAGGTGAGGCATGCTCACAAGGTCCTTAAGGAAAACCTCGCCTTCGATAGTTTTGCCGATCACGAGGGGTAATTCGTACCGCGAGGTATCAAATTTTTCGGTCCCGATGACATCCTTGACCTGGACAAGCTCCCGATTGCGATTCGGTATTTCGACACCCACGGCGGACTTGCCCGGGATCGGTGCAATCATTCGAATGCCGCGAGCAGCCATCGCCATGGCCAGATCATCTTCCAAAGCGGTGATGCGACTAATTTTAACGCCTGGTGCCGGAGTCAATTCATAAAGCGTGACCGTGGGTCCAACGATAGCGTTGATGTCGATAATTTCGATGTTATAGGTTGCCAGCTTATCGAGGAGTATTTGCTTGTTTTCCTCCAGTTCATCGTAGTCGATGCGTATTCCATCTTCGTCGGCTTCGTCGAGAAGATCGAGGTCAGGCATTTTGAAGCGGATGATTGCATCCTTCTCAGCGCTGCGCTCGAGATGATCGGTCTTCTCCTCTTCAACACGATCGGCAACAGTAATCTGCAAGCCTTCGCTAACGGGTGGCTGCTGCTGAGCGGGATTGAGAGTCGGTGCAGGCGTATGTCTTAGAGGGGTAGGAGCGGGAGGTCTCTGGTCGCGGACGGGAGGAGTGCTCCTATTCTCCGGATCGAAAACGCGTGCGGAAGAGACACCTTTAGAAGCAATCGGGTCTATGCGTCTAGTGATCCCGGTTTCCAGTGGCTTATTGAGGACCGCTTTCGTCATTTCAGCCCGTTCCTGCTGCCGCTGGACTTTTTTCTCTTTCAGCTCGGAACGTCGCTCAGAGCGATGAGCTCTGGTCTTGACAGACCAATCCTTGAACGACTCTTTCATCTCGAACAGGATTTCCTCTATTCGATCAATAGATTTTTGGATATCCCTGTCGACGAGAAGCAAGCCGACGATGATTGCGCTTACCACAAGCAAAGTGATCGAACCGATCGTTCCAAATACTCGCTCCATCCATGCAGCAGCCCCGCCACCCCAGGCGCCAGAGAAGTGGGTGGTATCGACGGCCAGTGTTTGTCCAAACCATCCCAGAAGGGTGGCGGCGACGAATGCGGCGACGATAGAAAGGATCGAGAGTGTCCTGATGTTCCTGTATTCCTTATTCCTGAAGAGGGAGTATCCCCACACCAGTCCGACAAGGGGAACGATCAGCGACAGGTAACCAAGAAAACCGTTGACCAGAATGTTCGACAGGTATGCACCGACGAGGCCGAGCGCATTGTCAGCCCGGTTATCGCCCGGGCTCAGTGCTTCTTTGATTGAGAAGTTGCGCGCCAGGCTGTCATCGGACGTTGTAAACGTCAGGATTGAAAGGCATAACAGGAAGCCAACGACAATAAGTATCAGCCCGAGCACTTCCCGCTTTCTCTGGGACGATAGGTCGGCGGCTTTGGCGCTGGATTTAGTTGATCGACCTTTTGCAGCCATGTGATGATTAACGGTGTCTTCTTAGTGGGATCGCGGCAGTAGCTACCATCCAGGGGCAGGTGGCAGAAAATACGGTATCACGACATCATAACTCACTATTTACACTAAACAAAACGTCTGTTGTGCCCGTCGGTTCACGATTATGAAGTTATTTGGCTTTGTGAAACGGCGGTTTCTTCACGATCGCTGGAATGTCATTCTTTCGAATTCGAATGGCAATGTCGGATTCGAGCTTATTCAGACCATTTGACGTGTCGACATAGCCAAGGCCTATTCCTCGCTCCAGGAGGGGAGATTGGCTCCCGCTTGTAACTTCGCCAATAATATTTCCTTCCCGATCCACGATTGGATACCCTGCTCGCGGAATCCCTTTTTCAAGCAGCACAAATCCCACCAGCTTCCGTTTTACTCCACTATCCTTTACTGTTTGCAGTGCCTGACGTCCAATGAAATCACCTTTTTCCAGTTTCGTGATCCAGCCAAGGCCAGCCTCCAGAGGATTGGTCTTCTCGGAGATATCGTTTCCGTAGAGGCAGAAGCCAGACTCGAGTCGCAACGTGTCGCGGGCACCGAGGCCAGCCGGCTTCAGGCCCTTGTCTTTTCCAGCATCAAGCAATGCATTCCAGATTTGGACGGCGCAATTTGAGTCGCAATAGATTTCGACCCCCGCCTCTCCGGTATAGCCGGTGTGCGAGATGATTGCCAGGTCAGAGTTAAAGAACATTCCTGACGGGAGCTCAATAAAATGATAGAATTTCAGATCATCCAACGATACATCCGTGATCGATTGAACGATTTCCATGGCTGCGGGCCCTTGTACCGCAATGAGTGCCACGTCCTCCGAAATATTTTTGAGATCCGCTTTCGCCGCATTGTTAGAAACCATCCAGTCGTAGTCGCCCTGGATGTTGGAGGCATTGATGACCAGGAGGTAAGAATCGTGAGATCGCCGGTATACCAGGAGGTCGTCAACAATTCCACCAGTTGGACGACACATAACGGTGTATAAAGCCTGCCCGTCGACGAGCCGGGATACATCATTCGTAACAAGGTTCTGTACAAACTCAAATGCATGCGGTCCAGTGACTTCGACTTCTCCCATGTGACTGACGTCGAATATTCCGGCCTCATTCCGTACAGCCATGTGTTCATCGATAATGCCTGAATATTGTACGGGCATGTCGTAGCCAGCAAATGGCATCATGCGAGCGCCGAGTTCGATATGTGTATCGTAGAGAGGGGTGCGGAGAGGATCTGTATTCGAAGTCATGTTGATATGTTATGGTTTCCGTGTCGGATATCCGACGCTATTAAGTATTTCAGCAGCGCGGGATGCATCCGCGTCATTTTCAAATGAAATCCGGAATGTTCCACCGGTTCCTTCCCTGAGCTTGAGGAGTTCAAGGTCCTTAATGTTGATGTTGTTATCGAACAGGGTGGCAGTTATTTGTTTGAGTTCGCCCGGGCGGTCCATGACGCGGACGAACAGGTCCGCTAACGGTGACAGGAATCCTTTTGTATCAGATGATATCAAAGCTCGAGCTTGTTCAGCCTCCTTAAAAATCTCCTCAAGAGCTTCGTAGTCTTCTTCGATGAGTCGATTGCGAAGCTGTTGTATTCGAGATGATAGGGCGGCGAGTTTGTCCAGTATTGGCCCATGATTAGCGGCGAGGATATCCTGCCACATTGGGAACGGTGACGAAGCTATACGGGTCATGTCACGAAACCCTCCAGCAGCGAGGTTGCGAGCCATTGAGTCCGACGAGATTCCGGCAGAGTTTACGAGCGCGACTGACAGCAATTGGGGCAAGTGGCTGATGGCAGCAGCTACGTGGTCGTGTTCAGCCGGATCCATGACAAGGATTCGTGCGCCGAGAGATTTGATAATTGTGACGAAGTCACTGTCCTTTTCGATGTGTTGCATCGAAGTGTCAGAAGGACATAGAACATACGAAGCGTTCTCAAACAGGAGGTCGTCTGCTGCCTCGAAGCCACGCCGTTCGAGTCCCGCCATCGGATGGCCGCCAATGAAGAATGAGTGATCCGGGATGGTCTCGCGAGCAACATCGGCGATGGCTTTTTTTACTGATCCGGTATCGGTCACGATCGTTCCGGGGCGGAGAGCATCAGCTATCTCAGCCAGAATTGCGGGGATAGCAGACAGGGGAGTAGCGATAACGACAAGGTCTGCTGCGGATGCGGCGTGTTTAGCGGAAGCTGCGCCAGCATCGATCACCTCCTCCGCGAGAGCAGTCTCCAATACTTCGGGTGTGTCGAATGCAACGATGTTAAGATCCGGTCGTGAGCGGCGCCATGCGCGACCCATGGAGCCACCTATCAGCCCAAGTCCGATGATGCTAACTGTGTTGATGGTGTTCAAGATGCACTAAGTTTATTTTGCGTGGCTATATTCAATGGTAGTTGACCAGAGTAAACAGGCTATTCGATGCTGATTCCAATCGGTGATGATGACCGGGACTTGTCCGGTCCGGCGTACGTGACACTGACGATTATGGTGCTTAATGTAATCGTATTTTTGTTCTTCCAGCAGGCTGGCATGAATGAAGTCTTTACGTATGGATTTAGTGCTGTTCCTTTAGAATTGACAGATGGGATTGATATCGTCGGCAGTCGAAAGATGGATGTAGGTGGAGTTGAGGCCATCATTCGGCATACTCCGGGTCCGTCGCCAATATATTTAACATTGCTGACATCGATGTTTATGCATGGTGGATGGATGCATCTTGCCGGGAATTTACTGTTTTTGTGGATTTTCGGAGACAACATTGAGCATCGATTTGGCAGTCTTGCGTTCCTGGGCCTTTATCTGGCTGCAGGACTGGCCGCGTCTCTTGCACAGGTAATGCTCGACCCGGTTTCGATTGTACCAAGTTTGGGAGCGTCCGGAGCAATATCAGGAGTAATGGGCGCATACCTTGTGTTATTTCCTCGAAATCGTGTGCATGCACTTTTTTTCTTTGTCATCGTGACGGTTCCGGCCATTGTGGTACTGGGCGCATGGATATTTTTTCAGTTGATCGACGGTTTTGGTGCTATCACATCAGAACAGGTGGGAGGCATTGCTTACGGAGCGCATATAGGTGGTTTCGTGGCCGGGATCGTCCTGGCGGTAGTCTTTCGGACGTTTATTAAAGAGAAAGAGGTGACGGTGTTTTCGCGGGCATCGGGTCAGGATCGTTCGAAACGATTATGGTCCCGTTAGCAGAGCGAGCGGGTTT
>CBDUKH010000006.1:0-59215 GCA_965367755.1 uncultured Rhodothermales bacterium
CCAACTGACCTTGCGCACTATTGTACCTTGCGTCGATAAACGGCTTCAAGCCGTATGTGACATGATCTCCCAGCGCGGCCTCAAACGAGTCGTGAAAATCCTGAACAGTATATCCATAGTCGCGAGTTCGAAACGTATCTGCCTCGGCCGACGAGGTAACGAGTGCGTGGATTGCATCGACCCGATCTTTGAGGACTGACGGTACGTAGGAGTGCTCCAGCAGACGATTGATGTAGAAACTCAGTCTGTCCTGATACACACCTACGGCCAGGATTCGATCTGTCAGCGGCCGCGATTCATGTTGATTGCCCCATTCATATAAATCGCGAGTCGCCCAGTCGATGCCACCCTCAATGCCGTCCCACCAGATACCGAAGGTATTGTCAAAGTCGTATGGGATATACTCGAAAACTTCGGTGCGTGGATTGTAATAGAGATAGAAATTGTTTTTCAGATATGAATAGTTGTCCCAACTCCCTGTGACAATATCGACAGCAAGAGAACGCAGAAAACCATTTACGTTGAACACCTGCTCGATCTCCTCAGCGAAGATCCCCACATCCGTATTATTTAGAATGTCGATAAAATGAGCGAGGTCGTCATAGCCTTCCAGGTCGCTGTCTTTCAATTTCAGGTCGTAAGGAGTGCGATCGTCCGAAGTGGGTCGGTACGAGTCTGCATCCGGACCTAGATAAGTTAGATCGGCAGGCCAGAGGCACTTGTATAGATTGCCGGCATCTGAACCGAAGCGTGATTTGAGAAATTCCTCGTCGATGTGTTCGACATTAGCATAGAGACCATAGTAGACATCATTGATGTACAACTCGACGTGTGCCGCTCTCGGGGCAGCCACGCCCTGGCCTTGAAAAATGTCCCATGCAATTTTCGACCTGATGATAGACGGATCGTTGTGCTCACCATTCAAATTAAGTTTTTCAACATCGTTGAACTTTTGTCCCGAAACGAACGAATTGAATGATACCTTGAACGATTTCTTCAATGAGTAACGCGACGTGTTTCCTCGAAGCCTGAAACCAATGGACTCGACTTCTTCGATTGTCAATCCATCGTCATAAATAAACGACGCTGGATGTTCTATGTCACTCTCTTCATTTCCCGGGGCTAGTATTGAGTCCAGGAGTGCAGGGTCAATGGTAATCTTGACTTTGGCAACTCTTGTATCGTCGTAAAGCGGATTGTATTCAGGTGTAAGTGACTGGGCTAAAACGTTGGAGCTAACCACAGTTAAAAGCACTAACAACCCTAGACATGAGTTAACTCGTTTCATACGCATTGTTCTGGATGCCATTTATTGCAATTGGACAATTACAATGTAGCATATAGACCGCCAATCTTCTTCAATCCAGACGCGCTACGAGCGATTTGGACGTGCCGGCGAAGCCAAATACCTAATCCGGGCAGGCGGACGTGTAAGGCAACGATCTTGCCGAGCCTTTTCAGCCAAATTTTCCGTCTATGCTTATAGCATCTATCGGTGCGGATGGCTAGATATTGTATTATAGAAAGACTCTTGGGGGTGTTTATTAAATCAGCAAGAGTCTCCACCTGAACAACGATAGTGTTATGACCAGGTTTTTCCCATTCATCGGCGTTATCGTTCATGAAGATCACAAAGCAGCGCGATCCCCGGTGTCGTCCGTGCGCTTCAGGAAACTTTAGAGGAAAGCCGAGAGGGGCTAAAACTATGATACTCCGTCGCCTTTCCACCGCCCTTCGCAAGCAGGATTGGGTCACCGTCCTGATTGAGACGCTGATCGTCATGTTCGGCGTATTTCTCGGTATTCAGGTGTCTAACTGGAACGAGGCGCGTCAGACACATATCCAGGAACGTGCTTATCTGGAGCGTCTTTCAGCAGATATTACAGAAAGCATTGCATATTTCGGCGCAAAGCATGCCGAGAGTGTTCATCGCAACGCCGTTGTCAAAACCTTTATTGAAGCTTTGGACGATCCAGATACGGCGGATGCCGATCTGACCGCGGCCAGCCGGGCCTTTATCCAAGAGGGATGGCCTGTCGCTTACTTTCAGCCAACACGGATCACATTCGACGATCTGGTCATGAGCGGTAATCTGCAAATTATTCAGAATGCGGAACTCAGAGAGGAGATAATCCGGCTCCATAAATATTATGACCGCACTCAAGACGGATTCAAAGTCAACGTCGATTGGCTTCTGCCAAATGATTCCCGCATCATCTATGAATATGACGCCCTGCGCTGGGATCCAAGGACGGCAGAACTTTACGGTAAACGCTCCACTGCGGAAGAGGCGAAAGACATTCGCGAACACGCGGTAAACCTGAAACGCCTCGCGGTGTCGGCCTTTTGGTTTAAAGATTCTGCGCTCGGCCATTACGACGAAGCCGCTGTGAAATCGACCGCCGTCAAAGACCGCATTGACAGGGAGATTAGCCAATGATCCTCCGCCGCCTTAGCACCGCACTCCGCAAACAAGATTGGTTCACCGTCCTGATCGAGACATTGATCGAGTGGCGACGGCCGCTAAGAAAGCGCTGCAACCTGATGAGCTCGTCTGGATCATCGTCGGAGACAAGTCGATTATAGAACCTAAGATCAGAGAGCTGAATCTCGGAACTATCAAAACGATCGATACCGACGGCAATGTATCAGGCATGTAAGCCGACATGGGTTTGTTAAAGGATAAAGGGGTGTACCGAATGGTGCACCCCTTTTTATTTGCCAATCTTCTTCAATCGAAACGCGATACGGGCGATTTGCACGTGCCGACGAAGCCAAAATACCTAATCCTGGCAGGCGTACGTGTAAGGCATCGATTTTTACTGAACCTTTTCAACTAAATTTTCCGTCTATTCTTAGGTTAGCATATATCGGCGCAGATGGCTAGATATTGTATTGTTAGAAGGGCTCTCACGGTATTTTTGACCAATCGAGCAGAGTCTCCACCTAAAACACTATAGTGATATGACCAGGTTTTTCGCATTCTTAGGAGTGTCAGCGGTATTGCTACTGACCACTCCTTCATTCGGTCAAGACTCCAACGAGCTCCCCCAGTCTCTACCGGACATTCCATACACGAAGTTTGTCCTTGACAACGGCCTCACCGTTCTGGTCCACGAAGACCATAAGGCGCCAATTGTCGCGGTAAATGTTTGGTACCATGTTGGATCAAAGAATGAGCCCGACGGCAGGTCCGGCTTTGCCCATTTGTTCGAACACCTTATGTTCAATGGGTCAGAAAATTTTAATGATGACTACTTCCAGGCGCTTGAGCGCGTCGGTGCGACGGATCTCAACGGCACCACCAACGAAGATCGAACCAACTATTTTCAGAACGTTCCTGTGAACGCTCTGGACCTGGCGTTGTGGATGGAATCCGATCGGATGGGACACTTGCTCGGCGCCATTGACGAAGAGCGCCTGAACGAGCAGCGCGGCGTTGTGCAAAACGAAAAGAGGCAGGGAGAAAATCAACCGTATGGTGACGTCTGGAATAAAATTATTGACGCTACATATCCGAAGGGACATCCATACGATCACTCTGTCATCGGTTCAATGGACGACCTCAATGCCGCTTCTCTCGATGATGTAAAGGACTGGTTCAAGAAATATTACGGACCCAACAACGCAGTCGTTGCTATTGCAGGCGATATCGATCCGGAAACAGCGCGTGAGAAAGCTGAAAAGTATTTCGGAGATATTCAGCCGGGCCCGCCGGTAAGCGCCTTTCAAACATGGATTGCAAAGCGTGAAGGCGAACAGCGACAAACCATGCAGGATCGTGTACCGCAGGCACGAGTCTATAAAGTCTGGAATGTCCCCGCTGCGTTTACACCAGAAATTGCCTATCTCGACATGGCAAGCGACGTGCTTACAGATGGGAAGTCATCACGATTGTACAAGCGCCTGGTTTACGAAGACCAGATTGCCACTGACGTCGTTTCCTTCGTCGACGAACGTGAAATTGGAAGCCAGTTCCTGATCTGGGCAACAGCCAGGCCCGGTCAAGATCTTGCCGCTGTTGAAGCGGCTGTGGACGAAGAGCTGTCACGCTTTCTGGCAGAGGGCCCGACCGAAACCGAACTTGAACGAATTAAGGTTCAGCGTAAAGCTAGTCTCGTACGTGGCATCGAGCGCGTCGGCGGTTTCGGAGGTAAATCCGATATCCTCGCTCGAAGCGAGGTATATGGAGGATCGCCCGAGGCCTGGAAAACAGAGCTCGGCATAATTCTCGAAGCAACGCCAATGGATGTCAAGAACACAGCAGTCGAGTGGTTGTCTGACGGCGTTTATGTACTCGAAGTACATCCATTTCCTGAATTGACGGCCTCAGCAGAAGGTGCCGACAGGTCGGCCTTGCCATCGACTACAAACCCGCCGTCGGCGGACTTCCCGGCTCTGCAACGAACTACTCTTGACAACGGCCTGAAGGTCGTTCTCGCTGAGCGACATTCATCTCCCCTGGTAAGCTTTTCCATGATGTTGGATGCAGGTACTGCATCGGATCAGCTATCAATTCCTGGAAGAGCTAGCCTGGCGATGAACATGCTTGATGAAGGTACCGCCACACGATCCGCCCTTGACATTTCTGATGAACTTGATATGCTCGGTGCTACCCTTGGATCAGGGTCAAACCTGGATATCTCCGTCGTCAACCTCTCTTCTCTGAAAGAAAATCTTGCGGCTTCGTTGGACCTCTATTCGGATGTAATCCTTCGACCGTCATTTCCAGAATCAGAACTTGAGCGCCTCCGTAACCAGCAGCTGGCGGGTATCCAGCGCGAAAAAGTAACGCCGATTCAGATGGCACTCCGCGTCTTTCCAAGGCTTCTCTACGGAGACGACCATGCCTACGCACTACCCTTTACCGGTTCAGGTACTGAAGAAAGCGTCTCCAGGATTTCGCGAGATGACCTTGTTGCGTTCCATGAAGAGTGGTTCAAACCGAACGGTGCTACGCTCGTCGTTGTCGGCGATATTACCATGGCTGAGTTGAAACCACTCATCCAATCGTCATTCGGCAGTTGGAAGCGTGGGACCATCCCTTCGAAGAATATCGCGACGGTCCAACAACGTTCGGAACCCGTCGTATATCTCATGGATCGACCAGGTTCACAACAGTCTATTATTTTTGCCGGGCACGTAGCACCCCCGAGGAATAATCCCGACGAAGCGGCTGTCGAAACGATGAATAACATCCTCGGTGGAACGTTCACGTCGCGAGTAAACATGAACCTTCGAGAAGACAAGGGTTGGTCGTACGGCGCGTTTACGCTAATCATTGACGCACGCGGCCAGAGACCCTTCCTGGTTTATGCGCCAGTGCAAACGGACAAAACTGCAGAGTCGATGGCTGAGGCCCTCCGCGAAATTCGCGAATTTCTGAGCAGTAGCCCTGCAACAGAGGAAGAACTCCAGCGAGCTGTCGCTAATCAGACGCTGCAGTTAGCCGGACAGTGGGAAACGATCGGCGCAGTTCAAGGATCTGTTCAGGATATCGTCCGCTTTGGATTGCCAGACGACTACTGGAATGGTTATTCAGACAGCATACTGAGCTTGTCGACTGATCGCATCAACAAGGCATCCGACACTGTACTCAAACCAGAAAATCTTGTCTGGATCGTCGTTGGCGACAGGGCTGTAATCGAACCAAAAATCAGGGAGCTGGGCATCGGGCCGATCTACAGTCTGGATGGCGATGGCAATGTCATTGGCACCAACTAAACTATGCGATTGTCCGACGGGTGTCGATCAGGCACCCGTCGGCATTTCGTGATACAGGCGAGTGTCATTCGGCGACCATGCGATCAGTTACGCCATCAGCGTGGTTGATCTAGTTTGGTTTCTGGTCATGACCGAGCCGATAGATTAGCACCGCTGCTCTTTTCGCCATCACCGGCAGCGTCCACAGAACGCCAATCTCCTCTACGGTGTGATCATGGGCTCCGCCAAGACCCATTCCGTCGATTGCCATGTCCACCAATCCGGCCGTAAACGACACATCGGCTGCGCCGGCATTTCTTGGGTCAACGGGTCCGACAGGGCCGAAGCCAAGGTCCTGGCTCACTCGATCGTACATGGAGAGTAGTTGATAATTGCCTTCTGTCGGTGCAAGGGGAGGATATGAATCGCGAAACGTCAGTGTGGCATTTGTTTGTGGAAGATGCCTGTCTACAATTGCCTGCATTGACGCCTTTGCCATCTCAAGCTGCTCGGGAGATATCGCGCGTAGATCTCCTGAAACTGTTGTGGATTCAGCTACCACGTTGTTCTTGCCGAACGCGTCTCCCCGGTTTTGCCCTTCATCGAAATCGACAGTCGTCCCTCCAAGAATTACACCTGGATTGAAGGTCAGGTTCTCGATTGTAGATAGTTCGCTATAGAATGAATTAAGAATACGAGCCGCCTCATAAATAGAACCGGCACCGACTTCCGGCTTGAATATCTGCGACGAGTGTGATGGCTTTCCTGTGACATCAAGGCGCCAGCTCGTCGAGCCTCGTCGAGCCACGACAGCGGTCCGCGGATCTCCATCAGAATTTTCAAAGGCTAATGCAATGTCTGCCCTCTTGGCTGCGTCAATCAACGCCTTCCGAGCATCCAGAATCGGACTCCCGCTCCGTTCTTCGTCGCCGGTCATGACAACGGTTATATCAAGCCCATCAAGAGCTCCAGCATTCTTTAGCGCTTTCAACGCAGTCACTATGATGACGTCTCCCCCCTTCATATCGGCAATCCCCGGGCCTCGTGCCGTGGAGTCGTCAATCATGGTCATGACCTGGAAGGGACTATCCAGTTCGAAGACCGTATCCAGGTGTCCAATAAGAAGCAACTTCAGCCCGTTGCCCTGCTGACGCGCCACGAGGTGCCCCGCTCTACCAAACGCCTTGCCGTCTATCCATTCGGTTTCCATCCCTAGCGCATCAAACTCATCCCTGAACAGCTGACCGACTTGGCGAACACCTTCAAAGTTCATTGTACCGCTATTAATATTGACCGCACGCTCCAGCAACTCATAACTGTAGTCCAATTCGGCATCTACCGCATCGGCAACACGTTGTTCGACTTCGGAAAGTTGACCGGATGCATTAATGGCAAGCGCGATGCAGGCGAAATATGTGGAAAAAATGCGACGGGAAAACGTACGTGTACGAGACATGGACTCCAGACGATAGTGAGAATATCAGATCACTGTGATCTTGCTGGATAGAATGTACAAACTGCTGTTCGCAATTCGACAGGGGTAACGCAGAAAACGAATCAGACTAGTTCTCTGTCCCGGACTTCAGCGAATCTGTAGAGTATCGCTGCGAAAGATGACTGATTGCCTCCCGGTCCTGACCGGTAATTTTCGACGGTTTCTTTGGAAGTGTAATACTGAATGACGATCCCTCGCCGACAACACTCTTGACGCTCACTGATCCTTGAAGCAATGTCACTAGCTGGCTCGCTACGGTGAGGCCAAGACCTACACCCTGGAATTTTCTATCGTGCCCGCTGGACTCCTGACTAAACGCGGAGAACAATTCGGGCAGAAAGTCCTCGCGGATACCAATACCGGTATCTTCAACAGTGATTGTGACCGAATCACCTTTCTGCGAAGCGCGAATGGCAACATGCCCTGTCTCTGTAAACTTCAGCGCATTATTTGTCAGAATGGAAAGAACCTTGGCGAGTAGTTCAGCATCAGTAATTGCTGAGAGCCTTGGATCGACGTCGATGATAGTTTCCAGACCTTTGTCGGAGATTTGCTTTGAATAGCTTGTCATCATTTGAGAAACAACTTGCGCTAACGTCACGTGACTGTCATGGATATTGACAGCTCGAGACTCCAGGTCGGACATGTCCACGATAACAAGCAACGTCTCACTCAAACGTGATGCGCTTTCCTTGATGTACTTGACAAATTCCCGATCTTCCTCGTCGAGTTTCTCCTCTATAATTTCTGCAAAACCAATAATCGACGTTATCGGCGTCCGGAATTCGTGTGACAGGTTGCGGAGGATGGTCGATTTCAATCTTTCCGACTCGCGCGCGCGACTGTGAGCATCTACCAGCTCCTGCTCGTACTTTTCGCGTACGGACAATATGAATTGGACCTGCCTTTGTACCCGTTCTTCGAGTTGGTCATTTAGATTTCGTAGCTCTTCCGTTCGTTGCTCAACAATTCCCTCGAGTTGTTCGCGCCTCGCCTGTTCGATCTTTCTAACGTGGCGAACACGGATACGGTGAGCCAGGATTATCACAAATGCCGTTGCGAATGCTATAAATACCCAGAAAATCGTGTACTGATAAAACCGTGGCTTCAGGACGAGCACCACGTGCTTTTCCTTGCTGTAGACAACTCCTGCAGGTGAATCTATGACCGACCTGATACGGAGAATGTAGTCGCCAGGGACGAGGTTCGTGTACGTAATCGATCCACCCGACTCGACTTCATTCCAGCGCTCTTCGAAGTCATACAGCATGTACTCTATCCGGGATTGTTTTCCGGCTTTCAGGGTCATTGCCGCAATTGCAATCTCCACCCTTTCCCGCCCCGGTTGAAGTTCAATCCGAGATGTTGATGGCGCGTAAACATCGAGTCGTTTACCATCTGCAGTGACGGACTCTATAATGATATCGGGGGGCTCATGGTGGCTTAGCACGCTTGCGGGCGAGAACTCTGCCAGTCCTCGTATACTTGGAAGCCAGATTCGACCATTGGAATCGATAGCGCCTGCTGGCTGTACCCCGCCGTTGAACTCGAATGTTCTGAGCCCATCATCGCGGCCATATATTCTTACTTCGGTAACGCGACTTTCCGCTGCAGCTTCCAACGCCTGACTGCGCGACGCCCGCATGAGGCCTTTGTTGGACGTCATCCAGATGCCGTCCATGTCATCAAAGACCAATTGATAGATGGTCGTAGTCGGCAGACCGTTTTTGCGATCCAGCCCGAACCATTCTTCTCCGTTAAATACGAACAGACCATTCCGGAGTGTCGATAGCCAGATGTTGCCATCCGCATCTTCCTGAATGCACAAGATAGTATCGTCCAGTTCCTCATCTATGTGGGATACTACCCCATCCTCCATCAGATAGAGTCCCGCATCATACGTACCTATCCAGAGGCGTCCACGACGGTCCTCGTGAATGGAGGTGATGTAGTCGCTTCCAAGACCGTCTTCAGAATTAATGATATCAACGAAAGCGCCGTTCTGGCGGACTTCTACCACGCCGCCATCGGTACCAAGCCAGAGCGTACCCCCATCTGTCGCAACCATAGCTGCAATAGAGCCTTCAGGGATTCGGTCATTAAACGGAGCTCGTTCCAACTTGTCGCCATTGAGTTGCCACAGGCCACCAAAGTATGTCCCGATCATTAGCAGGTCGGATGATACCTGGGCGAGGCTTGTGATTATCTCGTTGGATGTACCTGGAACAAGTTGTACTGGGTCGGTTGCCGCCGGATCGATGTGGTAGACGCCTCCACCTTCGGTACCGGCCCAGACCGTGCCGTTCTCACCGGCGATGACAGTCAGCACCATTTCCGATATCATCCCTTCAGGAAGGCCATACGTCAGGAAGGGAGTGCGCCGCAACTGTCCGAGCCCGCCTCCTTCGGTTCCCACCCAGATACTTCCTTCCCTGTCTTCAAGCAAAGCAACAATCTTGTCGTGGGTTAGCCCGTGTTCGGAATTAATGGACTCGATTTTATCATCTGAGTAACGAAGCAAACCATTTCCATCGAGCCCTATCCATACGTCGCCGTACTGATCTTCTACAAATGTCAGGGCGCGGGATGGAGAAATCTCCTTCAGCGTATAGGAATCGTCAAACACCATGGTGCCTTCGCGCGTACTGATCCAGACTCTGCCCCGGCTGTCGTAGTAGAGACTACTAATTTCATGATCCCGAATTTCATCTGGCCCGAAAGCGGTCACCTGCCGTTCCTTACCGAAACGAAAAAGCCCGCTGTCGGTCCCTATGTAGATATTGCCGGACTTGTCCTCAGAGATACCTCTTATTGATCCATCTTCAAAGAAGTAGACCGCTTTAAGATCTTCGTCGGCGCGCATCTGGAACAGGCCATTACTATCGGTACCGACAATAATATCTCCGTACGATGTTTTGTAGAGAGAGTTAACCTGCGCATTCTCCTCGAGAAGTGCATTCTGGACGAGCGAGAATTTGCCCTCGCTGTAGTAGATCAACCCTGTGCCATCCGTACCAATCCACAACGATTCTCCGTCGGCGAGAAGGGCCCTGATGGAGTGGCCGTTCTCAAAAATGGATTCACTGAGACCGTCAAAAATTTCGAATCTAACACCGTTGAAGCGGGCAAGTCCTTCTTCTGTACCCACCCAGAGGTATCCATCGTCCGTTTGGGCAAGCGCGTTGACCGAGTTCTGGGGGAGGCCTTCTTCCAGTTGCCAGAATTTTTTGGCGTATTGAGTTGCCCGGACGTATTCCTCCTGATTCTGCGCTGAGGTCGTCAGCGAGAGGGCTACCCACACAAGGAGGAGGTATAGATATCCTGTTAGTCGAGTCAATCGGCCGGCAAAAGTGATGAAAGGGCGTTGATCTTAGAAAATCGGCTAATTTCGCCCATAATAAATGGTTGAAAGACCATAATACTTTTTGCCCTAAACGCTTAAGAATCAAGGACGAGTCGCCGATAAACCCTATATCAAATCTGTGTCCGGTAGGTTCGCTATCTAAGAACCTGCCCGCGTACGCCCTTCAGGGTGACACAAGAAACGCTTCCGATCTACGTGGGCCGTGAAGCTAAGGATCTCAAATCAGAGATTAGAGAGGCGATAGCTATGAAAAGCATGTATTGCGTCTATCTTCTTGCCCTATCAATGATTTCATTCGGTTGTGCGGATGTTATCGACGAGGGTTTGGACTCATCCACGAGCACCAAAGCAAGCAGTATAGATGCACTCCCGAAGTTTAAGCACGCAGATTTACTCAAGCGACAGGGTATATCATCTGACGAATTAATGAGCATGCGGAGGGTGGTCGACCGTAAGGAAGCCCGACCCGTTGGCATTGACGATGCCAGCACTTCATCGGCAGCAACTGTCGATTCAGTCGATCTTATCATCGCCTTTCCGGAGGACACGGATGACATCTCAGCGGACAAAATGATGCGCCGTTACAAGATGTTCAGAAGATATGATTTCTCGTCAGCGTTCCGCGGTGTTGCTGTTACGATGCACGTCGATGATTTTGCTGACAACCTCGTCCGCATGCAGGACGATCCAAGTATTTCCTGGTTTGAACCAGACCTCGCTCTCGGCATTGTCCAGGTTGGTTTGAACCCTCAAGCGCTTCTGCCATTTCAGGAGATTCCATGGGGAATTACCGATGTAGGTGGAGAAGAAAGCTCGACCCGCTCGGGTAACATGGGTGGACGAGTTCAAGACGTAAACTTTTACATTCTGGATTCCGGGTCCGGTATCTATGATAACAACGTCGGCCTGCGCCTTGAAAACTATTCCAGTTCGCTATTGGCTACGGACTTATATGGCCACGGTGCTCATGTCACAGGTACAGCAGTAGGTTCAGACAACCTTCTCGGATTTGTCGGTATTGCTCCGGGAGCCAAGACATATAGTTTCAAGGTCCTCGACGACTTCGGCTCCGGTACGATGGCATCTGTTATCTCTGCTCTCGATAGAGTTGCCGAGATTCAAGAGATCAGCCCGCACCCGGGTGTGGTCAATCTCTCACTTGGCGCGTACATCGGTACGACAGAGTATACTGCTCTGGACCATGCAATCGATAACCTTGTCGACCTGGGTATCGTTGTAGTTGTCGCTGCAGGTAACGATTCAACAAATGCCGCACTGGTCACACCGGCTCATGCTGAGAAAGCAATTACGGTTGGAGCGTACGACGCCAACCATGAGTTCGCATCATTCTCGAACTTCGGGTCGGTGATTGACATCAATGCTCCAGGAGTTGATATCCTGTCGGTTGGGTCGCTGGATCCAGTTGTAAGTGGGGCGATTATGTCGGGTACATCAATGGCAGCGCCGCATGTAGCGGGTGCCGCACTACTGTACTTGTCCAACAATCCTACAGCATCACCGGCACGCGTCCGCAAGTCGATAATTTCCGATGCGCGTCCGATAGTGACTGGTGTCAAGAAGCGCACTACTAGTAACGCGCTTTGGGTAGGAGAATTTTAGCCTGTGCTATACCTCTCAAGAAAGGGCCAACGGCCTGTCCCCGCAAGGTGGCAGGCCGTTTCGCTTTTTAGTCACCGCGAGAATCATCCCTGCGGGTGACACGAGCGGTGAAGATATTTCGACTCAAGTATGAAGCACGCCTAGTCATCATCTCCATCGAGGATGTTGTCGATACGAGCCACGGCCTCTTGAAGATGAAGTCGTGACATCGGGTCGGTGGTACGTCGAAGGCCTCTGGTGATGTCTGATTTTAGCGTGTTCAGCTCTCCACGAGCGAGTGCATGAATATCAGACTGACTCGCGTTCACCGGTGTAGAGGTGTTACTATCAATATCATCGCGCATGAGGTACTTGAGTCGGTCTATGTGACCCATCTGAAGATTTCTGCGGATCGTGTGGATAGTACGTCCAGTACGCAGCTCATCCCAGATGCCAGTCCTCAGGTCTTCCATCATTTCGACGGGAGAATAGACATTTGACCCTTGTCGTGCTTCGGCTTCGATCATTCGTGCGAGGCGCCCGGGATCGAGGATTAGATTCACGTTGGCCACTTGCATACCGCGTATTAGTTCGAAGGCTCCAGCATGCTGAATTCTGTCCAGAACGTTGTCGTCGAGGAGCCAGTCTGGAACGGAAAATCCATCGCGTTGCAGGAAGGCCATGGCTTCCTCTTGCTTTGCGCGAGGCACGACCTGATAGACGGTTCCGTCCTGATCGTATGTCTTGTGGTTTTCGTAAACACCGCCAACATTTCTGGCTACATGACCGAGATACCTGTTCCACTGAATGACAACTTGCTGGTATAGCTCTTCAAGATCGTCATAGTTCTCACCCTCCCGGTTTGTCCAGGTCACCAGCTCCGGTACGATGCGTTTCAAATTCGCAAGACCATAGCCACTGGCTTTGACAGCGTCGTCTCCCAGATCCTCGTTCTGTGATCGGGGATCGATGCGAGCGCCAGACTGCCGGCCATAGAAGTAGGCCGGATCATCGGCGACAGCCTTGACCCAGTCATTGAGGATCGGTCGCTCTGCCTCGGCATCTTCCACGTCCGGTAAAGGAGTATATCCCCACTTTATTGACCAGAGATCGTATTCGCCAATGGCAGGATAAAACTGAGTGACGCCATCGTCGGGTTGGGCGACATAATTGAACCGCGCATAATCCATGATTGACGGTGCTGTACCGTGAGTGGCTGTAAACGTCGGGGACCTGAGAGAATCGACGGGATAGGCATAGCTTGAACCCCAGTTGTGTGGTAAGCCGAGTGTGTGCCCTACCTCATGCGCCGAAACGAATCGTATCAACTGACCCATGACCTCATCACTAAATTCGACGTTGCGAGCATCCGGATTCGAAGCAGCGACTTGAACAAAATACCAGTTACGCAACAGGTTCATGACATTGTGATACCATCCAATGTCACTCTCAAGAATTTCGCCCGAGCGTGGGTCATGGACATGTGGTCCGAACGCATTCTGCACGTCAGATGAAAAATATCTAATCACTGAATATCTGACATCTTCCGGGCTGAACTCAGGATCTTCCTCGGGAGAAGGTGGGTCCTTTGCTACGATAGCGTTTTTGAATCCGGCCTGTTCGAATGCAATATTCCAATCGTCAACACCTTGCTTTAGATACTTGCGCCACTTCATGGGCGTGGCAGGATCTATGTAATAGACAATCTGCTTAACCGGTTCGACGAGCTCACCACGCGCAAAAGCCTCTTCGTCCGAAGGCTCCAGCCTCCAACGTGTGATATAGCATACTTCTTTGGCTTTCTGAGCGTCCAAACCGTAGTCAGTCATATTAACACTGAAATAACCAACCCGCTCATCACAAAACCGTGGACGCATTGGCTCGTCAGGCAGCAAGACCATGGATTGATTCATTTCAATTGTAATCGTGCCGCTGGACGAGTTTGACGGTGGCTCAGTCGCTTCGTATGTAAGGATATGCCGAACCTCAATGTTCTCCGGATAACTTTTCATCGACTTGATGTACGATCGATCGCCGTCGAGCCGACGAACTTTATAATTGTCACGACGGAATTTCTGCAAGCCAAGAACAGGCACATCCGTTACAAACAAATCCGTGACATCGATGACGGCTCCAGTAGAGTCTGCTCCCAGTGATTCTATTTTAAACGTCTTGATTATAGGCTCAACATTTGAATTCTTTATCGCCTGGTAAATTGGTTCTTCCTCGTCGGCTACGTTCTCAAAAGAAACCACACGAAGCATCACCTTCTTACCTTGCTTCTCCCAGCGAACAACCTGAGTGTTCGCTTTCATGCCTCCGTAACCAATCTCGTTGGCCGTGGCAGCAATCCGACTAACAAGAAGCATCTCTGGCCCGAACAGTTCGTCCGGTATCTCATAGAAATACTTGTCATCTACCATGTGAACGTTAAAAAGTCCGGAATCGGAAACCGCCTCTGACGTGATAACTTCTGAATACTTCTTGACGGCGTCTTTCTTTTTTTCCGTCGTCTCCTTTGCGGCCGCTGGTTCCTGAGTGGTGGCCTGACGCGTTCCCGTACAGCCGGCTAATATGAGCATTGCACAGACTGTTAACCGTAGCGTAATTGATGTCATGACTAAACTCGTTTAAGCTCGTTCAAAATGGCGATTTGCAAAGTTAATATTATCGCACATGAAACCAAATCGAGCGTGTTGCGCACAGCCATAATGTCAGGCAGACTCCTCGTACAACTTCTCAGGAACCGACGGAATGTAGCAACATGAGGCTGGCTTTCACTGTGTTGGCGACCTGTTGCGAGAGTTCTGCCTGACCGGGAACGGACCAAACATCGAGGTCGGCCAGGTACCAGTCCCGGCTCGCTCCAATTTCTGCAAAGTGAGCGGCGAGGCCGTCATCGAGATCCATGTCTCCAAAATTGTGTTCGGTAATTCCATGGCAAGCACCGCACGTTTTCCGACGGTAGTCTTTGATTCCTGCTGAGACTGCACTGGCATTCCCGTTGTCGGCCTGACCGGCCATAACCTGTAGCAGATTTGATGCTTCGGCAGTGACCTTCGCGTACTCCCGAACGCCATTCTCTCCTACGGCAGATTCAAATGCTTTGATGATTTCGTTTTGCCTATCCAGATCTTCGACATATGAACGGAAGAAATCTCCAGAGAACTTACCCATTGAGACTTGACGGATGAGCTGGCTATTTCCTCTCATCAGTCTTTCGTGTTCGTATGCCATCAGGATCTTGGCATCGGCAGGGTCCGTCGACGAACGAAGGTCTCCACGAAAAGCAATTGCCGCATCTGTCGAATGAGCAGGTTCCAGCGGCAACGTCTTGCGGACGCCCTTATATCCAAACTGTCCCACGAAATTCTCCCACGCTCCTGTGCTGTCAGCGACACCATCAATTCCAACGCTTTGGACACTTCCGTCCTCGTCTACCATTACAACTAGTTTTGCACCCGGGATCTGATCTGATATATCCAGGGTGCCAATGCGGACATCGATTTTATCATCACGCATCTGCGCTGTGCCGGAGTGTATCGTCATCGTATTGACGCCATCCGAGGCGCCCGGAACCAATTGCAAAGCTTCCGAAACTGATTCAGTTGCTGGACTGTCCAGCTCGACCAGATTCGAAAGTTCAGTGTCAAGAACCTTGGCGAGGTCTACGGGCTCGGTTGTGCCAGTCGTCGCAGTCTCGGAAGATTCGCCACCGCAGGCAGCGACAGAAATAAGAATCAACGGCAATAAAAATCTCATTGTCAGCAAACGTGTTTAGTTAGATGATGCTGGAACAACGTGTTCCAGTCCAAGAGTCGACCCCTTCCTTAAAGCCGGAACTCCATTTGTTATCCATTCAGGCGCAGGTTCTCCTTTTAGATAGTAGTCGAAGTACTGCTGCATTCGAATGGTCCAATCTTTTTTGTTAGGATAGGTAGTTGGCCAGTGCGGTTCCCCATTGTAGTTCACCAGCCAGACGGGTTTGTTCAATCTCCGCAACGCAGCAAACAATTCAATGCCCTGATACCAGGGGACAGCTCCATCGTTATCATTGTGCATGATCAACAATGGCGTCTCTATTTTATCCGCCACGAAGATGGGAGAGTTGGAAATATACCGCTGCGGATACTCCCAAAGCGATCCTCCAATTCTGCTCTGAGTTCGTTCATACTGAAACATCCTGCTCAGGCCTGTACCCCATCGAACACCGCCGTACGCACTGACCATGTTTGCCACCGGCGCACCCGCTTCGGCTGCCTTGAACAGATTCGTATGGGCGACCATGTAGGCAATTTGATAACCACCCCAGCTGTGTCCCTGCACTCCAATATTTTCGGCGTCGACAAATCCCTGGGCAATAAGACCGGTGACCCCCGGCATAACTGAGTTCATGGCACTCTCACCAGGGTATCCAATTTTGTATGGAATGTCCGGGACGAACACGAGATAGCCACGACTTGCATAGAACGTTCTATTGATAACTGAACGGTGCGGGGCTGGCGCCATGTGGCTATGCAGCGAGTTCGCATTCTTCTCATAAAAATATACCATCATAGGATACTTTTCATCCGGGCTAAATCCTTCCGGCTTGTAAAGTAGTCCCTCGACTGGTATGCCGTCGAGTGTTGTCCATTTTACAAGATCGACGCTTCCCCAGAGGTATTCGGACTGCTGCGGATTCGCATCGCTCACTTTGTGGGCATTCCCCATTGACAAATCAGCTGTCCAGATGTCAGGAAATTCCAGATAACTCTCGCGCGTAAATAACAACGTTTCGGACAGTGTACTCTTTACCGGTGTTGAGTAACGGACCTCGTCCATTGTGAGTTGGCGAAGGCTCGAAGGACTGTTTAAATCCAGCGAATAGAAACCGGAGCCTTTAGAACTGTAATCAAATGCGGACAGCAGCGCAGTCTTATTTGTATTGATAGCTTTTTCGTCCGGGTCCAGGCGTATATATCTTAACCGGAGATTGGATGCTCGACCTTGCCCGTTAGTCAGCGACTCCGGTTCCCTTCGACCGGTTGGGTCAAGTGACCAGATGTCGAACTTGTCGTAGACTATAAATCGTTTATCATCTTGAGTCCACCCCGCAGTGCCATAACTGTTTGCCGGGTAAGCGAGGTCATGTACTTCATTTGCCACAGGGTGGGGAAGCGCGGTTGTCAGGTTGACTGGTGGTCTGTCGTCGCTTGTAGCTTTGACCATCCAGGCGCTTTCTGAATGATCCCACCATGTGATAAATTTGCCGGCAGGTGAGAGACTGGCTTGTGCTTGAATGCCCGAAATAATCTCCCGTCGAGAACCGTTTTCCAGATCGACCAGGTAGCTGTCATAATAGGCAGGATAGTCCCAGGAACGTTCCTTCCGGTATGGTTGATTAGTATTCGCAATTCCATACCGGCCATCACCTTCGTTGAGCAATTCGATGGACGGAACGTCTTCGTCAGCGAGTTGAACTATTCGGTCCTTTTGTACATGATAGACAGCGAGGTAGGAACGCTTTTTCTCGGATTCGAGCCTGACCTTTTGTGCCGGATAGAAATCATCATCGGTCCAACTCCATACATCTACGACCACCTTTTCTTCGTCCAGAATGTCCTCGTCGTCTGGCTCAGGCTCGGGTCGTGGCGCCGTCCCGAAAAACAGGCGAGTTCCGTCGTCGGAAAAGTTGAGGCCAGCGTGTTCACTGACCCACCAACCGGCACGGACCGGAGAGTTGGAATCACCCGCGACCGGGATGCTTCTACCGTCGGATGCACTGTAGTAGTGCACGACGAAGGAAGGTTGATCTTCTGGGTAGGTCGTGGTGTTTGTGACGAAAGCCAGTTGAGTACCTGTTTGATCGAATGCCAGATTCTTATAGACGCCTTCCCCAGAGGCTACTGTATCGATATTGCTGGTGGCTGTATTGACCAGCAGGACTCCATCTACGAGTCCATCCTTACTTGAGGTAGCGGCCGCCAGGCGGGCACCATCTTCCGAGAATAAATATTCAGTGACGTTGCCCAGGGTAATGCTAGCCCCGGACGCGATCGAGCGGATTGTAAGGTTGTGGCCACTCTCTTTTTCTTTGTCGTCGTCCTGTTTGTCATCCTGGGATTCTTTTTCGCCGCCAGTCGAATCTGGTTCTTCGCTGGAGTCATCTGAATTCGTGACGTAGGCGACCCATCGGCCATCGTCGGATGGAAGTTTGTAGGAAATAACATCAGCGACGCTAAAGTACTCTCCATTGATAAGGTTGATAATGCCGAGTGAATCGCGAGGCATCTCATCTTTCTTTTTCTTGGCGAGTTTAGCTTGCCGGACGGAATCTCGTGGAGGAACCATTTTGAAGACGGCAGCTTCGGACCCATAGGTGAAACTGGCTTGTTCACCGAACGGAATATCGAACTCACGATGATCGGACGGATTTGTAATAATCAGCCTTCCATCCATGTTCTCGGGACTCATTGCATAGAGAACCCATTGACCATTATTTGAGATAGCCTTTTCCGTAATTCGATTCCAAATTTCGTAGGAATCGTGGTCAAGTGCTCTCTTATTCTGCGCAATAGATGACTGGCTGACGAATACTAAAACCAGTAGCGAAACGAAAGTGCGTAGTACCATTGAAATATGGCTATCTTTTATTGGTAGATTTCGATCGTCTAACATATGCAATGTTCAACTCCATTTCACGCGAATCTTTAGCATCTGACACCTATGGCTCTGACGGAATATGACAAGTCGCTGATTGCAGGTGAAATGGGTCCGGCGGCCCAGATGGCGATGAAAATTATCAATCGCATGCAGGAGGTTTACAGCGTTGATTGCCTGATGGATATTTCTGCTGCTCACATCGATAGCACTGTCTATATGGGCGAGGCAACGATGGAATTTGCAGAGAAGTTGGCTTCGATGGGAGCGAAGGTCGTCGTGCCGTCGACGCTAAATGTGTCGGGTGTGGACGAGCATGGCTGGAACGAATGGAACGTACCTGCTGAACACGCGCAGAAAGCGTACCGACAGATGGTGGCTTACGAATCGATGGGATGTATTCCGACCTGGACCTGCGCTCCCTATCAGACAGAGCATGCGCCTGTATTCGGACAACAGGTAGCTGCCGGGGAGTCCAATGCCATCGCATATTTTAATTCAGTTATAGGTGCCCGAACAGAACGGTATCCGGATCTCCTTGACATATGCTGTGCTATAACCGGCAGGGTGCCTATGACTGGGCTCCACCTTGACGAACATCGCCGCGGCCAATATTTGTTGAGATTATCCGATGATGTGACTGAAGAAATGATGCAGTCTGACGCATTTTATCCGGTGCTCGGACACATCATGGGAAAGACGTCGGCGCAGAGGATTCCTGTGGTTGAAGGATTAAGATCGAACCCGTCCCACGACCAGCTCAAGGCCACCTGTGCAGCAGCTGCGACTTCTGGAGCTGTCGCTCTGTTTCATCTGGTGGGAATTACACCCGAAGCGCCGACAATCGAAGATGCATTTCAAGGCCCAGTACCTCGACCAGAACTGGATATTGACGCCGATGCGCTTCGCCGTGCATATCGGGAATTGATAACGTTGAACCCGGGTGAGTCCATAGAAATGATCCTTCTTGGCAGCCCGCATTTTTCGGTGTCGGAATTCCAGGCGCTGGCCACGCTGGTTGCTGGTCAAAAGAGAAACGATGATGTCGAAGTTGTTGTGACATGTAGTCGACTGGTACGAGACATTGTTAATAGTTCTGAGACCGGCAATATTCTAAAACAATTTGGAGTAAGAATTACTGTTGACACCTGCCCCTTGACGAGCCCCATGTTGTCTGAAGATCAAAAAAATATCATGACCAACTCGGCCAAGTATGCCTTGTATTCGCCTGGCCTCCTTAATGCGGCTGTGGGCTTCGGGGATCTCGAAGAGTGCGTGATGTCAGCAGTATCCGGAAGGTATCATACGAAAGGCGATCTATGGAATTGATTGTGGAGGGGCAGTCGGTACTCGGCGGAAATGCACGTGGTACTCTTGTTGTGACTGATCAACCGATTAGTTTCTGGGGAGGTTACGACCAGGCAACAGGCGAAATTATTGATCGAGGGCATGAACTATCAGGTATCGTAGTCGCCGGGAAAATCCTTGCTTTTCCATACACGAAAGGTTCGAGCACAACTACTGCTATTCTGTTGGAATCGGTCAGGGCTGGAGTTGCACCTGCCGGCTTTATAATGTCGCGACCTGACAACTTTATAGCCCTGGCATCTGTTGTCGCAGAGGAAATGTATGGTGTCAAACTACCGATAGTAGTACTTGACCAAGGTAGTTTTGCTTCATTGATTCCAGGAGATATTGTATCGGTGGGAGAAGATGGATCTGTCAGGTCCGGGACGTCTTGAATCGGAGGTCGAACGATGGCGCACTGATCCCGAAATTCGCGGGATCTGACATCAATCTTGCGCCCTGGTTCTTGCTCGTCTTTTTCCTAGTCTTTTTCCTAGACTTTTTCCTAGCAAAAGTACATTGGCCCTTCGCGGAAAACGTCGTTAAGTTGCAACCGGGGAGGAGGTTTGGAGGCCCCCTCGGGCTTTTTCAACTAAATCGACCTGGAATCGCGTCCAAAGTGCGACACTAGTCCCGGCAACTACAGCTACTGCTCCATAGCTGCTCTAAACTGCACATAGTCCTCATTGGTTGGATCCACAACAAGAAGGCGGTCAACCAATTCTAACGCTTGTTCTTGCCTGCCAGTATTGTAGTACACGGACGCCAGGTTTGCCAGTGCCATCTCTCCATCAGGGAACAGTTCCAACGATCGAACGAAATCGGCCTCGGCTCCCGGCAAGTCGCCACTCACCAGTCGAGCGAATCCTCGATTGTTGTAAGCCGATTCATACTTGGGATTAAGCTCAAGCAAGTGGTTATATATTTCGATCGCCGCTCGATTGTCATGGTTCTCACTGAAGCCTAACGCCAGTTTACTCAAAAAGCGAAGATTCAACGGCTCTAGATCGACCGCCCTCTGGAAATGCGGGATCGCATCAGCGGCAAGTCCAGTTGATAGAAAAGCCTCACCAACTCTGTAGTGCGTCCACGAGTCATCAATGTCGTCAATACTTGTCTGACTGACCAGACCTTTGATACTTGCATAATCTTGATCCCAGAACCATGCCCGAATCCAGATCGGCGCCAGTGATTTCCTCGATAACCCGGATCGCTCGGCTTTGCGCAGGTACACTTTCGCCGAGTCGACAAATCCAGGCTGGTTTGTTTTCTCCTCAAAGTATGTGAGAAATCCTTCAGCTATTTCTGCATCAGTTGGGTTCGCATCGATCAGACTCGCAAGCGAATAAGTCCTGTCCTCTTCTTCCAGCTGGCCAGCCGTGACGGCACGCTGGTCACCCGTCCTGATTGGCCGAATAAAATGATCGGTAATTCGGACATGAGGAATGTCGCTGGATCCGGACTTGGGCATGTGACACGAAACACAATTATTGTTTACTTCCCGCCTCTTTTCGATAGGCTCAGAGCACTCGGCCACACTCTGCGTTGTATGACACGACTGGCATGTATTGTTGTAATAGTCGTTGGCGAGTGTCTCAATTCCTACGTGCGGATTATGACATGTGATACACGTTAGTGGGGCGACAGCATTCAACGAATCTTGTGATTGAATAAAGCACTCGCTCATTTTTAATCTATCCGGATGCGAAGCCATGATAAACGTGTCCACACTATCCGCCGAACGTGGCCAGAAAACATTCTGAACCGTGGAGAGGTCCATTCCCGGTCGGAAGTCCGTGGGAGATTTCCCTTCCTTGAAAACTGCGGCTCCCTGCATGTGACAACTCTGGCAGATGTCGAACTGCCGATCCGCAGCTAACTTTCCCGGATTGACAATACTGTAGTCAATCTCGTCATCAACATTTACAACGAGACCGGCACGAATCCTTTCGACATGTTCCGACCCGGGGCCATGACATCTCTCACAATCAATACCATGCGGAACTGCATCAAACTTGTTCTCCGAGCCTTCCACAAAATCTGGTATCGCATTATGGCATGACATACACGCCAAAGGAATCGGGCGGGAAAATCGATAATTGAACTGTCGATACTTCGGCGGTAATTCCCACTTTCTGTCTTGAGAATACCAGGTAATCGGCATCTGATACAAAAAGCCATTCTCCTCCATTATATGAGAATTTGTATGCTGACCTGACCCGACGATGTAATCAATTTTTTCAACGCGCGAATAGACCGTGTCAGAACCAGCAAGTCTGAACTCCCTTAAGAATATTTCGTCGTTCTTATGAAATGCCTGGTAGTACAGATTGGCCGTCGTATCGTAGACCGCCTCGGGATTATCAAAATCGGCGTCGCTATTTGATAACATCCCCACACGAAATGACCGACCCATCTCCGCTTCGATAAACGTATCGTAGACATTGGAATGACAGCTCTGACAAACGCTGATTCCAACATATTCTGCAGTCGATCCCAGAGAGGCATACTTCGTATTCGAAGAATCTGCCGTTTCAACTTCACTCGTTCTCGACGAGCATCCACAGACAACCAGCAGGACTACCAGTAGCCAGAGTTGGCGAATCCGATATTTTCTCCGTCTGCTGCATGGCTGAACACAAAAGTCCATAGCGTATCGATTATCGTGTAAACGTTTCATGGTCTGATCGTGTCCAATCTCTGGTTGATTTAAGAAAAAGGGCAAAAAACTAGCACCTTTGTAACAAGGCTCCGATTGCGTCCGTAGTGCCTCAGGGTATCTAACAATCGGACGATTCTTCAAACCCCTTATCGCCCAAGTATTCCGCCCCGGAGGCCCCTGATGCGTCGAAAGTTACAATTCTTTTGCTTACTCGTTTTTTGTCCATCGATTGTACTAGCACAGTCATCTGGTAAAACAATCGACCGGGGAAATGTTGGTTCCGACATGTTCATCCCGAACACGAATCCTTCCCTGACCATCGTTCGCACTTCCGAACCCGTTGAATTGGATGGTGACCTGAATGACCCGGCGTGGCGTACCGCTGCTCATGCTACAAATTTCTCCGAGACCTTTCCGGGAGACCAAACACGTCCACCGATTGGTGTCGACGCCTGGGTTACCTATGACGCTGACAATGTCTATTTCGCATTCAAGATAACGGACGATCCGAAAAATATTCGTCGCAACATGAGCGACCGCGACGCTATCTGGCAGGATGACTACGTTGGGGTTATGCTGGATACCTACGGCGACCATGGCTGGGCATACTTCCTCGCAGCCAACCCGCTGGGTATACAAGGAGACACACGTATAATGAACAATGGCGGCGAGGATATGCAGTTCAATATCGTGTTCAAGTCAGAGGGAAAAGTTGTATCTGACGGATATCAGGTAGAGATGGCGGTCCCCTTCCGCAGCCTTCGTTTTCCGGCTGCATCAATACAGGATTGGAAGATCAACTTTTGGATAACACATCCTCGCGAAACGCGCAATACATATTCGTGGGCAGCAATCGACCGCGATGATTCCTGCTTCCTCTGTCAGATGGGGGCGGCGCCGGGCGTCACTGAAGTTTCTCCCGGACGCAACCTTGAGCTTTTGCCGGCACTAACCGGATCACAATCGGGCCGACTACAGGACTTCAGTAATCCGGATCTGGGATTCGACAACAACCGGATCTCTGCTGATCCTTCGCTTGGGCTCAAATATTCATTCTCATCTAATTTGACGGCCGACGTCGCCATCAATCCGGACTTCAGTCAAATTGAAGCCGATGCCGCGCAGGTCGATGTGAATACAACGTTCGCTCTCTTCTTCTCTGAGCGCCGTCCGTTTTTCCAGGAAGGTAGCAACCTGTTCAACACCTGGATCAATGCAGTTTATACCCGATCCATCAACAATCCCGTAACAGCTGCGAAGGTTACCGGCCGGTCCGGACGGAATAACTTTGGATATATCGGAGGCTACGATCAGGATAGCCCTATAACTCTACCGTTCGAAGAGAGTAGCTCGATTGTTCAAGCAGGCGAGAGCGTTAGTAATATCGTCCGCTTTCAGAGGACATTCGGCACCAACTCAAATATCGGGGCTCTCGTTACCGACCGTCGGTTGCTGGACGGAGGTTCAGGTTCAACAGCAAGCATTGACGGACTGTTCAGACTGACTCGAACACTCCAGATAGAGTCTCAAGTCGTGATGAGCAATACCGTCGAGGCTAATGAGCCGGGACGATTTGAGTCCCTCGAGGGTAAAACGTTCAACGAAGGCAAACACACGGCTGAATTCGATGGCGAATCATTTAGTGGCCTCGCTACCTACATGAGTGTGGAACGAAATGCGCGACACTATAGCGCCGACTTCGACTTCTGGTCGACAAGCCCCGACTTCCGGGCGGCCAACGGATTTATTACACAGAGTAATTACCAGCGCTTCAGTTTCTATCAGCAGTATACGTTTTATCTTGACGGCTTTGTAAAACGGATCACGCCAAGCGCGATTACCGGCTACGATCGGAACTTCCAGGGTGAAAGAAAAGATCGCTACATATGGACTGCAGTGCATATGAGCACGGCCGGTCAGACGAACCTGGGACTACAGGTTCTCGTCAAGAGTGATGAAGTTTTTCGCGGAATCGACTTTCAGAACCTTCGACGCGTGAGCTTCAATGTCAACTCGAATTTTTCTGATCCGCTCAAGCTGGGATTCTTTGTCTCTAAGGGCCGTTCGATCGCCCGAAATGAAGAAACCCCTACGCTGGGAAGTGGCTTCAACTTTGAAACATGGGGAACGATCAAGCCATCATCCAGGCTTGTGGTCCAACCTGAATTTACGTTTGCATCACTGCATGACCTTGATACAGACGAAGAATTTTTCAGCGGATACATCCTCCGGTCTCGATTCAACTACCAGTTCAATCGGAAATTCTTCCTGCGCGTTGTTACTCAGTACAACAACTTCAATGACCGGTATGAGATTGACCCGCTGCTGACGTACAAGATAAATCCCTTCACCGCCTTCTATGTTGGTTCGACGCATGATATTGTCGACTTCGACGGCTCGACAGGGTTTTATCAAACTGCCCGGCAGTTCTTCTTCAAGTTCCAGTATCTCGTTCGTGCTTAGCGCCGACGTTTATGACCAACAGAAAAGCCGGGACAACTCTCCAGTGTCTCGGCCTTTTTGTTTTTTAGAATTCGTCTCAAGTTCGCCAGTACGACCTTTACACCCATGGCTGCAGTATTCTCTTACTTCGACGCAGCCGTCATCAGTCGTACCTGCTCAACCAGTTCGATCCAAGCCGTTTCATCGAAACGTGACAGGTCGTCTCTGCCACTCGCTTTCTTTAGCAGCTCATACGATGGTAACCCGTTAGCGGGTTGATCCAGCTGCATCATCGAAACAAGGCTGGCGCCACCTTCAGCAAGTATACGCTCACGGTTCGTTAGCGGACCGGAAAGGTGTCTCACCACTTGAATCGCAGCTGCTCGCTCCCGGACAGTAGGGGCATTTAAGAACCCCAAGACCTCGTCCAGGTCAATAAGGTCGGGTCGTTTGGATGACAGGCTACTCATTATCTCCAGGCCTGCTGCTCGTACCACGTGGTGTGCATCCCCGATTGCTAATCTTGCCGAGGCCAGGACTTCCTTTTGGGAATTTCCGTGAGCCAATAGAAACATGGCGGCTTCGCGGTTCTCATGGTCCTTGTCGATTGAGAGTATCGTGCGGAGAGCGGCCTGGTTATCCCTGACATGAGTTTTGAAATAGTCTCCGAATTCGACGAGAGCAGGATCGTTGTATCCCCAGACGCAATGAAAGTAGTTACACGAGGTAGAAATCGTTCCGTCTCGATCGCGGACCAGGCGTGCAGCCTTATCGTAGGCAATCCATTTTGCTATCAAGCTATCGGGATCTACAGGGTCGCCGAGGGGCCGCTGCCCATAGTTCACACGACTCTCTTCATCGACGGGATCAACCAAGTCGATCGTAACATGTACACCATACTCTGGAAGATACTGCTCGAATACTGCCAGGTCTACAAAGGAGTATACCCCGGATTGACCAGCCGCCTCGATCAGTTCTTTACGCTTTTCTGTGAACCCGAGATGGTCTTGACTCTTGAGCAAATTTGCAAGGACAGCTAATTCGTCGCCCCAATTGTCGCGGATGTCTTCAGCCGATACCTGATCACTACCAAAGACGTCAATGGATTTCAGGACATCCTGAGCGCCGACCGTCGTGACTACGGTAACGACGAGAACAAGTTGAAGAAGCAGTACTTGACGGACGTATGTCCGTCCAAATCTAGCGATACGCTTTCGGAGTCTAATAGCCAACACGGTTTATACTAGTACAGGAAGCGTCGTATGATACCAATGATGCGCTCCTTTTCAGCGACGGCCATAGTCTCATCCCGGATCACCCTGTCACCTACCTGGACGACCGTTCCTTCCTCTAACTGGTGCAGTCTAAGCTGATCCCAGAAAGGTTCGAATACTGCTTCGTTTGAGTTCAGTCGAGTACCATTGCTGGTTAGCATGTTGCGAACCGCAGGGTGTGTGGAGTCGACGAGCATTATCGGGACGTCTGAGTCGTCGTATTCTTCTGGACGATAGATGAAGTACATCTCCGTGATTTCCTGATTAAAGCTTCGCGGATCAGCTTCGTACAAGAACGTCAGGAATACCTGATTGGCACTCGTTACATCGAAACCTTCATCCAGCAGCAAGTCCTCTAACTCGGTTATCGAGTACTGCGTGTCGTCTTCATAAGAACGACGCACTTTGATATCGTTTCTATCGATGACCGCAATCAGCGTATCCACCAGTGCGCCACCAAGTTCTCCGGTACGAACCGGTGTTACCAGCTGTACAGTCTGACGCCAGCGAGACTGCGCCGATACATCCTGACTGAAGATGGATAATGCAACGACGACCATAAGGCTAGTCGCTGCCAATTTTTTTACCGTTGAAAACATCATTGCTCTTAAGAGATTACGAAACCAAATGTTCGGCTGGTTTCACTTAGTGGGACGTCAATTGCCGCACCCTGATGATTGATGCGCTGTACACCTGACAGTTCGATCATTACCCTGTCTCCCGGCTGTGCTTCGCGAAGCACGCGCGTGAGGACTAGCTTAGAACCGTCGAGGTCATACGTTCCAATCTTCTTGCTGGCTGTCAGACCTTTTCTGAGGTAGACAGTTGCATTACGTGCACGATATCGTGCGTCCTTCGGGTAGCGTCGCTTGAACTCCTGGTCAGCATCAATACTGAACTCAAGTACAGCTCGTCGCTTCGGTAGATTATCACCACTTTTTATAGCACGCCCAGCATTGGTAACAGATATTTCAGGTCGTGGTGGATCAATAACCGCGAACGATTTCGTACCCAGAAAAACGTTTTCATTTTCCTCGTCTACGAGATAAACTTTGACACTGGCCTCATTGCCGGACGGACTCAACATGGCAGTCCTTCCTTTAATTTTTGAGCTTCCAATTACGAGTTCCAATTCTCTGTCTTCGAGACCTGGCACTTCTATTCTAATCGGATTGCTACTTCTGCGATAGAGAGCCAGCATCGCTTCACTCGATGCCACGATTTCCGGTCGCTTCACGCGGAAAGTACCCTGGACAGGTAGTTCAGCAACATTGCCGCCCACTTGTTGGAATTTAAATGTACCGTTGTAGGCTACTTCTTTGTCAGATTCATTCTGTTCCAGAAGACTACCTGTCGGCATCTGGAAGATGGTATCTCCCATTGCTGTGAGCGTACCATTTCCTTTGAGCTCTTGCCCTTGCCCACCTGCTACCGCAAGAAAAGCCTTGCCGGTAAACGGCTGACCGAGTACAACGACCTGATCGCCGATAACTACAGGCTCCAGACCCGAAACGGCGTAAGTAGTTTCGTCAAGGTCGAAGGTACTGAAAGAGTATAATAGAATCGGGAAGTAGAGAGCCAGCATCACGTAGTATCTGAGCTCTTTGATTCCTCCCATGGGACTTTGTGCCATTGTTCGGATACCTCAGTCTACTGGTTCTCGGCGCGAGCCATATGATGCAATCGTTCTGCACTTCCGTTCGATCCATGATTGAACTGATGGAATCGCGCTGTCATCTGTTCCAGATCCTGACGCATTCTCTCAGCTGCGCTACCGGCTCCGGCCATTTCCTGTGAGAGACTGGACATCCCCTGGCCAAGACGGGCAGCGTCTCCTGCCAGGTCACCCGTTACAACGGTGTCGAGTTCATTGCGCATGTTTTGAATGGATGCTCGCGAATGGTTTAGTTCGGCTCCCAGTGCATGCATCTCAGCTGTAAACTGCTGAAACTCTGCTGACAGGCCACCGATCATTCCATCGAGCTGCGAATCGAGTTTTGCTTCAACGGCTCGGACGAACGTAGACACTACGGCCTCCTGCACCTGTGGAGTAATACTCGCGGACGAACCATCTTGAGAAACAACGTCGTCTGATTTCACCATCGTTCCCAACAACTCGAGAACGCCCATTGTGATAAACGCGGCGGCTTCCCCGATAAATCCGATCTGCATGAACAGTACATAATAATCGTACTTCATGATCTTGAAGAAGACACCGAGTATCGCCATGGCTCCGAAGATGCCAATAAAGAAGGCTAGATATCCCTTCACCTTTTGAAACCAGTTACCTGACATAATGCTACTAACGCTCCATGATTCGTAAGTAATCCTAAAAACGGTTTTATTCGCCCTGGCCTTCAGGGTCTTCTGAAGGCACATCGCCTTCCTCTGCTTCAAACTCTCCATTGGCGCGACGCATTTCGAGTTCGTCGTCCTCGGAGACATCCATCACACAACGGCATCCCACATAAGGTGAGGCCTGACTTTTTTCCTGTGCATCGCGAACACCGACTCCGATGTAAAACTCATCAGATGCCCAGGATCCGCCACGAACGACGTGGCGGGTTTCCGCTTCGTCAATGTGGTAAGGATTAAAGTCACTTAGAATCAGGTACGTTGCACTGTATGCATCTTCTACCCACTCTGCTACGTTTCCGCTCATATTATAGAGGCCCCATTCGTTCGGGTAGTAGGCATCCACAGGAGCGGTAAAGGCATATCCATCAGCAGCATAGCCGGCGCGGCCATTGTTGTAGTTTGCCATGTATTCGCCGTCTGCATTTCTGGCCTCGTACCCGTTCCATGGATAAATTCCACCTTCTCGGCCAGAGCGAGCTGCATACTCCCACTCGGCTTCAGTAGGCAGACGTTTGTCCTGTGCGGCACAGTATGCTGAGGCCTGCTCGAACGTAAGTCCTACAACCGGATGTGTTTGATAGCGCGGTCCACGGAAATATGAGTCCCAACTGAATCGGAAGCCCGCGTCATCCCAAATCGTAGTATCCGGCATCATTTGAGCTTGCTGATCTGGAGCGAGCGTGCTCATCCACTTGCGATACTCAGAATTGGTAACCTCGTAGCGGTCCAGCATAACTGAGCTTACGGTGATTCTCTTGAAACCAGCAGTCTGAAGTGAAAGCGGGTCTTCGTCAGCGAGTCCCATGATGAACATGCCATCCGGCACGAGTGTCATCTGCTCGCCGATCAATGCGCCATTATTGGCTGCCTCATCTGCATCATTGTACGCACGTGTCTTCTTGGCAACCTCTTCGCGTACCGGCACTGGCTTGCGAGATTTCTTTTCCTTCTTGTCGGAATTGTCGTTCTTCGCAATTGAGTTCGATTCCAGCGGATTGCGTGGTCGTGTATTCTTATTACGAGGTACCAGGTTTCTTCGACCTACACGATATGTAACACCCAGACTTGGGGAAAAACCGTTGACCGTCTGTGCATATCCGTTGTCGTCGCGGGCAAATGACATCACTCGTGCAACGCCACCCTGGACACCCCATTTCTGGTCGATATGAACTTCTGCACCTGCTCCGATGGGAATCGCTGAGCGGTAGTCTTCAGTAGCAAAGAGATAAGAAAAGCCCGAGTACAGGTATGGCTCAATTTTGCGGTCGCCGCTAAGTGGGCGAAACTGCAAACCAAGTTCTATAGAGGGCTCAGTAAGCATTGTCAAAGCTCCCTGAATCTGGAAGCGATTGGTTAGCCATGTTCGAGCCCCTACTTGAAGGGAAGTATAGTTGCTCCTCGATACGCTGACATTATCAACGTTGTTAAAGACACTTCCTCCGTTCAAGAACACAGATTGAGCCGGCGCCATGCTGACACCGACAATCGCGAACATCGCGAGAAGCATCGCTATACGAATTCTTTGCATCACAGTTGGTGGGTATTGTGGGATTGTGGGATGTTACTTCGAGAACCGGTAGCTCACTGCAATTATTCCGAAGATGTCATTGCTCGAGCCGCCATCGCGCCCGTCGAATGCGTCGGTTAATGCAAATCGGAAACCGGCACGGATTCTATCACTGAAAATTACTCCGAACGGAACGGTCATTCCGAACGATGATGACTCCTCGGCCCAACCTGCGACTACGGCGATAGTCGTCAAGTCATTGTAGCTATGGAACGAGAATGTTGGTCCGACCCCGGCATAGACTCTGAACAACTTATCTGGTCCAATTCCTACGCTCGCATTCAGGTCAAAACTGACAAGATTATGATTGCCATCAACGATGTTGTTCTTACCCGCAATTCGATTGTACTGGGTTTCCAACATCATCTGAAAACGGTTGCCAAACTCGCGGTCGACACCAGCATGCAAATGGACACTGCCTGCGGCAATGTATCCGAGTGTTGCGCCGGTAGGCTGGCCGTCCAGATCTCCTCCGTAGAGGCTCAGGCCACCCCCGACTGAATAGCCGCTAATAAAGCTTGATTGTGCGAACGACACACCCGTACTGAAAGTCACAAAAGCGACAACAACGAGAGACGTACGAATAAAACGAATGCAGAGATCTTTAGACATCTGGGAATATGATGCACGGGAGAAAACACAAGTGCGTTTAATCCCTGTGGTGGGTAGTGGGATTTAGTGGGCTAAATGCCGAGTCTTCAACATCATACATCGGTAATTAGATGTACAACTTAACTGGCCGTCCCTGCTACAGTAGGTTATTCATCAGGTTTCCAATTTGATGTCAAGAAGTACCCTAATCGGTGGCAAAAGCCGAAAAAATCAGGAACTACGACTAAACCTCAACCTAACCTCGAAGTAACTCTTCGATGGACGTGAAATTATCGCCCGTTGGTGCTCAAAAGTGCTTCGACAAGATCGTCTGCCAGGGTAGAAAACGATGCACCTGATGTGTTGGTGACTATTGCGATAACAATATTTGTATCGGGATAAATTCTAAATCTTGTAGTCCCCCCGACAGAGCCTCCGTTATGACCAACCCAGGACCGACCATAATTGTCGGTTCCGCTAGCCCATCCAATTCCATATCCGGTTTCTTCTCCATCAGTGGTACGCTGAGACTCCCATAGCTGTCTAACTATTGTGTCGTCCAGAGTACCGTCCGTATGGGCAAAGCCCATGGATACGAGATCTTCCGTCGTCGAAAGAAATCCTCCACCCGCCCATTTGTAGCTGTTATCAACATGTGGCGATGGAGATATTTCGCCTCCGTTCAACTGGTAGTATCTCGTTCGAAATGGTATCAATTGGTCCGAGTGGTCGGCTACTGTGCGAATCATTCCTGCGGGTGTGAAGACACTGTCTGCCATATAATCCAGAAAATCAATTCCGGACGCTCTCTCAACCACGACGCTGATAAGATTCCAACCATAACTTGAATACGAGTAATCTGAACCCGGTTCAAACAATAGCGAGTCATTCTTAAAGATGTCCAGGCCGGAAACGACGTCGTTGTACTTTTTCTGACTAAAGAATTCGAGGCCTCTGTAGTGTCGAATGCCACCGAGATGGCCGGCCACTAATCTCGTCGTTAATACACCACGCTTTTCTGGAAATTCGGGGACATACGTTTGAATCGGAGCATCCAGGTCTAGTTGACCCTTTTCAAGTAGTTGGCCGATGGCCATTGCGGTCATCGTTTTTGATACGCTCCCGATTCGAAAGCGACTCGTACCAGCGATCACCGGTACTTTCTGCTCAACGTCCGCATATCCGAATCCTTCCGAGTATATGAGAACTCCATCCTGCCCGATCGACACGGCCATCCCCGGAAAGTGCGAATCATCAAAAAACGCAGCTGCTACTTCGTCTACCGTGCCGCCGACTTCCTGACACCAGCCGGTTATCGGATTTAATAAAAACGCAATCGCCAGAGGAATCAACGCCGGACGAAAAGCGGTAGGGAAAGCTTTTTCAAGTAGGGATAGCAAAATCATAACGTGTAAAGTGATTGACAACCAGGGTGCGATAAATCAAAGTAGGCTGAGCAAACGTAATAAACCGAGCTCAACCCCGATGAAAATCAAGGTGGCACCATACTCGCCAGCTGCTCAGGATGAGTTGAAGAGCCATTGGCCAGATTTTTCTGGAATGAGTGTCCAAAACTCGAATGGCTATGCGTTACTATGGCGAAGGCCAGTTTTGCCGCACTAAACGAATTTACCAATTTCCCTTTGAGAATGATATGTCGACAAAAACCTACTTATTCATCCAGAGAAGTCAGCCGCGTCCGTCGGGACAAGTCGAAGCACCATCCCCGGCACAAATGGACGAGATGTATGCCAAATTCAATTCGTGGAAGGAAAAATTCCAGAAGAACATTGTAGATATGGGAGGGAAATTGGGCGATGGCAAGGTAGTCAGATTGGAAAGCACTATTGACGGCCCATTCGTCGAGGCGAAAGAAGTCGTCGGTGGATATATGATCGTGAGTGCGGATACCATTGATGAAGCTGTCGAGGTTGCCCGCGAAAGCCCCGGAATTTTTCCTGGCTCAAGCGTCGAAATTAGAGAAATAAGTAAACCGTGACACCACCGAAACTGGTTGATCATTTTTTTCGGCACGAATACGGAAAACTGATCGGAGTCCTCACTCGAAGAGTCGGCATTAGCCATCTCGATGCAATCGAAGATGCTGTCCAATCCGCAATGGAGAGGGCGTTGAAGGTCTGGACGGCTAAAGGGTTGCCCGTCAATCCTGCCGCCTGGATGTACCGCGTCGCTTACAACCAACTGATCAGTGAACTGCGCCAGAGAAAATCGCGAAAGCATATCCTGGAGACGTTTGAGGAGGACATCTCGAACGCTACAATTGGAGAACCAAGAGACGAAGAAACTGAGCCAAACGAAGATGATTTGCTACTTATGCTATTCGTTTGTTGTGATGAAAGTCTCCCGAAAGACTCGCAGTTGGTGTTTGCCTTAAAGATTCTGTGCGGGTTTAGTGTGCGCGAAATAGCGATACGCCTGTTTATCAATGAAAGCAATGTCTACAAGCGCCTGACGCGGGCTCGCCAGAAATTACGCGGAGGCCCCATTGAAATTCGTGACCCTGCGACGACACTCTGGCCAGATCGACGCGCTGCAGTGAACGAAGTGCTGTACATCCTCTTTACGGAAGGATATCTTTCGTCGCATCCTGACAAGGCCATCCGGTTGGAGCTTTGCAATGAAGCGCTAAGACTTGCCACAATTCTTGCTGAAAGACCTGTGGGTCATTCACCCGAAACGTTCGCCCTGGTTGCGCTAATGCATCTTCACGTCGCAAGGATGGCTGCGCGCCAAGATGCTGCCGGTGGGCTCATCCTGCTTGAAGACCAGGACCGATCTCTATGGGATCAACAAATGATAGCAGACGGTTTGCATTGGCTTGAACGATCAGCACGCGGTGACAACTTCACGCGATATCATGCGGAAGCGGGTATTGCCGCAGAACACTGTCTTGCAAAATCTTATTCCCAGACTCGATGGGATAGAATCGCGGATTGTTATGAGATCCTGGAGGCTGCAGACCCATCGCCCATACACACGCTTAATCGAGCCGTGGCGGTCGCAGAGTGGAAAGGACCTGCCGCCGGATTGAAACTGCTCAAGGCTACGACTCTACCTCCAGCGCTTCGAGCATCCTATCTCTCTGCAGCGGTTTTTTCAGATTTACATCGGCGGTGCGGCAACACTGTTGAGGCGCAGCACTTTAGAACCGCAGCGTACGATGCAGCCCCGACTGTAATGATCAAAGAGTTGTTGGCAAGAAGACTTGCGGACAAATCCTAGCGAGCGTGGAGAGGGCCCGTCTTTGGACGATTGGGATCGGCAAACCGTGTCTTAAAATCCGGTTGAGCCGCTGACAGCTTCAGAAAAACGTCCAATGGCACCACCTCAAACTCGGGACCGAGTTGTTCGATAATTCCCAGCACATGCTCGATCGTACTCCACTGACGAACGTGGAACAGTAGAAAATACGGGCGTTCGGGATTCAACCGGGCAAGTTCTTCCAGGTCGGCCACGGCTTCTTCCACCGGGCGACGCTCGCCGAGGTAGTAGTCAAAAGATATCAGGGGACGACCATCGCGCAAGTCATAGGTATTGGCAGGCCCATAACCGTTGATGAATCCTAGGGCGTTGGGCATCCCTTCGTAGTAGTCGTCGACTACCTCTTCCGTCAAATCCAGGTTACCGAGCGTCCTGGTACCCTCCGAGTAGTCCATGGTCTCAAAGACGCGCAGGTCCAATGTTTCCATCAGTGATTCCGCTTCGTCGATCAATGACGGACGCTTGTCGTCCGGGATTGCTTTCGGATACATATATCCCGGGCCTGAAAGAACGCCGATAAAGTAATCGTTGGGTGTCGCCTGCTCGTAGAAATATTCCATGATAGCAGGACTCATCCACGCCCAGTTCATGGTAACCTCCCATGCATACGGCATTCTACCGCGCCCAGGCTTTAGCCATGCGCCAAGTCCCAGTCCATCAGTTTGTACTGCCGAAATATAGACCTTCGCCGCTGGAACCAGGGTCGTGTCAGGAGCAACATTGTGGTTGTTCTTGAACTCGTATCCGGGAGTAACTGGTATCTGAATATTGAAACTTGTGTTGGGCAGGGAGTTCAGTCCTTCCATACGGAGAGCGTGTTGGGATACGAGCGTTACATGCTGGCCTTCGGTGTCTTTTTTGTATGAGTGCCAACCGAGAACGATGCCTCCCGGGTTCATCTCATCCAGAATCTCGTCAGCCAGATTTACCTCATCCGTGTCCCTCGCGTTGGCCGACAGGTCAGTGAAGAACGCCTTGTTGTAGATGCCGAAATCGGCAACGCCGGGTTCCATCTTCTGTCCATGCACCCCACCCATCCATACCATGAAGTCCTTGCTGACTCGATCGCCGTACCGATCCCAGGCCTCTTTGTAGATCTCGAAATCAGATTGGCCGCGGTAACGTCCACGCAAATCGTCTATCTGCTTCAGGCCGTGTGATTCGACGAGCGGAATTAGCCGCTCATTTACCACAACAGCCTTTTCGAGTCCGGCTGCAGTGAAGGCCACGATGAGCGATGTCCGTACGCTATCGTCCCAGACGATGTATCCGTCGGCATATTGAGCAAATCGCTCGAGTGCTTCGTCCGCCGTCGTCAGTTCCGTAAAATTGATATCTCGCGTTTCGCGGTAGTAATTGTAAACAGCTTCGGTAAACGTAAACGTCCACGCCGGGGGATAAATAAAGTACAGGCGAGGTGCGCCTTGATTGGCAACGCCCTGCAGACTTATAAGAAGTGAATGTTCCGGAAGGTCACCGGTCATTGACCAGTCCTCGCCGAGCCTCATTACAACGGACGCCTGAGTGGTGGCTGAATCGTCCTGAGCAGGCGACGTGTATAAGATGGTACTGCCAGCAACTAGAAACAGGACCGCGCGAAAATTCAGGTTCATTGATCAGTCTCAGCCCGGTTAAACAGATAGTGGATTGGCAGGGAACGTGTGGAACGAAGTTCGAGCACGTCTAGTCGATCACCGCCGGATGAGAGGCGGTATTCGGTGTATATCCGGACTGGTGTCTCTCCCTGTTGCACGCTTAGTGTTACTGCTGATTCAGTAATGAGAGTTTCTCCACCGTCGGCCCAACGAGCCGTCACTGTCTTCGTCCTGTCACCTCCGATATATGCACCTAGATGTCGGTTGTCAGCCCATTGCTCCATCTCTACCTTAACCGCATCGCCACCTACCTCAATCCGAACGGAATCGATATATGCTCCGCCTTCACGAGAGCCTCTCCAGTGCCGCCGAAGCGACACGTTATCCCCCTCTACGTCGATCTCCAGCGACAAATTGCGCCAGGGATCAATTGCTGTACTTCGCGCTGCCTGCAGAACCCATGTACCGGAGAAAGTACTGGCCACCACCTCATTAACCGGCGATAGTATCTGGGCGACTGAATGCGTCGAATTATGCATACTACTGCCGCACCCGATTAGCGCCACGATCATCGCAGCCACCACTACAGTATCATTTCTGATAGCAAACATTTCGTCCTCAGAGCAACTGGAATAGATAAGTTCAAATATGAACCATCATTTCATCTATGAACTTCTATAAGGTAATAAATCTCAAATAGAATACCAGCCTAACTTCAGTCCCGATAATGATAATCAGCTTGGTTGCCGTCTACAGGGCCATTCTGGCACGAAATGAACGGAATGCCAGGATCAAATTGGTTTTGGTCCGAGAATTGCAAAAGGACCTATCAAGCGGGATGATAATCTCGAAAACAAATCTTAACTACTTCACGAATTAACTACTTCTGGGCCGATGAGCGTCGAAAACATGCAACTCACGACCAAAACGACACTTCACCTGGTGAAGGCTGAGCTGGAAAACAACTTCCCTGGAGCTCATTTTGATATTCAGCTTGATATCCCGAAGACTCCTTTCGATCCGTCATACGGACTCGTGAGTGTCATTATCAATTGGGACGAAGGTCCTGCTCGAACCGACGTTGAAAAAACGCTGACAAAATTCCAGAGTTTGGATTGGAATCCGCAGACGGGGATGCTCGAAGAAATCGACCACATGGAGATCAATGCCAGTGGGCAACTGCAGAGCATTAACTATGGCGTCGACTACGTCTTGTGTAATGGACCGGCCTAGATAATCAGGCTAACAAGTCAGGAATTAGCAGTCCCTTCAGGTGTCGTTTCGGCCTCTGAAGGGGCTGACTTGTTTTCGGGCTCCTCGGCGGTTCTGTTGGCCGTAGCGGACTGCACTGGATCTCGCTCTGCTTTGATCGCAGCATTCTTTCTCAGCGTCCTTATGTCGGGCAGGACGATTGTAAATACCGACCCTTCTCCCTTTGTGCTTACTACTTTAATCGCGCCACCCATAAGCTTCGCAAGGGCTTGCGAGATAGATAGTCCAAGTCCTGTACCCTCGAAGCTTCTTCCTTCCCCAACAGACTCCTGCTGGAATGGCTCAAACATCTGTTCCTGAAATTCTTCGCCGATTCCGATACCTGTATCCTTAACGCGGATAAAGACCCGATCAGAATGAATTCCGGCATCCAGACTGATGGCACCCTCACTCGTAAATTTGATAGCGTTGCCGATCACCTGGTTGAGGATGCTATCAATTGCAGTTCTGTCGATCACAATATCATGTTCAGCACTTCCTTCTTTCTGGCGCCACTCGATCGATAGATTCTTCCGCTCGGCGACATCTTTGAATCTCTTCACGGCGTCATCCATTATTTCGCTCAGGGAAACCATGGTGAAGTGAAGTGCAAAGCTATTGGTCGTCAGCTGGGAGAAATCGAGAATCGTCGTCACCGTCTCAAGCAGACGTTTACTGTTGCTCTCGATGTATTCCATGAATGGACGCTCCTCATCAGACACGCGGTCTTTCAGGATTTCTGCAAAGCCCAGGATATTGGTTATGGGCGTCCGAATTTCATGACTCATGTTTTTCAAGATGAACGTTTTCACCTTGTCAGAAGCTTCGGACTTTTCTTTTGCGGCAATCAGATCAGTCTCGTATCGCTTACGTTCGGATACGATTAGCGCCACCTGTTGACGTACGCGTTCCTCGAGCTGCACATTGAGTGTCTTCAGTTCGCGTTCCTGTTGTCGGAGCTGAATCAGATTTCGCGTTCGAGCGAGTAGCTCGCGCGGATTGAATGGCTTCCCGATATAGTCGTCGGCACCTCGCTCAAGTCCTTCCAGCCGATTTTCTTCAGAAGCGATCGCGGTGAACATAATCACCGGAATATTGCTCAATCTGGGATCGGCTTTCAAGTTGTCAAAAACTTCGTTGCCGTCCATCCTCGGCATCATAATATCGAGGATGATAAGATCTGGCGTCAGGTCTGCCAGGATTTCCATGGCAAGGACGCCGTCCGAGGCAAGCACAACATTGTACTCACCATCAAAAATCTTTTTGACGTAGTCCTGTACCCACTCATTGTCCTCGACGACGAGTACGGTAGGATTTTCGTCTATATTTGGAGACCCGGCAGTGCTTCCGTTCTCGGCGCCGGTATTCTTTTGTTCGGTGGCCAACTAAAACCAGTTAACGTGAATCCTGTAAAATTCAGCTCTTTTGCGAAGTATCGGTCTGACTTGGGGACTTATAAGTTCGCCCTGCTTCTATTTGCGGGAAATGATGGTGCTTTCTTTCCGTTGGTGGGTGGCAACATCGTATGGGCAGGTATCGTGAACGCGAATCGACTACCAACATCGGGCTCACTCTCAGCCCAGACGGTACCATCGTGGAGTTCGATTATCTGCTTGACAATTGAGAGGCCCAGACCGGTAGAAGATTCTCCTCCAGTCGGTTGCGCAGACAGTTTCTGAAACTTGCCGAACACCTTGGATTTATCATCCAGCGTCAACCCAGGGCCCTCATCACGAACTTCAAATTTGACGAACCCGTTTTCTCTCGAGATATCAACCCAGATCGTTTTCGATAGAGGTGAGTATTTGATGGCGTTCGACAACAGATTGTCCATTGCTTCGTGTAGACGATCGGCGTCTGCCACGATCATGAATTCCTCTTCTGGCGGTGTTTCAAACTTAATCGTCTGATCCTTCAGGTCTGCCTGATTCTTGTTACGGTGAACGACAATTGAAGCCAGGGCACCAATATCACATGGACGCTTGTTGAGAACCAATCCTCCACTTTCAAGGCCGGCCGAGTCCAGCAGCTGAGTGACAAGGTGCAGCATCTCGTTTGAAGATGAATAGATAAGATCGAGAAGTTCATTAAGATGAGATTCTTTGTCCACTTCCTCCTTGATGATTCGTGAAAACTCGCGGATCGCCGTAAGAGGATTCTTCATATCGTGAGACGCGATATTCAGCAACTGCGTCTTCAAGTCGCTGGCTTCGATGAGGGCCTCATTTGCATCGAGCAGATTATTGTTCAGTGTTCGCAATTCTCTTGCCTGCGTATGAATACTTAGCAGGTTAGAAACTCGCAGACGTAATTCTTTCGCGTTAAACGGTTTCGCAATGAAATCGTCTGACCCGGACTTCAAGCCTTCAATCTTGGATTCAGTTGACGCCTTCGACGTTAGCAAGATGATCGGAATATGCTTGTAATCGGCATCCGTTTTCAATGTTCGACATAATTCATAGCCGTCCATATTAGGCATCATTACGTCGGATATGATGAGATCCGGAAGCCGCTCTTTGATCTTTCGAATCGCGTCGACGCCGTCGGTCGCGGTCCTGATTTTATATGCCTTTTCGAGGCACGAAACAACGTAGTCACGAATATCGCGATTGTCATCTACGATGAGTACTTCTGCAGCAGCTTCATCCGTTTCGACGACATCTTCGAAATCACCGGCGACATCATCATCACGATCAAAGACTGCCATTTCTACCATGGGGCCGTGAGTGATTTCGAATGCGGAATCAAACTCTTCGTCGTCATCCGATGTAAAGTCATGCCCTTCGAGGTGTTCTCGACCCTTCGGAAGGGTAATCGCGAACTCCGCTCCGTCACCTACATTGCTCGTCACGTTGATTGAACCGCCGTGCAGGTCGACCAGCTCCTTGACAAGGGAGAGCCCAATACCAGTTCCTTCCTGAACGCGCGAGACGGTCCCGTCAACTTGATGGAATCTGTCAAAGATGTGTTTGATCTGATCGGCTGGAATTCCTACCCCGGAATCCTTGACCCTGATCCTTACGACCTCGAAATCTGCGCCCCTGATGATTGCCTGTCGATCTTCGATGATCACGTCGATCTGGCCCTTCTCGGGTGTAAACTTAACCGCGTTGGAAAGCAGGTTGAAGAGGATTTTCTCGATACTTTCGCGGTCAAAAAACAGCGTAGGGTCTTTTGATCTGTTTTCAAGATGAATCTTGATTCCTTCGTTTTCCGCGAATGGCGTGAACGACAAAACCACACCTTCAACGAGGTGCATAATGTTTCCTTCGGACAGGCGTAGCCGGAGATTCCCCGATTCCAACTTGGATAGGTCCAGCAGTTGATTAATCAAACGAAGGAGTCGCCTGGAATTCCGCAGCATCACTTCAAGCTGCTTTGCCAGTCGATTACTGACAGGTCCATACACGCCCGAGAGGGCATTCTCCAGCGGACCTATTGTAAGTGTCAGCGGGGTTCTGAATTCATGTGACAAATTGCTAAAGAAGCGCGACCTGATCCTGTCCATTTCCAGAAGCTTGTCCGCTTGTGCTTCGATAACCTGCTTCGCTTGCCTGGCAATCGTAGCCTGCTCCTCGGCATCCCGCCGGGCATCCTGAGCTGCCGTAAGGGCGCTTTCGGTGCGTTCTTTTTCCTGCCTCAGATCGGCCGTCCGTTCGTCAACAGTCCGCTCCAGTTCTTTCTGTCGGGTCGTCAAATGTTGTACGCGAACTAGATAAATTAGCAAACTCAGCATCAACAAAGACGCTCCGCAGAGAATATAGAACCAACTCGTCTGGTAGAAGAATGGACGTAAATGGAATGCCACTACGGCATCAGATGTACTCTGAATTCCGTCTCCATTGATCGCACGAACATGGAACTCGTAATTGCCGGGAGCAAGGTTCGTATATGTAGCCTCTCTCCGATTTTCAGCGTTGATCCACTGTGTATCCACACCGGACAGCATATACTGGTAACTAACTTTCGATGGGGCCGTCATCGTAGTCGCTGCATAACCGAACTCAAACCTGTTCGTCCCTGGTAGAATCTCCAGTTGGCCGCTTCCTTCCTGCACCTCTCCATCGGCTCTGACTTCCTCAATAATTACTATTGGCGGAACGTCATTTATAACAATCCTCGAGGGATCGATCGAGACAACTCCGTTTGTTGAGGGAAACCAGAGTTTTCCGTCTTGAGTCCGCTGACCCGCAGGCTGGAATCCGCCATTGAATTCGCTGCTGGGCAACCCGTCGGTGCGGCCGAATACCGTCGACGTGACAGCTCCCAGTTTGCCATCTGAAAAATCGTTCAGCTGCTTCTTACTGACGGTAAAAATACCCTTGTTGGAACTCATCCACAGACTGCCCTGGTAGTCTTCCAGGATTTCCAATATGGTATCGTTGAAGAGACCATCCTGCGTATCGATATTTACGAGGTGTCCGTCCTTGTAGCGATGAAGTCCACCACTCCCGGTACCGATCCACAAGACACCATCCGAGTCTTCGTGCAGGGATAGAATCTGTTCGGACTCAAGTCCATCCTCTTCACTTAAGTGAAGAAGCACTTGTCCATCACGCAGAAGTGTCAGCCCGTTGTCGTAGGTACCCACCCACATGTTCCGTTGACGATCTTCAAGAAATACCTGTGCGTACGTACTTGCCAGACCGTCTTCGACGCCGAATGTAGTGAACTGTCCATCTTTATACTGGACAGCGCCGCCTTCTTCTCCTGCTATCCAGAGCACATCGTTGCTGTCGGTGTATAGCGCGTAAACTGAATTTGATGGTAACCCGTTATCCGTTGTAAATATTTCGAACGACCCATTAAGATATCTGGCCAGTCCTCCATCCCTCGTACCAAACCACATGCTTCCATCAGACGTTTCTGCGATCGCAAATACGTGTTGACCGGGTAGGCCTTCGCGTCGGGAGAATGTCGTAAACTCGCCGTCCTTTAATCTGCTGACACCACCACCTTCGCTACCAATCCAGATCGCTCGTTTTGAATCCTGGAAGATGCTGTATGCAATCTTTGAGGCAAAGCCTTCCTTCTCTGTATAGGAGATGAATTTTCCATTGCTGAGCCGACTCAGTCCACCGCCGTCCGTCCCAACCCACAGGTTTTTTTCCCTATCGACGAACATCTCGTTGACTTCGTTGTGGGCGAGTCCTGTTTCTTCCGAGAGTGTTTCAAAGGAAGCACCGTTAAATCGCGACACGCCACCAAGGACGGTCCCGATCCACATATTGCCAGCGTCGTCTTCAAGTATCGAGGAAATGCTATTGTCGGGAAGGCCATCTGCGGATGAATAGGTGACTACTGCCGGTCCGTGGATACTCGACAACCCGTTGTCTGTACCTATCCACAGAACATCATCAGTGTCCTGATATATGGCTGTAATATTGTCGTCGGGGAGTGCTTCTACAAGATCGAGCGGTACAAAGCCATCGCCATCGAATCGAACTATACCCTCACGGGTGCCGATCCATATGTTTGACGATCTATCCTGATAGATGACATTGACTTCGTTTCCTGGAAGGCCGTCTTCAGTATCGTAATTCTGAAATCTGCCACCGGAATAGACAGACACGCCGCGAGTGTTTGTGCCCACCCATATTTCTCCCTTGCCAGTCGAAGTAACAACGGTAACGTTGTTTTCGGCCAGGCCGTGCCGTTCGCCGAGGACTATTTTTCTGTCGCCGCTGAACCGTACGACTCCCCCTTCTTCTGTACCCACCCAAACAATTCCGTTCTCATCGACGGCGATATCTGAAACAGTGTTCTTGGGGATTATCGAATTGGACCTGTCGTAAACTTTAAAAACCAGACCGTCAAATCGAACGAGTCCCTCCTGGGTCCCAAGCCACAAATAGCCGTCGTGATCCTGGGCGATTGAGGTAATAGAGAGTTGTGGCAATCCATCGTCGAGTGTCCACGATTGTATTGGGTACTGCGTCACCTTCCGCGAAGGATCGAGAGTACGTTGAGCCGACTGAGCTTCTGATAAACCCGGGAGAGTCAAAAAGAAGGCAGCGAAGCCCAGACTTAAGATGTGCAATCTGTGCCGCATGGATGATAGCCTTATGACATGCTTACTGCCGTTTCGTAATAGTGATCAGGTCTGAATACAAATCGTCTGATAGCTTTGAACAAGTGCAGTTTCTGCTACAAAATGACAGTCTAAACCGCTTTCTGTTATCGGCTTTGTACCTCTTGTCTTAAGGTTTACCTGGCCCGTTTGTACCATCCGAAGCAATCCCTTTGGCCTACAGTGGTTACGCTTTGCAAATACGAGTGTCTTGCAGATGAAATGTTATCCGTATCAAATTGAGACGTTTGTGAGATCGCACGCAACACTATTTTTTCTGTCGATCCTACTGCTACCTGCATTTTCTCAGCTGACATATGCGCAAACGGTGGACACGGTCATCACCTGGAACGACTATTCCAGAATTAGTAGTTGCCACCTTTCAATCTTCAAAAGGCCGGCCGATGAGAAGAAAAGTTCTGTTGTCGTGATGAGCGAAGTGGCTTCCAACAGCGGAACACCTGCAATTCAGGATGCAAAGTTTGTCGTCCAGCGGGTTGGGCGACAGTTCGACATTGACCCGGCAAAGGCATACTGGATCTTTCGATGGTCTGCTGCCAGCTATGGATCGACTGTCCCATCTGCCAAGGAAGTCTTGCTACAGGCTACATTCCGATGGTCCAAGCAGAAATCACTTTCCGGACCGACGTGGCGCGTCATCGACAGGGATCAGTTGCTGGAATTGACTGATCGTCAATGGCAAAAACCGGAGTCAGGGTGATAATCGTTTGACGTCCCAGGAATCGTTTTGCCGCGAGTATGCTATCCGGTCGTGGAGGCGGTCAGGCTGCCCCTGCCAGAACTCAAACGTATCGGGGATTACTCGAAATCCTCCCCAGAAAGGCGGGCATGGAATCTCTTGACCATCGTATTTCAACTTCAGTTTATTATACTCGCGTACCAACTCCTCCCGTGTTTCTACTTCGCTACTCTGTCGTGAAGTCCAGGCACTAAGTTGACTTCCGCGGGGGCGGCTTGCGAAATACGTTGCGGATTCCTCACGGCTGGTTCGAGATCCTGAACCGCAGATCCTGACCTGCCGAGACATCGCGGGCCAAAAGAATAACAGGCTCACATTTCCTGCCTCCTCCAGTTCTCTGGCCTTACGACTCTCATAGTTCGTAAAAAACACAAAGCCATCGTTTCCAAACCCTTTCAGAAGTACTATACGCGATGAGGGGATTCCGTCCGGGGAAACGGTTCCCAGGCACATTGCATTCGCTTCCACAACTTCATTCGCCTCTGCATCCCTGTACCATTCACGGAATTGAACAAATGGATCCGCAGACATGGATCGGATTGTGATCTCTCTTCCCGTATACTCGCGCCTAAGGCTCTCTGCCGGTTTATCTGTTGCCATTCTTGAACTCTCACCGTAGTCTGTATCTCGCAAATGTACCAACTAACAGGGATATCGGATCCGTGCTAAATAAAGAGGTGCCGCATCGTTCAGCTGATTCCCTTCTGGCTCAGGCCGGCTGCACTGTCGATGGTGCGACTGGCGACATCGTTCAGCCGATCCACCTTGCCACAACGTACGAACGAGACGCCGACGGTGGATATGCGCGCGGCTATGTATACGGGCGACTTGGCAACCCCAACAGATATGAACTCGAGCACATTCTTTGTACTCTGGAAGGTGCGTCGTCAGGATATACATTCTCTTCGGGAATGACAGCGGTTGCGTCCATCCTACAAGCCTTGAACCCCGGCAGCACGGTAGTTTTTCCCAACGATGTATTCCATGGTGTCCGAAAACTAGTCGATACGCTTCCTGGATTAAGCATCAGTCCGAGGTATGTAGATTATTCGGACGACTCCGCCTTTTCCGATATTCTTGCGGGAGGACCGGACATGGTCTGGATAGAGTCACCGTCAAATCCGATGATGCGGATCACGGACATTCGAGCGATCTCACACGCGGCACATGCTGCAGGAGCCACGGTAGTAGTTGATGGAACATGGACGACTCCCCTTCTTCAGAAACCCATTGAACTCGGCGCTGATGTCGTTTTTCATTCCTTGACAAAATATTTTTCAGGACACGCCGACACCCTGGGAGGCGCAGTATTGTTTGCCACCGATTCCGATTTCTCATTGGTTATCGGAAAACTTCAGCAGTTGAGCGGCTCCGGACTAGACCCGTTCAGTTGTTGGCTTACGCTCAGGGGCATGCGAACACTTGCTCTACGCATCGAACGTCATTGCGATAACGCCGAGGCTGTAGTTTCCTACTTGAAAAAACATGCACGGGTTCGCGAAGTCTTCTTTCCGGGTGAATCCGAAGCCGACACGTCAATTGTGAATGAGCAAATGAGACGGCGTGGGGCCATGATTTCTTTTACTGTTGGTATGAACGCTGATGAAGCGCACGCTGTCGTTTCCAGGTTGCGACTGATAAAGCGAGCGACGAGTCTGGGTTCTACGGAAAGTCTTATCGAACACAGGGCTTCGATGGAGGGTGATGGAAGTGCAACACCAGACAATCTTCTACGATTATCCGTAGGGTTGGAACATGTCGACGAGATTGTTGGCGATCTCGAATATGCCTTGGGTTGAAGAAGTGGCTTTTGTGTTATATTCGTCCACCGCATTTGGCGATCGATTCATGTAACTTATCCGGATGAAACTTCCATTTTTTCTTGCACGGAGATTCGTTGCTGCTGAGGACCTTCAGGGTGCCTTGCCTGTCCTCGATTCGCTCCACGATGCTGGACTTGCGACAACTCTGAATTTGCTTGGCGAATACGTCAAGGAAAAGGATCTCGCCCTTCTCGCTCGCGACAAGTATCTCGAAATCATTGACACACTGGCGAGTACTTCAGCAGGCTCACACCGGAATATCTCGGTGAAACTTTCCATGATTGGCCAGAATATCGATGAGAAGTTCTGTATTGACAATCTGCTTCAGATCCTGGAAGCAGCCCGCGAGAGCGGCATCTTCATCCGACTCGATATGGAAGGCAGTGACACTACCGAATCCACACTCTCAATTTTTGAGTCAGTCTACCCGGCGTTTCCGGATACCGTAGGGATTGTTTTGCAAGCCTATTTGAAGCGGACGGCTGGAGACATAGACCGCATGTGTGAGATAAATGCCAGAGTACGCCTTTGTAAAGGTGCCTACGCAGAACCGCCGTCCATAGCCTATCAGAATATGCCGGAAATCCGTGAGCGGTTCATCTCCTACATGAAGAAGCTAATCGTGGAGAGTCGGTATCCGGGAATCGCCACGCACGACGACCTGATCATTGAGGCGACCAAGCAATTTGTTGCGGAGAATAATATCCCCGCAGACCGATTTGAATTCCAGATGATTTACGGGATCAGGCCTGAAACACAGATCGCTTTGACGAAAGACGGCTACAATATGCGCGTATACGTTCCTTTCGGTCGCAAGTGGGTGCCGTATTTCTACCGAAGGTTGCGCGAACGTAAGGAGAACGTCTGGTTCATCCTCAGGAACATGTTTAAGAAATAAGGACTTCGGCTTCTCTCTCAGCCAGCCACCTTTCGGCATCTATCGCGGCCATACTTCCTGTGCCCGCTGCGGTTATAGCCTGACGGTAAACGTGATCCTGCGCATCGCCGCAGGCAAAGACTCCTTCTACATTCGTATATGTAGATCCCGGCTGGGTTATAATATAGCCTTGCTCATCCATCGTCACCTGGCCTTTGAAGATATCTGTGTTGGGTTTGTGACCGATAGCCACGAAAAATCCTTTCACGGGCAAAGTCTGCACGACCCCGCTATTGCGGTTCTTTATTTCAATTCCCTCAACTTCTTTCTCTCCAAGAACTGAGGTTACCTCGGTATCCCAGATGAATTCGATCTTGTCGTTAGCGAATGCACGTTCCTGCATGATCTTCGATGCTCGCAACTCATCTCTTCGATGTATGACATAGACACGGGTAGCGAAGCGTGTCAGGAAAAGCGCCTCCTCCATAGCAGTGTCTCCACCGCCGACCACGGCGACATCAACATCCCGGAAGAAAGCACCATCGCATGTGGCGCAGGCAGAAACTCCATAGCCGAGCAGGCGATTTTCATTCTCAATGCCGAGGTAACGAGCCGACGCACCCGTCGAGATAATAACTGCGTCAGCCATCAGCGGTGTTGACTCGTCCACGATCATTTTGAACGGGCGTTCCGACAAGTCGATACTCGTAACGGACCCCCACCGCAGCTCAGCCCCGAATCGGGCTGCCTGCTCCCTGAACTTCTCCATCATCTCCGGACCCATAATTCCGTCCGGAAACCCTGGATAGTTCTCAACATCCGTCGTAGTGATAAGCTGCCCACCGGGTTCGAGTCCCTGTATAACTACGGGCTTCAGATTAGCCCGGGCTGCGTACAGTGCGGCCGTAAGTCCAGCTGGACCCGACCCGACGATTACCAGCTGCTGGTGTTCAGCACCTTCGAAAGAGATACTATCGTTGGCCATTACGTAAGAAGTTCAGGAAATGGGTATTACTAGACGGTCTGCTTGGTTAGTCCTTCGAGCTTTTCGGCAAGCACATTCTTCGGCGCAGCGCCGACCATTTGCTCGACGACCTGGCCATCTTTGAAATAAAGGAGAGTAGGGATAGAACGCACGCCGTAGTTCATAGATACCTGCGGGTTCGCATCGACATCTACCTTGGCAACTTTCGCCCGGCCGTCGAACTCGTCTGCAAGTTGTTCAATGATTGGAGCGATCATGCGGCACGGTCCACACCATTCGGCCCAAAAGTCAACGAGGACAGGGACATCGGAGTTGATGACTTCGTCCTGAAAATTCGCGTCTGTCAGAGTTACGTATTTGGCATTATCAGCCATATCTATATCTGTTTTTTGGTTGTTGTTAATGAATCGCCCCAGGTGATTACCAGCACAATCCAATATTGTTTTCGTTCAGCCAACCTGCAATAGATGTTCCAAACGACGAATACGCAGATTAGTCAGCAATCCTTGCTGCTAACGTATTACGATATTCCTGCCTTAGTACGTCGACAGTCAAATCTATTACAGTGTCCCCGTTGATAGTCACGTTGAATCGATGTGGTGTCACTTTGCCGAGTGTAATGATTTGAACACCTCTGGTGCTTAGATCGGCGCTGTTTACCTCTTTAGGTGAGGTAAACACAATCCGTGATTGTGATTCTCCGAAAAGCGTGGCATCCAATCGCGCATTGCTGGCGAAATCGACCTCACAGCCAAGCGAGTCTGCAAATATGGCACATTCGGCCAGGCAAATGGCGAGGCCTCCGTCAGAAATGTCATGTGCCGAGGCCACAGATCCGGCTTTTATCAGTTCCAGCATGGCTTCGTGGACCGCTTTCTCCTCAGACAGGTCCAAATGAGGACAATCTCCTGTTGGCGATCCATTCATTGCAGATGTCAGGTATTCACTGCCTCCAATATCATCCCGAAACGCCCAACTTTCGGGTGCTAACAGGTAAATGAAATTGCCAGCGCGCTTGAATCCAGCCGTTGTCGTATGGCGAGCGACATCCTCTATGACTCCGAGCATGCCGATGGTCGGGGTCGGGAAAACGGCTCCCGAAGGGTTTTCATTATAAAATGACACGTTGCCTCCGGTAACCGGCGTGTCAAACAGGCGGCAAGCCTCTCCCATCCCGGTCACGGCTTCTTTGAACGTCCAATAAACCTCGGGTTTGTAAGGGTTGCCAAAGTTCAGGCAGTTGGTTATTGCAACTGGCTTCCCACCAGAGCAGACAACATTCCTTGCCGATTCAGCGACAGCAATCTGTCCTCCACGTCTTGGGTTCAGATAAACATATCGTCCGTTACAATCGGTTTTCACTGCCAGGCCTTTTTTCGACCCCTTGATTCGCAGAACCGCAGCGTCGCTGTTTCCAGGTCCAACCACCGTGTTGGTGCGCACCATGGTATCGTACTGACTAAAGACCCATTCTTTTGAAGCGATGTTCGGATTGCCAAGCAATGAAAGCAGTGTGTCTGACGCTTCGCTGACGGGCAGGTCAGGAAAATCCGTGATATCAAACGACGAAGTTTGGTCGAGATATTCAGGCCGCTTCGTTTCTCTGTGGTAGACTGGAGCTCCGCCTCCAAGGACGAGGTGCTCGGCCGGGACCTCTGCGACGATTTCTCCATGCCAGTATATCCGGACTTTCCCGGTATTAGTGACGGTACCGATTTCAACCGCATGCAAATCCCATTTCGCAAAAATATCGTCGATGATATGCTCCTTACCTTTCTCGACGACGACGAGCATGCGCTCCTGACTCTCGGAGAGCATCAGTTCATATGGAGTCATGCCGGACTCACGGGCAGGTACGCGATCAACATGAATATCCATGCCCGATTCCCCTTTCGCACTCATCTCGCAGGATGAGCATGTCAAGCCAGCAGCGCCCATGTCCTGGATGCCGACGACCGCTCCACTGCGAATAGCCTCGAGGGTGGCTTCCAGCAGTAGTTTTTCAGTGAACGGATCACCTACTTGAACGCTAGGTCGTTTTGCCTCGCTGGACGCGGAAATTTCCTCAGATGCAAAGGTTGCGCCGTGGATGCCGTCTCGCCCGGTGGCAGAGCCGACTATAAACACCGGATTTCCTTCGCCTTCAGCGGTTGCTGAAGCAGTTTCGCCGACCTTCACCAGTCCCACGCTCATGGCATTGACGAGAGGGTTGCCCTCGTACGCCGGGTCGAAATAAATTTCACCACCTACAGTCGGTACTCCGAAGGAATTACCGTAGTCGCCTATTCCTCGCACTACTCCGTCGAGAAGATATCGGACTCGCGGGTTATCGAGCGAGCCGAAGCGCAGCGAATTAAGGGAACAGATGGGTCGAGCACCCATCGTAAATATGTCTCGCTGTATGCCCCCGACACCGGTCGCGGCCCCTTGATAGGGTTCAATGGCCGAAGGATGATTATGCGATTCGATTTTGAAGGCTACAGCCAGACCTTCACCAATGTCTACCAACCCGGCATTCTCTTCTCCAGCTCCGACGAGAAGTGCATCGCCATCCCGTGGAAGCGTCTTCAGCAGCGCGATGGAGTTCTTGTACGAGCAATGCTCACTCCACATAACTGAATAGATGCCGAGTTCCACAAACGTAGGTGTTCGACCCAGGACGCGAAGAATTTCATCGTACTCGGCCTCTGTCAGGCCATGGTCGATGCCGAGAGCAAGGGTTACTTCAGGTTCCAGAATGGAAGGTTCCACGTTTAGGATCTATCGTTAATGTGGTACAATTGGAAATTCGTAGCGCTACTACTGCACATAAGATACGATCCGATACTAAGGATTATTTGACGAGCGAGACGCTCCTGCGAGAAGCGTATGTAAATATTCGCCCGCCGATTGCAATATATTGTGAGCCCGTTCGCTATACATATCTCTTCAGGAGTTAGAAACTCGGTACCAAACTGCAAATTTTGACCATCCCTAAACGTTATCCATCCGCAGTGTATTCCGGGGAATAAATTCATGGCCGTTTCCAACTATACATTCGATTTCGACCTGGGACTGTTTGCCCTTGTCCTGGTAGGGCTGGCCATCGGTTTCATAGCTCTGACCTTTCCATATCGGATGATGACCCTGACGTTCGCAAACTGTCGTCGGGCCGATGGACAGCGCAGCGGGAGGCGAACGAAGAAAGAGGTGCGGAAGCTGATCGAACTGCTGGGTGAACTATTACTCTTTCCGATCCTTGGCACCGCCTTCATTACGGCTGCAGTACTTATTGTCCACACCTTTGTTATACCGATTCCACTGGTCGTCGATGTTATGGGGATGTTTTCTCCGGACGGAACAGTCTGGGAAGAACGGACAGAGACTGGCGAGTTGGGAGATGTTGGCCGCTTGTATGGCGAGTGGAGCGACGAACAGGGTTTTAGCCAGGAACGAGCCTATGGGATCAGGAAGTTTCTCAAGAGAAACTGGTTGGTGCTACTACTGCTGGCGACGGCAATAACTGCGGTTGCCTACGTGTTCATTACAGGCTATTACGTCAGTTGTCTGAAGTCGTATCACGACGGACTGTTAATGCGCAAGAAGCGTTACGCCGAACACGACAGCCCTTCATGACGAAAGACTGTCGTTGTCCAACATGCCTCCTTGGTCTGTACTAGCGATTCAACCAGTAGGTAAACTTGACTACAAAGATATTGTCTGCTTTTTCGCTGACAAGTCTATCTAGCGATCGCCCGAGTCGCAGTCGTCCGTCTGATTCGAAGTCATCTCGAGATTGCGTCCACACGAGGAATAGCCTCGAGCCGGGACGGAATTCCCAGCGGACAACAGCCGTTCCGCGCAGCGCCTTGAAGTTGAAATCGGGATCATTCAGATCAATCTCGGGTGACGGGCCGGGCCCATCAGGGTCGACCACAAGCGTTTCCTCATCTATCGTAGAACCTTCCTCACCAAACGTCACGAAGTCAAAGCTCTTCGCTCTTTCGAGATATTTGAAGTTGGAATATTCACCAGACGCAATCAGTGGTTGAGCAAACAGCTGCAAACTCAGAGTCGGAGTAAATGTCCAGTTGAGGCGCACTTCAGATGAAACAGTCCGTTGCTGAATCTCACCGAAGACGTATCGTCTTCCAAACGTCGGCGTGAAGTCCGGATCGTCGAATGCGCCAACCCACTGTGCAACTGAATTATCGTAGTTGTATTCAGGTTGTATTTCGAGTGAGACATTAGCTGCTGGCTTCCATTCTAACTCGCCCCAGAACCCGGCATTGTTTCCGGCCTCTGACCGGTACGTAAAGAGTCCAGGAGAGAAGACCAGTTTCTTGCGACTGTCTGTCGAGAACCCGGTAAAGATTTCATACCCCGGGCGATTTTCCATAAGTGGTCCACCGCGGGTTCGTCGGTTACTGATAGTTTTGGGATTGACAGCACCGCCAAGAAATCCGTTGTAGTAGTTTTTCAACGTGATATAGCCTTCGTTCCAGATCCCGGTCCACGTTGTATTTCCGTCAAAATCCCACGTCCTGAAGAGAGAAGCATTGTAGCCCGCATTCCGGTAGATACCTTTCGGTTCGCTCCAGCGATATCCTCCGGCTATGTGAGCATTAATAACGTTTGTTTGAAACTGGAAACCGAGGTCATTCACGTCGAACGACGGCGTGATAAAACCAATAGCCGCATTGGTTCGGACATTACCGCTCTGTTTGTTCAAGGCTAGTCGTCCTGCCATCCCGGTGAGTGAAGTGGCAGAGGAATCGACAGAGGCATACTCGAAGTCTGGTCGCTGAAAATAGTGTTGCGAGCTTCGCTGCACGCTGGTAATACGTTCGGCGGTCCCACGAATGTGCGTAGAGCCTGCCCAACCCGTTAAGACCCAGACCTTGTCCTGGTCCAGGAAAGTCCAGCCATCCAATCCGAAAGCGTAGGCGGATCCGTTGATCTGGTTTCGCAGCTCATCGTTGCTGAAGCTCCGGGCGGTGGCTGTTGCGAGGAAGCCGATAGCCTGGCGTCCTTCATTAAATTCCCGTTGTGCGCGAGTCACATTGTAGTATGCCAGTGGCTCAACTTCTGCTTTGGCGATAGTACCATCCAGACTGTATTCGGCATCGGCTGAATTAGTTACTGCTTGTACGGTTCCCGCATTCCACGTGTCGCCAATTTTACCGGTAAGCTTTGCAGCACCGAGAATCCTCGTTCCGTCAGGAATGTCAACGTAATCATTTCCAGGAGCTCTTCCCTGGGGAGCCCTGCCTATGCGACGACTGTGGAAGAATGTCGGGTTGCTCCAGTTGAAACCCCAATTGCTGTTGGACCCTCCGCGACCAAAGCTGAATACCGTTTGGCCCTCAATAAAAAATGGTCTCTTCTCAGAAAAGAACGTCTCCCGATCGGAAAGATTTACGACGGCGGGATCGACTTCAACCTGCCCAAAGTCAGGATTAATGGTTGCGTTCAACGTTAAGTTTGAAGTAACTCCCAGCTTAAGGTCGGCACCGACGTCGGGTGTAATCGTCGAGCCGTCGTTGAACGGATCTCCATCGATGCTTTCCACGAACTCAGCCTTCGTTGTTATGTACGGAGTTAACTCGATCTGCCGCGGCGGGCGAATACTTTCAATACCACTTAGATTTGCGAATCGCGAAACGAATCCACTTTCATTTCGTGGGGTGTGCACGAGGAAGATCCGCTCGTTGCGCCTTGAAATATCTCGCCTGAAATTGATGCCCCATGTGTAAACATCGCTCTCGTGAAACCGTAGCTGTGAATACGGAATACGCATTTCGACAGTCCAGCCGTCCTCATCGATACGTGCTTTTCCCTGCCATACGCCATCCCATGAGTCGTCATCCCAGTCGTCGTTCAGGAGGACGCCGTCAAGCAGTGTACCCGCTGCGTTAACGCCGAAATAAAATCCTGTGCGCCTGTCGAGATACGGGTCAATGAAGATTCCGAACTGATCCGCGTCGAGATTACTATCCCGCCGGCCGAGTCTTTTTACGATCGAGTCCGGCGAAGCATCGTACATCTTGGCCCCTACATAAATAGCTTCGTCGTCGTATATAACGCGAACAACCGTCCGTTCCGAGGGTGCTTCTCCTTCATTCGGCTCGTCCTGGGTGAACTGGTCGATGGCAGGGGCAAGGCTCCAGGCCGTCTCGTCAAGGATACCGTCGACCGCAATGTCCTGCGATTTCCTGATGGCTGCCACCTGCATGCGACTGGCAGAACCGATTTTAGTGGCACTTTGACCGTTGGTGCTCGATCCATTTTGATCAACTTGAGCGTAAATCGGAACCGTTAACTCCAGGGAAAATAATATTGCGCAACACAGGGCGGCAGAGCGGATGAGTTTCATAACCGGGGGAATTAGGTTGAATGAGGGCCGTTTTTAGTGCTAGTATGCTAGCATATTCCGATTACGGGACATTTTTGTGAGAGATTCAGTCGGCTGGATTTTTTTTGATTGGTCATACATTAATGCCCCAACGGTATGTTAGACAGCGCGTGAGGTCGTCCGGATTACGATGCTGCCGTCTCACGCCAAAATGATTTGTGCACTGCTGGTTTGATTCCGATCTTTAGAGTCCTGATAGTCGGGTAGCAAATCAGTTGCTTCCCGAGAGCTAACGCCGAAATCCCGACCGTATATAAATGGACGCATCTCCCGACGCGAATACGCTCAATAGGCTTGAACTGGAAAACCGTAGACTGCGCCGAGCAGTCGAAGAATTGTCGGTTTTAAATGAGCTTGCAACTGCTATAGGGGGTTCCCGTAGTTCCGAAGAAGTCATCCAGCAGATCGTAAAGAAATCAGTTAAGACAATCGGGGCTGAACAGGGAATTGTTACCATAGTCGATGACACTCTTGCCGACCCTTCTCAGACGCTTGTCCGCACTGTTTCGAGTTCATCTGAACATACTATCCTCAGCCCGAACCAGAGTCTAGTCGGTTGGATGATTCTCAACAAGAAACCACTAGTCATCAACGACCCACACACCGACGATCGGTTTGGGGGTACGAAGTGGGACCCAAGTATCCGTTCGATTCTTTGTACTCCTCTTCTCATACATGGTCAACTCTTGGGTGTAATCACACTCTACAACAAGAAAGCTGACGATGGTTTCACCGACGATGACAAGCGGCTAATGAGTATCCTCTCGTTACAGTCAGCTCAAATTCTTGAGGCGGCTAGACTGTATGAGGAGGAGAGCCTGCTGACCCAGATCCAGGAGCAATTAAGACTGGCTCGCAATATTCAAATGCGACTTCTGCCAGAAGACATGCCAGATGTACCCGGCTACGATATCGCCGGAACAAGCAAGCCAGCGCAGTCCGTGGGCGGCGACCTGTACGACGTTGTTCAGGTAAGTGACGACTATGTTGCGTTGTGGGTTGGCGACGTCTCCGGAAAGGGTCTTCCTGCATCGTTGACCATGGCTAACACGCAGGCGGTGTTCAGGACAAATGCTATGGCCGAAGCAAGTCCTGAAGAAGCGATTGCCCGTACCGATGAGCTTCTCTGTCAGTACACTCGTCGCGGAACGTTTGTTACCTCAGTATTTGCCATTTTAAATCCACCCGACGGGACGATTCGTTATTCTAACGCGGGCCACGTAAAACCCGTACTCGTCCGTTCGGACGGCTCAGTCGAGATGATGGAGGAGTCGTCGATTGTTATGGGATTCGATTCGTCTGTTGCCAGAACAAGTTTTACGGCGTCCATTTCCCGGGGTGAAACGCTTATCCTTTATACCGACGGAATCGGTGAAGCAATGGATGAAGACCGCGAATTACTTGGTGATGATGCGATCATCGAACTCATAGCTCAAAACCGGACCCAACCGAGTTCTAAGATCGTCGAGCTCGTGATGGCAAAGATCGATTCTTTTGCCGGGGGTGCACCCCAGGCAGACGATATCACTTTGTTGATCGTTAGAAGGGAATCCGATCATTGATATCTACTCGTTTTCGCGGCTATTAAAGGATATGATTCTTGTTCTTATGGACGAAGCGTTGTATAGTTAAGACTTGTCTCTCAAATCTTCAGGAGTAAACCATGCCTTTTTCAATTTCAACGGATCAGAACGTTGGCATCATTTCTATCAAGGGAAAATTCCTCGGTGCTCGGGAAGGCGAGGCCTTTACCAAGGCAGTCGATGATCTTAAAGGTAACGGTGTCAAGTACGCCGTGCTGGATCTCTCCGGAGCTGACATGATGGATTCGACGGCAATCGGGCTTACGATTCGCACCCTCAACACACTTCAGAACGAAGGTGGTGATGTTGCTATTGCTGCTCTCAATGCGCGGATCAAAAACCTTTTCCTGATGACGCGACTTTTGGGCAATGTGTTCAATGACTATGACACTGTCGAAGAAGCAATTGCCTCATTCCCTGCAGAGACCTCGTGACCAGGTAAGTCGGGCAACCGTCCAATAAAAAGGGTGACCCGGGCTGAATGAAATTCGGGAATAAATTGTTGAACTCGGTAAGCAGTGACGTCTTGGGATAGTACACTTCTATCATGATTGGCTCGCAAGTTTCCCATTATACCATTGAATCCGAACTGGGACGTGGTGGAATGGGGATAGTCTACAAGGCAAAAGATCAGCGTCTCGACCGATTCGTTGCCTTGAAGTTCTTGCCTCCCGGTCTGGAGTCCAATGCAGATGCTCGACAGCGATTTGTTCAGGAGGCCAAAGCGGCATCGGCGCTCGACCACCCGAACATTTGCGTTATCCACGATATCGATACTGATGAATCCGGCCGAACTTTCATCGCCATGGGATTCTATGCTGGTCGAACGCTGGATGAGATTCTGGCTGAAGAACGCAGCCTCCCTGTTGAACGCGCTGCGTCGATCGCACGGCAGATTGCTGCTGGACTGGCGGGTGCCCACGACCGCGGAATAGTACACCGGGATATCAAGCCTGCTAATATTCTGATAAGCGACAGCGGCGTCGTAAAGATTCTCGACTTCGGTCTCGCGAAGCTCTCCACAGAGGTAGATATCACGAGTGCAGGTAGTACGGTTGGCACGGCGGCATATATGAGCCCCGAGCAAGCTCGAGGTGACGATGTCGACCATCGCACCGATATTTGGTCACTTGCCGTTGTCCTGTTCGAGATGATTACCGGGGAACGTCCGTTCCGGGGAGATTACGAACAGGCTGTTGTGTATTCGATACTCAATGAGCCACCGCCCGACACGGCAATTACCATGTCAGGGACCAATCCGGCTCTAAGAGACATTATTCAGAGATGCCTCGCCAAGAAGCCTGAAGATCGATGGTCGTCGATGAGAGATCTTCATGCGGCCCTGAAGCCCCTTGCTGACGATGACGATAACGATGGGAGTGTCCTGGCTGGAGGTACCTCTGCGGGCGTCTCTACTATCAGTGTGGCTGGCATCTATTCATTCATATCTCTTTCTACGCTTGCCCTGGTTTACTGTTTGATGATCGCACTCGGTCTACCAGGATGGGTGTTCCCGGCTGGTGTAGCATTAATACTCGCTGGATTTCCGATCGTCCTGCTGGCGAGTCGCTTTGACAAAAAGAAGGCCACCGGGGACCGCGTCGTTGGAGCAGTTGCCAAATGGTTTTCAGTCCGGCGAGCTGCAATGGGTGGTCTCTTTGCCTTCAGTGGTCTCGCAATTGTTGTCGCCGCCTACATGATCTCACGCATGACCGGCATTGGGCCTGCAGCAACACTTGTATCGAAGGGTGAGTTGAGTAGTCAGGATCTACTCGTCGTTGCGGATTTTGTAGGTAACTCGGCCGATACTACAATCTCAGGATCGGTCACGCAGGCGCTACGAATCGATCTATCTCAATCTCCGACGATCGGAGTTGTTGACTCCCGTACCGTCGTACAGACACTGCGTCGAATGGGTCGACCCACCAACAGTGTTGTCGATGCAAATCTGGCGGGCGAGATTGCAATTCGAGAAGGTGCAAAAGCAGTCGTAACGGGACGCGTGGACCAGGTCGGGTCCGGATATCAATTATCATTGCAGCTATCATCGGTAGACGGGCAGTCGTTGCTTTCATTGAGGCAAACTGCTGACGATGCTGATCATGTAATCGACGCCGTAGATAAATTGTCAGCAGCACTTAGGGAGCGCATTGGAGAATCGATCAAAGATGTTCGAGCCAGCGTACCGCTCGATCGGGTTACGACATCTTCACTCGATGCCCTTCGACTTTATGTACAGGCAGATCAAATGTATGCCACGGGCGATTTTGAATCTGCTATTCCCCTTCTCGAATCGGCTCTGGAGCGTGATTCTACTTTTGCGATGGCATATCGAAAGCTTGCGGTGTCGCTAAACAATGTCGGAATCCAGCCGGACCGCGCTCGTGCCGCAGCCACGACCGCTTACAATATGCGACACAATCTGCCCACCGTCGAAGCAGAGCTTGCAAGTGCTTACTATTTCAGCTCGGTCCTGTACGATGATGAAAAAACGATTGCCGCATACAAGACTGTGCTTGAACGTGACCCCTTCAATGATATCGCTCTGAATAACCTTGCCCTTGCGTACATGCGTGAACGTAAGTACGCTGAGGCAGAGACGTTAGCAGTGCGCGCGATAAAGAAAGCCGGTGATTCGTCAACGTTTTATACGCAAGCCGTAAGTGCGCAGGCAGCGCAAGGCGCCTGGGACCGAGCAAATGAGACGGCGAATTTGTTTACGGAGACAGCCGGTGACGTCCCCCGTACCAAAATTTTACGAGGCGAACTGTATTATTCGCAGAGGGACTTTGAAAAAGGAGACAGCCTGGTGAAACTTGTTGTTTCGGGCGAGCAATCCGAGTTCACGACGGCGTGGGCGAATTTCCTCCTTGGGTCAGCTCACCTTACTCGCGGCGTGGTGGCGAAGGGACAAACATATCTTCAAAATTCAATCGCAACCAGTCGTCGAAGGGAATCATGGAATCTAGTTGTTGAAGATATGGCGTATGAATCCCAGATCTCTTCTATCGTACTTGAGGATCACGCAAACGCAAGGGAAATACTTGACAGCGTTTTGGCGACGCCTGCGGTTAATGAATTGCATGTCGATGATCAGCCTTATTGGTACTCATATTTGTACGCTGACCTCGGTGACACTACACGGGCCAGGGAACTCGTCAACAAAGCTCTTGCCGACTGGACTACTGTCGATGACGTGGCCTCTATCCCCATGACCGAGGCAATACTACTCTCACGACACGGCCGGATTGACGAGGCAATGCCCAAGTTCGATGAGGCGCTTAGGAAATCTTCGTGCGATACCTGCGGGTGGATTTTATTTCGCAGGGGCATCGTATTGGATCAGGCCGGGAGGTTGGAGGAGGCCATCGGAGATTATTTAAGGATTGTCGATACTCCGGCCGCCGAGCGAGTCTATGACGATGGACTATACCTCGCGCCAACCCTTCTCCGACTCGCCGACGCCTATGAACGAACCGGCCAGCCCGATGAGGCCATCAAATATTATACATGGTTCTGCGATCTGTGGAAAGACGCTGACCCGGCAATGC
>CBDUKH010000007.1:0-57799 GCA_965367755.1 uncultured Rhodothermales bacterium
TTACTTCGCGCCTATGGAGCAAAGCTGTTCCTGACCGATCCGATGGAAGGGATGGACGGAGCGCAAGCCGAGGTCAAGTCCATTGTGTCTGCCCGGCCCTCCCGATATTTCTATCCGGATCAGTACAACAACGATGCAAACTGGGAAGCACATTACACAGGTACAGCGCCGGAAATCTTGCACCAAACGGACAGGCGTATAACACACTTCGTTGCAGGGCTCGGTACTACCGGCACGTTCGTAGGCACGAGTCGCCGGTTGCGAAAGGAGATCCCGGAAATCCGGTGTATTTCTTTTCAGCCGTCGTCACCACTACATAGTATTGAAGGCATGAAGCACATGGCGTCATCGCACGTCCCCGGAATTTATGATGTGACTCTGGCCGATGAGGAGCTCGTTTGCACTACCGAAGAAGCGTTGTTGATGACGCAGAGACTGGCCCGGGAGGAGGGTCTTTTCGTGGGCATTTCCGCTGGGGCGTCGGTCGCTGTCGCGATGAAGCTTGCCCGGAATTTGTCGCGAGGTGTTGTAGTGACAGTCTTATGTGACGGGGGAGCTCGGTATCTCAGTCATCCATTTTGGACGTCCGAAAACGTAGAGGAGCAAAGAAAATGATAATCACACTACGAGCGGTAGATGCCATCAGGGTCCACGCAGAGGAGACGTATCCCGAAGAGTGTTGCGGTTACTTGTTGGGGCATGCAACTGCATCGGGCAACAAAGCGGGAGAGATATTTCCGGTTCACAACAACCGGTTAGATAATCGCGAGCGCAGGTTTTTGATGGGCCCGACTGATTACTTGAACGCCGAACGTCTGGCGTCGGATTTGAAGATGGATGTTATAGGAACGTATCACTCGCACCCTGACCATCCTGCGCAGCCTTCAGAGACCGATCTTGCTGAAGCCACTTTCCCTTTCTTCGGTTATGTAATCGTTTCTGTTAGGAAGGGCGAGGCCAAGGAATTGACCTCGTGGTTGCTTGATTCTGACCGAACCAGATTTTTAGAAGATAAAATTGTCACTGAACACGAAAACCAACACCTCGAAATAAAATGAGCACAACAACATTGAGTGGAACCAGATTGTTCGTACCCACACCTCTGCGTGGATTCACCGGAGGCGCGTCGGCGGTTGTGGTTGAGGGGGATACGGTAAGTGCAGCGTTAAAAGATCTGGTAGAAAAATATCCGGCATTGAAGCAGCATCTAGTTGATGAGCGCAGCGAGCTTCGATCTTTCATCAATATCTACCGAAATGATGACGACATACGCTACCTGGACGGGCAAGAAACGCTGATACATCCAGGTGATACGTTGTCCATTATTCCGTCGATTGCGGGTGGGCGGTCGTATATTCAATAAACGGAGGCCGGCGGAAGACGCCGGAAGAACAATGGACGCATCTATTTCCGAAATTACTCTTTCCCCCGCCGAGATTTCCCGATACAGTCGGCATTTGATTTTACCTGAGGTCGGTATGTCCGGCCAGAAGAAATTAAAGGCAGCATCTGTGTTGCTAATCGGGGCCGGCGGACTGGGATCTCCGCTCGCAATGTATCTAGCTGCTGCTGGCGTTGGCAGGTTAGGTATCGTTGACTTTGATGTAGTAGACGAGTCGAACTTGCAGCGGCAGTTGCTGCATGGCACGAGCGATGTCGGGCGCTCGAAATTGGAGTCGGCAAGAGATCGGATCAACGATATCAATCCACATGTAGAGGTTGAACTCTATCCAGTTCGGCTGTCCAGCGAGAACGCGTTGGAGTTGATCGGCAGCTATGATGTAGTGGCTGATGGCACTGACAATTTCCCGACACGTTATCTGGTTAACGACGCAAGTGTGCTTACAGGCACGCCCAACGTGTATGGATCTATATTCAGGTTCGAGGGTCAGGTGTCGGTTTTTGGGACAGAGGACGGTCCATGTTACCGATGCCTTTACTCGGAGCCGCCACCACCTGGTCTCGTTCCTTCGTGTGCCGAAGGTGGTGTCCTTGGCGTGCTACCAGGAATCGTCGGTGCCTTGCAGGGATTGGAAGTTATTAAATTGATCACAGGTGTTGGTAGGTCTCTCACTGGCAGGTTGCTACTCGTTGACACTCTGGATATGCAGTTCCGTGTCATGAAGGTTCAGCGAGATCCAGGTTGCAAGATTTGTGGTGACAGTCCGACCGTGACCGAGCTGATTGACTATGATGCCTTTTGCGGGATCCCAGTATTTCCCCCAACTGACAAGGGTGAAACTGACGCTGTCCCGGAGATCTCGGCCGGGGATTTAAGAAAACGTCTAGATCAGGGTGATGATATTTATGTGCTCGATGTTCGGAAGCCACATGAGTATGATATAGCAAATCTGGGTGCTGATCTGATACCTCTCGACGAGTTAGAAACGAGACTGGACGAGGTGGAGCCGTACAGGGATCAGACTATCGTTATTCATTGCCGATCTGGAGTCAGGTCAGCTAAAGCACTAAAGATCCTGTCGGCGAACGGATTCGACAAACTCTTGAACTTGAAGGGGGGGATCCTGGCCTGGAGCGACGAAGTTGACTCGAGTGTTGCGAAATACTGACGGTCGCTTAGTGTTGACAGCGGAGTTGTCCGGTAAGAGGTTCCGGGGCAGTCGCAATCCTAGGATTTTTCCTAGGAAATTTTCTAGAGAGTTTCTAGCAAAAAGTCATTGGCGTCCGGTTCAAAATGGGATTAAGTTGCTGACGGGGAGGAGGAAGTGGAGGCCCCCGACGCGAATAGCCCCGAATAAAAGTGACCGGTATCAGTAACGTCCCGGTGCAAAAGCAGGGACGGGGTCGCTCTAGTCCAAGCCGAGACGTGCTCGCCATGATTCGTCAGCAACCGAGTTTTTGGTCCAGTAATCCGTCACGATACGCTCCCTGCGAGAGGCCCGAGTGGTTAGCGGCTTTGCGTCAGGACCGAATCCTGAGCGATACGTTTCTTCCCAGCCCTCGACAGTGAAGGGAAAAGCGTTGCTAAAATGTATTGACAGCGTTCTGCCGAGTCCAGGGTATGCCAATGTATATGATCGTGTTCCATCTTCGTGATCCGCAAGGGTAGCCTTGACCCGAGATGGTATACTTTCTGTGTGACTGAGTCGCTGAAATAATTGTCCCGGAACCATATCGAACTCGCCGGTCGGTAGCGCGTCAGGGTTTAGCCTGATAGTATTCCACACTTCGTCTTCAAGGCGTACGTCATCCAGCCTGGTCGTCCCTGTACCCTCACTCTGAAAGTAGGACGCGCGATATGCATCGTACCCGCTCCCATTCCAAGTATAACTGCTGAAAGTGTGCCCGCACCATTCCTGAGAAGAAGTAGTGACCTTTAAAGTCGGGACGTCCGACTCGTAAACAGGAGTGAATATCGACGACATCATTGAGTACGGATATATGCCTGTCACAAAGTTTTTTGTCAAGTTCAGCTTCATCACCTTAACTGCATCATCTCCAGCACCGGACGGGTCGTCGAGTTTGACAAGCTCCGACTTGGAGAAATCTTCCGTCACATAAATAAGGACCGCCTCGCCCTGTCGCAATTCGCCGTACCTAGCCTGCTCAAGATCGTAGCTCGTCAATTCAGCTTTTCCCTGATACCAGTAGTCGCCGAATTCGTCTGGCAGATTGACGGCAATATCAGCGGAAGCCGTAGTTATGTGGCCACCCACGTCGCTCGCCGTGGGATCACAGCCACAAACCATGACAAACACTAAAGTTATAAGAGGGGCAAACTGAATACGAGAGGGCATGTCTATTACAGATCTTAGTTACTAATAAAATTTTTGAACGCGACCGTACGTCGTACGTTCACTACGTAGCTTCACTTCGGGCGTTGTTACCGACCAATCACAAAACATTGTTATGGCCAGTATATATTGCAGTAATCTCATTAACGTGCTTGATCGCGAGCTTCAATCAGTCGCAGATCAGGTCAAGGCATACCCTTCCGATTCTGAACTCTGGCACGTCGTAGACGGGATATCGAATTCTGGCGGTACCCTGGCACTACATCTGTGCGGCAACCTTCGTCATTTTGTCGGAGCGATACTTGGAAACAGTGGCTACGTCAGAGACCGGCCGGCCGAGTTTGCCGGCATAACCATTTCGAGAGATGATGTCATAAAGACGGTCCAGGACACCCGGGATGAAGTTCGGAGCGCCATTAAAGCCCTTGTGGATAGTCAGTTGGAGATGACGTATCCGGTTCAGATCGCAGGGGTAGAGATGACGACTGGCCTATTTTTGCTGCATTTAATGTCTCATCTGGCATACCATCTCGGGCAAATGGACTATCATCGGCGACTGGTCACAGGCCAAAATATACCGGTCGGAACGGTTTCTATCCCTAAACTGATAATTACGTAGAGTCTAGCAGACAAAAGGCACGAAATTATCCGTCCATAATTAGACAGGGAATCACAGAAATCTCGACGATTGGTAAACAACGATGAAAACGATATTTGCTATCGTGTCGCTTGCCGGTGCCAGTGCCTTCTATGTCTGGTCTAAGCAACAGAGCAAGCGGGTCGAACAGATCTACCGGAACTGGTAAGATCCATTCACAGAAGTCTCGGAAAATGACTACGATTGTTCAAACAGGAGATCGTAGATTCCGGCAATTCTATTTTTGAGTTGACGACGATCGACTACGTTGTCGACGAAGCCGCGCTCCTCCAGGAACTCCGCGGTTTGAAATCCTTCGGGCAAATCCTGCCCCATAGTCTCTCGGATGACACGCGGACCCGCAAATCCGATCAGTGCTCCTGGTTCAGCGAGATGAAAATCTCCCAGCATGGCAAACGAAGCAGTGACACCGCCAGTCGTCGGGTGGGTCATGATCGAGATATACGGAAGGCCCAGTTCATTATAGCGTGCCAGGTTGGCACTAGTTTTCGCCATCTGCATGAGACTCAGCGCGCCTTCCATCATGCGTGCTCCACCACTCTGAGAAATTATGATTAGTGGGATCTTGTGTTCATACGCACGCCGTATAGACCGAGCCACTATTTCACCGACGACCGAGCCCATGGAACCTCCTATAAAACCGAAGTCCATTGCGGCGATCGACGTTTCATGCCCGTTGATTTTTCCCATGGCAGATCGAGCAGCGTCGTTCATGGATGTTTTCTTTACGGCCGCAGTCAAACGTTCCGCATAAGACTTTTTGTCTGAAAACGCCAGCGCATCAATAGCATGCAGGTTTTCGTCGTACGTCGTGTACTGTGCTTCATCGAACAAGAGGTCAAAGTATTCTTTGCTGCCTATGCGAAAATGATAATCGCACTTTGGGCATACCATCAGATTGTCCGCCAACTCGCGCTGGTTGATGATCTCACCGCAACCATCACACTTGTTCCAATGTCCTTCAGGGACCTCATTCTGGTCGCTGATTGACGTCTGGATTCCTTTCTTTTGTCGTTTAAACCAATCCATATCGCTGAGTTCGTTTCCCCAATATAACAATCCTGCAGTTTTGCACGATCATTGTGCGAGGCGAGTATTTAGCTTTTCGAAGATATCGCCGGGTCGCCTGGTGTTGTGCTTGCGGAGATAATCGGGTTCCAGGGCATCGATATCTGCAAAATCCGCCTGCTCGTATTTCAGGCGTGCTATCCGGGCAACACCAAGGGCATCGATTGTAGCTTTTTCCACCGTCCCACTGAACGACTCCGTAATGCCACGCTTGTCGAGAAGTCCTGTGGACGTAGTCACGATCGAGACTCGAGCGGTCGTCGATTTGAGATAGTTCACGAGTGCATCATCTTCGACGACTCCGACTTCAGTTGGATCGAGTGTTTCTTCATCCGACGCCAAATACCCGAAATACCACTCGTTTTTCCTGGCCGGCAACAACACAATTTGCGGTGATGTGGTTGACGGAAAACTTTCCGCCATAGCAGCCAGAGCAGCAAAAGTTGATACGCCGATTAGTTTGCATCCGATGGCCAAGGCATAGCCCTTGGCGGCGCTAACGCCAATGCGCAACCCCGTATAAGACCCTGGCCCCGTACCGACACCGATGGCATCAATGTGGCGTCGGTGGATGCCTGTTTCAGCAAGTAAAGACTGGACGGCAGGGACAAGGTTTTCAGCGTGGGAGCGCGGTACTTCGGCTCGATACCGAGCAAGTGTTTTCTCTCGCGACACGATGGCGACGCTTAGAAAGTCAGCAGAAGTTTCTATCACAAGAATAATCAACGGGAATCGAGCGGCTGGTCAAGTTTGGCGTTTTGAGATTGAGTCATTACGTCCTGAAAGGTACCCGGTTCAGGGCGAGTAGTTAGAATGGCCAAATCATGACATTGGTAGAGGAAACGAAAGGTCTCCATTCCTTTGATCTTGACAATTTCACCTGCCTACGTATTTTACTGATCCTTAAAATAGAGTAAGCGACCTGGTTTGTCCCGGTCGTAAAGGTTTTTTGACAACGTAGCCGCGTGCTGCTGTAAAAGCGGAGAGCATTTCATGAAGGTATACGATGCTGATCATATCAGAAACATAGCCCTTGTCGGTCACCAGGGAAGTGGTAAAACGTCACTTTCCGAGGCGATGTTGTTCGGAGCAGGCTCTCTGGCGCGGCTTGGCACGGTTGAAACGGGGACAACTGTCAGCGATTATCATCCCAGTGAGCAGGAGCGGCAGATGTCGGTTTTCACGTCGTTGCTCCATGCAGAATGGGAAGGTCACAAGATCAACATCCTCGACACACCCGGATACCCTGACTTCGTCGGCGAAGTAATCGCCTCCTTGCGAGTAGCGGATACGGCGTTATTTATAATTAATGCAGGCGAAGGCGTGGAGGTAGGGACGGAGTTGGCGTGGTCGGCAGGTCTCGACTTCGACATCCCTGCTATGTTCGTTTTAAACCACCTGGATAAAGTCGAGTCCGATTTCGAAAATGTCGTCGAACAGATACAAAGTCGCTTCGGAAGAAATGCGACTGTTGTTCAGCTCCCGGCCGGCTCCGGAAAACGATCGATAATAGACGTCTTGTTGATGAAGCAATTGACGTTCCCGCCAGGAGCCAAGAAGGCACAGGTGGGCGAGATCGACGAGGAGTTTCGAGAACGGGCGGAACAGCTACACAACGAACTGATCGAGAACATTGCCGAGAATGACGAAGGGCTGATGGAGCTATACTTTGAAAAAGGAAGCCTGTCAGAAGACGAGATGCGGAAGGGCTTGCATCAAGCGATGCTGAAGCGCCAACTGTTTCCAATATTTCTTACCAGCTCGACAGAAAATATTGGCGTCACCAGACTTATGAGCTTCATTGACAATGTTTGCCCGAGTGCATCCGAAGCTCCGCCTGTAAAACTTGCTGACGGGTCAACGATGAAAGCTGACCCGGATTCGGATCCTGTACTGTTTATCTATCGGACGATGTCCGAGCATCATGTTGGAGACTATTCGTTCTTTAAGGTGTCGACTGGTACGATAACTACGGGAGTCGACTTGCGTAACGAACAGACCGATAGCACCGAACGAATTGGTCAACTCTATTCCATCAACGGCCGAGAACGGGAATCCGTTGACAAAATGGTGGCAGGGGATCTCGGTGCGCTCGTAAAGCTGAAGAATTCCCACACCAACAATACCCTGCACCTCAAGGGCAGCCAGATTGTCGTCAAGCCGATCGAATTTCCTACACCACGATACAAAGTTGCAATCAAGGCCCTTAAGGAGGGTGACGAAGACAAACTGGGACATGGATTGCATCAATTGTCTGAAGAGGATCCTTCACTCGTCATCATACACGATCCGCATCTTAGCCAGCTGGTCGTCGGTGGCCAGGGAGAAATGCAACTTGAGATCGCCAAGTATCGACTTAAGAACCGATTCGGTGTGGAGGTTGAATATACGCGTCCACGCGTGGCGTACCTCGAAACGATTCAGGGCAATGCCCGAGCAAAGTATCGCCACAAGAAGCAGACTGGAGGAGCCGGGCAGTTTGCCGAGATAGCAATTATTCTTGAGCCACTCGAGGGCGAATACCAACCGCCGCGTGATATCAAAGTCCGTAATACTGCGCTTGTTGAAACGGGTTGGGATTCAAAGATCGAATTTATCGATGCGATTGTTGGCGGTGTAATTGATATGCGCAGATTCTTTGGGGCAATACAGAAAGGTGTTCTCGATGTTATGCAAGAAGGTCCAATCGCCGGATATCCAGTTGGTAATATTCGGATGGTAATTTTTGATGGCAGCATGCACTCTGTTGACTCGAATGAAAACGCGTTCAAGTCAGCCGCCCGGGCGGCATTCAGAGACGCCTTTAAGGAAGCGAGCCCTGTCCTGCTGGAGCCAATCTACCAGGTAGAGGTGGTCGTGCCGGATACGTATACCGGCGACGTCATGGGGGATATGAACACACGCAGAGGTAGAATTCAAGGAATAGAAGCAGAAGGCGTTTTTCAGAAGATTGTTGCCCAGGTTCCTGAAGCGGAGCTGTACCGTTACTCTACGACACTGAGATCGATAACGCATGGGCGAGGCCTACATCGCGCTACATTCAGCCATTACGAACCGATGCCAAGGAATGTACAAGACAAGGTCGTGAGTGAATCGGCAGGACTCCAGGAGGCGTAGCCAGCTGCCGGTCGCACGTGGTGAGACAAAGAGTTGAATCTGAGGAATTATGCTCAGTGAGGGACCGTTGTACGGGACCGGAAAGGCGTGACTTTCCTTTCATAATAGAAGAAGTGGCGCGAGAGAGACTTGAACTCTCGACCTCCGGGTTATGAATCCGACGCTCTAACCAGCTGAGCTACCGCGCCATACGGGCAAACCGAAAAGTTACGTTATCTTTAGATATCGATCAAACAATGTTGATCAAGGCTTGGTGAGTTGATGACCTATTCGGAGGTTTAAGGTTGATTTGGAAAAAGATTCTCAATCAGAATCGTGTAGTAGAAGCGCTTCAGGCAGCCATAGAATCAGATCGTATTGCGCATGCTTATCTGTTTCACGGACCTGATGGTACTGGAAAGAAGGCTGTAGCATTAGCATTCGCTCAGGCGTTACTATGCAAGCAGGGGAGATCTGTGCCGTGCGGAACCTGCAATGGATGCAGCAAGGCTTCGCGACTAATTCATCCCGATCTTCATTTGATTCTACCATACCCCGGTGATCCGAAGACGGAAGAGATAACCGAACGATTCGCATTGATCGCGGAGGATCCGTATGGTCCTGTCGATTTTGTCCACGCGCCTAACGGCATCGGCGAGGTAAAGCAATCGACCAATAAGCAAGTCACGGTTAAGCGCGATCGGATAAATGCCGAGTTGATCCGTCCGGCCGGATTCAAAGCCGTCGAAGGCGGGTATAAAGTTGCCATCCTTACTGATGTCGACCTGATTAATGCATCCGGATCGAATGCAGTTTTGAAACTCCTTGAGGAGCCACCGCCGCTTACGGTTTTTCTTCTCACCACTACCAGGCCGGACCGGCTACTGCCGACCATTATTTCCAGGTGTCAGCAAATCAGATTTGATCGGCTTTCTGTCGACAAGATTAGCGAAGGCCTGTTGGAACGTTTTGAAGTATCGAGTCAACAAGTTGAGGCTATCGCCCGTATGGCGGACGGGTCGATGGTGCGCGCCATAGAGCTTGCACAAAATCAAGAACTACTTGGCCTCAGGTTGTTGGTCGTCGATTTCTTTAGAGATTCCTGGGCAGCAAATGTTCGAGGCATCTACAAGCTCACCCAGGTTCTGGGTTCGTCCGGTCGGGAGCAGGTGAAGTCAGGTCTTGCAGTAATGCTTAGCTGGTTACGAGATCTGGTCCTTTACCGGGCCACAGGTGATTCGTCGAGGATGGTAAATACGGACCAGGCAGACACCATTCACAAGTTCTCGGAGAATCTCCCGGATGCCAACCTTTCGGCGATGATCGAGGCAGTGGAAGATGCCATCCGACTTGTCGAGCGCAATGTAAATACTACGTTGGTTCTCGTTTCGCTCAGCGACCTTATGCATGCGGCAATGCATGGATCACCAACGAGCCCTCTCTATCAATCCCTTGCTGACATTAGCGTCGCCTGACACCACACGTGATTTCTTAGGCTTATCAGAAAACTGGCGCCCGGGACGAGGCGATTCGGAGGGGCACGGCAGGCACGTAAGCCCAATTTCTGTGGGTTGAAATGTGAACCCTCGAGAAAGCGGTAAAGATGCCGGAGTTAGGATCGATTATTTCATAGAGAGGTTCGTCGTCGTCTGGAGTGCAATATCCAATTGCTGGGTGAGTGGATCGACGCGGGCAATATTATCTAAGCATCTAAACAGCTCTAGGCTGAGATTCCGTTGCCGGTAAACGTAGAAGTTGAATCATATACTGTGCCCCCGACCGGGTTACGTGATCTCAGCAATAATTCAGTTGAGGTCAGGACGGACGTGATTGCCGGCTGGGCAAATGTACTGGCAGACACGCACGAAGAATCTGCACTCGCAAAACTATGGACGAGCCTGCTTTGCAATAGCTTCGTCGATGGAGGGATAGATCCTTCAACCGGACACTTGAGCGGCTATTCTATTCAGCAGGCATCCTGGGCTGCGGCGGTGGCAAAACTTTTGGATGGCGAAGCAACGATTGATCCACTTGCGGAAACCGGAGCGTCAGCTGGCCTTGCTGGTGTCCAGCAGAGACGGAATGGCGACTGGCATGCCTACTGGGCAGGTGGTTGTCGTGTAATCCTGGTTGAAGGGAGGCGATTTTCAGAGGCCGAATTTTGCACCGATTCCCAGCCGTTTGAATCTCCATCATTAAATAGCCTGGAACACGCAACTTTGCCACTTAATGAAAAGAGTGGCAATCTCGATGAGTCATCGTTATTCGTTGTGTGCGATAGCCTTTCGGCGGACTGGGTAAAGTCACATCTTAAAGAAGAAGGGTTGTGGTCGGGGCTGGGAGGCCTGGCCGGTTTTGTCTCCCGGGCACGTCTTGATGGCAATCTTGGCACGGAAGCAGTCAGTCTGCTTGTTGTTGACGTGACTATCTCTTAGCAGGATGGTTTGCCAGGGCTGATTGATAGGGCTTCAGAAATACCCGCAGAACTCCCTAAAACAAGAAAAGCCGCCCTATGAGCGACTTTTATTGTAGGTCCGTTAGAATAACGGAGTCCTCTGTTTAGTATGGAGCGGAATTAGATTAACAGAAATACGGCAAATACAATCAGCCCAACGACGCCCGCTCCAACCGTCGTTGCCCGAATCGCCAGGTCAACACGGTTTCGCATAAGTGGTAACTGCATTCGTGAACGGTGAACTTCCGAAATCTATAATATTCATCGACTAATGCAACTTTATTGTTAAATTCGTTCTCCCCCAACGCTTCAATCCACACGTTATTCACATCAAGTTAGAGAACTACTTTAGCTTACCTGCGGATTTGTAATGTTACGCCAGCGATGCCTGCATGCTGCAAGAAGGGAAAACCCATAGCTGAGCGAATTTGATACCGCTCGTAGTCCACTCACGTTTAAGGAGTTGTCAACAATTCAATGTGGATAACTTTATTGGCTCTTTCATTTTCGATAAACGTGTATTTTCAGGCAATTAGTTTGTCACAATCGATTTAATTGAATACTTGAATATGAGAATCGCTGGTAGACTCGCCACATTTATCCTTGTTACCGCCGCAGTTATCAACATTGTCGTTGAATCGATTCCTCGCGCGATGGACTACGAAGACCCAGTCCGCGCATTAAATGGAATGGTTGTTTCAGCACAGGTAGATGCGTCCGAGGCTGGCGTCGAGGTCCTCAGGCGCGGTGGGAACGCGATCGATGCAGCAGTTGCAACGGGATTTGCTCTGGCGGTCACCTACCCCGCAGCCGGTAATATCGGCGGCGGCGGATTCATGGTAATCAGGCTAAAAGACGGTACCACCACCTCCATTGATTATCGAGAGAAGGCACCAGGAGCAGCAACCAGAGATATGTATCTCGATGAAAATGGCGACTTCATCCCGTCGCTAAGCCAACGAGGCTATCTTGCCTCCGGCGTGCCAGGCTCGGTGGCAGGGCTGCTGGCGGCACACGAGAAATACGGTAAGCTCTCGCGTAAAGAGGTGATGGCTCCTGCATTGAAATTGGCGAAGAAAGGTTATGTACTTAGTCGACGTCAGGCTCAGACATACAATGCATACTACGACACATTCTCAGAATTTGCTGCCACCAGGAAGTACTTTACGAAAGGCGATTCAACACGCGGATACCGTGAGGGAGAACGATTTAAGCAACGAGACCTGTACAAAGTTCTGAAGCGAATCCAGAAGGAAGGCCGCGACGGTTTTTACACCGGCAAAACGGCTGACCTGATCGTAGCGGAAATGCAACGTGGCGGAGGCATCATCACGCACGAGGACCTTGCCGCATACAATTCGGTCGAACGACAACCTATCGTAGGTGAGTACCGCGGGTACAAAGTGTATTCGATGCCACCGGCGAGTTCGGGAGGGATAGCACTTGTTCAGTTGCTAAACGCAGTCGAGCCATTCGACATTCGGTCGATGGGTTTCAATTCCAGCGCTACGATACATCTGCTCGGCGAAAGCATGAGGCGCGTCTACGCTGATCGAGCAGAATGGTTAGGAGATTCAGACTTCTTCGACGTGCCGGTAGATGAACTCATCGACAAAGAGTATATGCTGCGTCGGATGCGCGACTTTAATCCCGACTCTGCGGGACAAAGTGTCGAAGTGACTTTCGGCAATCCATTTGCAAACGAGTCCACGGAGACCACTCACTATTCTGTTGTCGACGCAGACGGTAATGCAGTATCTGTGACGACGACTATCAACAGCGGTTTTGGATCGAAGGTTGTCGTCGACGGAGCGGGCTTTTTCATGAACAATGAAATGGATGACTTCAGCGCAAAACCAGGTGTCCCGAATCAGTTCGGTCTGCTCGGTAATGAGGCGAATGCTATCGAGCCCGGCAAGCGGATGCTCTCAGCCATGACGCCTACAATTGTTGAAGATCACGACGGACGTCTCAAGATGGTCATCGGAACTCCCGGCGGTTCTACGATCATTACGACTGTATTCCAGGCAATAATGAATGTCGTAGATCATGAGATGGATATCGCTTCGGCCGTTTCTTCCCCGCGCGTACATCACCAGTGGTTTCCCGACGTGATGTACTATGAGAAAGACGGACTTGCCGTGGATGTTGTAGAAAATCTTGAAAAGCGTGGATGGAGTGTCGTTGAAAGATCCGGTACGTCAGGTCGGGCTGACGGAATTGTGGTCCAGTATCAGACGCGCGACAGGTTCGTCGATGAAGCAGGACTTGACGAGATTCAAATGAGCGACAAGATCAGAGTCCTGCTCGGAGGTGCTGATCCACGCGGCGAGGATATAGCGGTAGGATATTGAGATCCCCGGGAATCAGCCAAGCAGAAATCAGTAACACGGAGCTCCTTTACTCCCAGTCGTTCTCTTCCTTCGTAACGCCGTGCTCGACAGGTACCGGATAGTTACCACTGAAACAGGCATTACAAAAACCCGACGACTGCGTGCTTCCCTGTACTGCCTTCATCAAGCCGGGCACGCTCAAGTAGGCGAGAGAATCAACCCCAAGCCATTCTTCCATCTCCTCGATACTCTGATGGTACTGGTTTGCAAGCAGTTCTTTTGGATCCGGAAAGTCCATTCCGTAAAAACAGGGGTGGAGGACTGGAGGTGAGGCGGATCTAAAATGTACCTCTCGTGCGCCAGCCTCCCGTACCATGTTTACCAGGAAGCGGGCCGTTGTACCGCGAACGATTGAGTCATCAACAATCACGACAACACGATCGTTCAGGACTCCATCGACCGTATTAAATTTACATCGGACTCGTTGCTCGCGATTATCCTGTCCTGGAGATATGAAAGTCCTGCCTATGTAATGATTACGAATCAGGCCAATCTCGTACTTACAATCAATGCCGAGCGCCTGACATTCAGACACGTATCCCAGAGCCGCCGTGTTGGATGAGTCGGGAACGGAAATTACTATTGGTCTCTTTCCATCGGGTGATGCCGGGACCGGTGCATCGTGAGCCAGTTGCTTTCCGATCTTCCGCCGGACCTTGTCGACATTCTCGCCAAATATCTTCGAGTCTGGTCGCGAGAAGTAGACGTACTCGAAAACGCATTGGCTGACACCGTACTGACTTGGGAGTTTGTGGCTTACAAACTTACTGGTAACACAGCTCTTGCGATCGATGATCAAGACTTCACCGGGTTCGATATCCCTGACGTATTCAGCCCGGATCATATCGAAGGCACAGGTTTCACTCGCCACGCAATACGAAGTGTTTCCATTTCCGTCGACCTTTTCGATCTTGCCGAGGGCGAGCGGTCTAAAACCGTTGGGATCTCGGACGGCGACGAGAAAATCGTCGGTCATGATTACCAGTGAAAATGCTCCTTCCAGCTGAGTCAGTGCATCCAGAATCTGGTCGATCGGTTTACGCCGTCGACTCTGCGCAATCAGGTGCAGAATGAGTTCCGAATCACTGGTCGATTGGAAAAGGGTACCCCTTTCGCTGAATGCTCGCCTGAGCTCTCGAGCGTTGGACAAGTTGCCATTATGTGCGAGGGCAACGTTTCCGTCTCGGTAACTAACAACAAAAGGTTGAATGTTAGAGCGATTGTCTGAGGATCCGCTTGTCGAATAGCGATTGTGCCCTATGGCAGCACTTCCGAGAAGTTTATCTTCAAACAGTGCGGGGTCATTAAAGACGTCCAGCACGAGGCCGAAGTCCTTGTAGAACGGCATGACCTTGCGGCCTCTCTTCTCATCAAACGTCGACGTCACGATACCGCAGGATTCCTGGCCTCTATGCTGCAATGCATGCAACCCGTAGTACGTTGAGCGTGCCGCGTCAGGCGAGTTGTAAATACCAAAAACTCCGCAGTATTCTTTGATCTGCTTCATTCAGATGTCACAATAGGATTAAACCGACGGCCAGCAAGATGCCGGCGCCATCAGCTACAAGATCTTTATAACTAAAATAGGCTGTCGAACGAACTTTCTTGTCGTACACTTCTTTCGAAACACCGGTCAGAAGACTGGTTCCGATCGAGATCGGCAGGGCTTCCCTTTCTGAAAAGTCTAGCTTGTTCACCATTGCATATTGTGTACCTGTTGCAATGAAGAAGCTGAATGCAGCATGCTGAAACTTGTCCATGGAAAACCAGGGGTCGCGTGGAGGTAGAAAACCTGCACCATGCATTGAATCTTGAAAAGCCAAACTACCCATTTGACTCGCACAGCACAAGATAGCTTGTCGGATACCGTGCGAATTTAGTGTTGGCATTTCGAGTGCTGACTCGTTGATGGAGTAGGAAGGAACCAGCTGTGCTGACGACGTTGCTGCAAAGAATAGCATGAACAATGAGAGGATCATGAGAGATCCGGCGCTTTGCTTCGTCTTCACGGCAATTGGTTTCTTGTGCGGTGCTCTATCCAGATTACTCCGAGCCATCGTCGCTGCCATTAGATGCGGATCGTTTCACCAGTACCGTACCAATGCGGTTGCTGTCCACTCCTTCAACCGCGAACGAGGCGTTCTTATACCGGAAGGTGTCGCCTGCGGCTGGTATCGTACCATTCAGATGGAAAACGAGTCCGCCCACAGTTTCAAAATCCAGATTGTCCGTTTCCAGCTCCAGGTCCAACAACTCGTTCAGGTCGTCGAGGTCGAGACGCGAGTCGACCCGGACGGAGTTTTCATCGATTCGTTCAAACAACCGCTCCTCATCTTCGTCGCTTTCATCCCGGATTTCGCCAACAATTTCTTCGAGCACGTTTTCAAGGGTTACAAGTCCGGCAGTTCCGCCATACTCGTCCACCACCAGTGCGATATGCATTCGCCTCAGTTGAAATTCCTTAAGCAGGTCATCAAGTTTTTTCCCTAGCGGGACGAACATTGGCTTTCGTGCAATTCGAGTCCAGTCGACGCGCTCATTGCCATTTTCGCTGTCAAGAAACGGTAGGAGGTCCTTGGAATGGATCACTCCAAGAATATTATCCAGGTGGTCGACAAACAGGGGTAAGCGCGAGTACCCAGATTGCCGAATGATCTCCATGGCTTCATTGAGCGTAGAGACGACCGGAATTGCTACCATATCTACGCGACTGATCATGATTTCTCGAACGGATCTGTCGCCGAATTCTATGATAGAGTGAATCATCTCTCGTTCTTCTCCGGCAAGCGTACCATGTTCTTCGCCTATCTCCGCCATGGCTTTGACGTCATCGCTGGACAATCTCGTTAATCGCTTCAATCTGCCTCCGAAGATATTCGTGGTTCGGGCGAGGAGTGCAGAGAAGGGATAGAGCACCTTGTGCAGCGGCATGATGATGGTCGAGAGCAGCCTGGAATATTTGGCGGGATTTCGAGAAGCCATCAACTTGGGTGTAATCTCGCTGAGCACCAGGAGAATGAATGTCACGACGAGTACTTCGATAATAACCGTGATCGTCTTGCTCCATCCGGCTGCCGTCGCTAGCTGGCTCGTAAATACGGCAGCAATGATGGCTGCAGCGACGTTCACAAGGGTGTTGAGGACCAGAATGGAGACGAGTAGTTCACGCGGGCGGGTCAGGAGGCTGGCCACCCGGCGCGATGCTCGATCCCTGTTTGCTTTAATCTGATCGAGAGCGCTTCCCTCGAGCCCAAACAGGGCGACCTCTGATCCAGAGAAGAGACCGGAGAAGATCAGGAGGATCACAAAAATGGATATTTCAATAGCAGCGAGCCCCAAGTCCAATTCAAGGAAGTCCAGGGCCTGGAGAGGTGCAATGAAGAGGAGTAAAGACGAAGGGTCGGGATCCACAGGTACCGACTGTTCTCCCTCGAATAAGATCGAGTTTATGAGTATATCGAAACTACCAGAACGACAACATTATGAGTGGGTTTCTAAATTTCTATCTTGCGACCTCATATTTCTCGTCAGGGCAACTTGATTTTACGAAGGTTTCGGGGCTATTCTTCAAATTATCACATGAGTTAAAAATCGAAATTGAGTTATGGCGTCAAGCGCACCACGGGGTGAATGGAGTGGAAAGTTAGGGTTCATCTTCGCCGCCGCAGGCTCGGCCGTCGGACTCGGCAACATCTGGGGATTTCCGACCCAGGTGGCTGAGAATGGAGGCTTTGCATTCCTGATCATATATACAATCTGTTGCTTTCTCGTGGGCTTTCCCGTGATGGTCGCAGAACTTTCCATCGGAAGGAAGACTCGAAAAAATCCAGTAGGCGCTTTCCTTGCATTGTCGGATAACAAAATGTTCGGCGCCATCGGTGCGTGGGGTCTCATCTGTGGAGTTATGATCCTTGGCTTCTATCTCGTCATTGCGGGGTGGACGTTGAACTTTGTATTTGGTGAAGTGCTGTATCGATTTGCCACGGCGGAGACCTACGCCGCTTTTACTAACACATCAGCTGGCCTCAAGAGCGCGATTTTTTCTGTGCTTTTTGCTTCTATGACCGTGTGGATTGTATCTGGGGGTGTCAGTGCCGGCATCGAGAAAGCCACGAGGACACTCATGCCTGCGCTCATTGGTATTCTGGTGATCATGATTGTCTACGTCGCCTTCCAGGATGGAGCGGGCGAGGGACTAAGCATGTATCTCAAACCCGACTTTAGCCTCATGTCTGCTGACCTTGTTTTCGCAGCAATGGGGCAAGCCTTCTTTTCGCTCTCGCTGGGTATGGGTGCCTTGATTACCTATGGCTCATATCTGGGGCGCGATCAGAACGTGCCAGAGGCTGCTGCCCTGGTTACTCTGGCAGATTTGAGCATTGCGTTTCTTGCAGGCTTACTGATAATGCCAGCAATGTTTGTCGCCCAGGCGAGTGGAGTATCGATTTTCGACGAGGCTGGCAATCTCATTGCCAGTACGAGTCTTGTTTTTAACGTTCTGCCAAACCTGTTCCATTCGATGGGACCCGTAGGCGGCCTTATCTTTGGAGTTGGCTTTTTTCTACTCCTGACGATGGCCGCACTTACGTCGACTATTTCATTGCTGGAAGTACCCGTCTCCTACGCGATCGACGAGAAGAACATGGAGCGCAAGAAGGCTTCCATGTTAATCGGAGGAGGAATTGGCATCGTGGCGATTGTCATCTCATTCCAACAGTCTTTGATTGGGCATCTTGTAAACCTGTTCAACAATATTGGTCTGCCTCTTGGCGGACTCCTGATTTGCCTCTTTCTGGCATACATCTGGAAAACAAAGAATGCCATTCTTGAAATGGAGGACGGCTATCCCGGAATCCAAGGCTCTCTGTTTGCGAAAGTGTGGCCGATTTTTGTCGGCTTCATTTGTCCACTGCTGATCTTGATCGTGTTCATTACGACTGTGGTGAACATGTTCTAAAGCCAGGTCGGCGCCGTACAATTAAAAAGGCGATGATCCTTACGGGGATCATCGCCTTTTCTTTTAAAAGAACGCTTGAACCTTGACTAGAACGGAAGCTCATCGTCCGGTTCGAAAGTGTAGTCATCAGACTTGGTTGCGACTGCTTGCGACCGTGGCTCAGCCTTGGGAGCTGTTCCAAATCCACCGTCGCCTCCTCGTCCACCAAGGAGCATCATTTCTCTCGCTTTGATTTCAGTCACATACCGCATGTTACCGTCCTTGTCTTCGTAAGAACGAGTCTGTAACGATCCTTCGAAGTAAGCCTGTGAGCCCTTCTTCAGGTATTCGCCGCAAATCTCTGCCAAACGACCCCAGGCAACGATGCTATGCCATTCAACTTTATCAACCATCTGGCCATTCGCATCCTTATACGACTCGTTCGTCGCGATTCTAAGATTACAAACTGCCGTGCCACTACCTGTATACCGCAAATCAGGATCCTGACCCAGATTTCCGACGATAATGACTTTGTTGACCCCACGTGCCATAATTACACCTCCTGTGTAGTGTAGTATTTCAACATTGTATCCCTGGCGATTCTAACATGAGCCCACCGGTCTGGCATACTGGCCACCGGTATTCCGTACTCTACTGCAACGAATGCACCAGAAGATGTAATAATTCGGCGCTGTGCGCCGCGGTTCTAACGGTTCTACGAGTAGAAATCCGTTGCGTTCGAAAAATAAGACACATTAGTCTGGGCTTTATAACCTCGGCCTTTTCCGCCTCGTACTTATATCCACATTCTATCAACGTCTCGGCACCCTGCCCGGTCTAAACGTAACGTGGTCCCTATGACATCAGCAGGTCATCGGGAATAATTGTCACGGCGCGGCGTATTACGTTTGCATCCCCAGACTCACCATTTCACTATGCCAGGCAAGATCTACGAAGATACCTTCATACCCGATTCAAATACTCTTGAGAAGTGTGCCGACTTCATCGCTATCGTACGCCAACTCCGGCGCGATTGCCCGTGGGATCGTGAGCAGACCCACGAATCGATCAGTCACCTGCTCATCGAAGAGTGCTTCGAGACCGTCGAAGCCATTGATAACGGTGACTCGGACGAATTGAAGAAAGAACTGGGTGATCTCTTTCTGCACGTAGTCTTCAATGCAGTCATCGCCGAACAGAACGGGACGTTTACGTTGTCGGATGTGCTCGACGCCGAGACAGAAAAATTGGTTCGGCGTCATCCTCATGTTTTTGGAGACACTGCTGTTTCCGGAACGGAAGAGGTCTTGCGCAACTGGGAGCAAATCAAAATGACTGAAGGTAAACGCACGTCGGTCCTCGATGGCGTCCCATCTCAGCTTCCATCGCTGCTGAGGGCGTACAGGATTCAAGAGAAGGCGGCTGGCGTCGGATTCGATTTTGCTTCACCAAAAGATGCGTGGAAAAAAGTCGATGAAGAATTGTCCGAATTGCGTGCCACAGAGACAAGTGATGAACCGGACGACAGGTCGGAAGAGGAGTTGGGTGACCTGCTATTTGCCATCGTGAACTACGCAAGGCTGCGTGGTTGGAATCCGGAAAATGCGCTTCGGCATACGAATCAAAAGTTTACTCGTCGTTTTACCCATGTAGAATCTCGCGCTACAGAAACAGAACGGAGATTGTCCGATATGTCGCTCGAAGAGATGGATGCGTTCTGGGACGAAGCAAAGGCTAGTGAGTAATTCATCTATATTTTCAGGGTACAAATGTGAGTCGACTATCTGTAATTGAGGCGATCGGAACCGCCAATCCGGGACTGACGCGCCCTCAAGATGATGCCGCGACGTTCATGGAGCAGGTGATGAGTATCCCTGATTCAATTCGGTCGCGCATCCGCACCATCTACGACCGATCCGGTATTGATTTTAGGCACACGTGCATTGATGACTATGCGCGTCCGGTTAATGATTTTAAATTTTACCCACAGAACTGGAAACTCGAACCTGAGCCCAGTACTGAACAACGTAATTCGCTATACAAAAAGGCAGCGGTTCCTCTGGCCGTTCAGGCAGCTTCAAACGCAATCAACAAATCTCCGGTAGATCCCCGATCTATCACGCATGTCATAACGGTAAGCTGTACCGGATTCTTCGCACCGGGCTTGGACATCGAACTTTGCAGGCGCCTGAATTTAAGTCGCGACGTTGAGCGCGTGCATATCGGATTCATGGGATGCTATGCCGCCTTCAACGCTCTGAAGACGGCAAATGCTTTTTGCCAGTCAAACGCGGATGCCGTTGTGCTTATCGTTTGCGTTGAACTTTGCACATTGCATTTTCAGGTTTCCGATACCATGGAGAAAGCGGTTATCAATTCTCTTTTCTCGGATGGGGCCGCCGCTGCCGTGATGACGTCAAAGTCCCGGCAAGATGCGGCAGGGAAACTCGTTTACTCAAGAGGACTTTGCATGTTGGACGACGACAGTCTTGACCATATGACATGGGATGTTGGAGATACGGGGTTCAACATGGGGTTATCGCGCAAGGTGCCGGACGTCATTTCAGGGATGCTGCCCGGGTACATCGAGCATCTACTGGAGTCAACGCAGACGAAGCGAGAAGACATTGATTTCTGGGCTATTCATCCCGGCGGTCGTGCAGTGGTCGAGAAGGCTATGGAAACATTGGCACTTGACGATGAAGATGTGTTTGATTCTTTCGAAGTTCTCCGGTTGCACGGCAACATGAGTTCGCCGACTATTTTGTTCGTGCTTGAACAAAAGTTAAAGGATCTGGAAGGACTTAGAAAGGGTGTGGCACTCGCTTTCGGTCCGGGGTTGACGATCGAAGGGTGTTTATTAGAAGTCTGCTAGTCGTATCGGTCCGCTGATGCAGGCACTCTACCTCGAGTGCGTCTTCGGTCGAGTTGTGCGGCGGTCTGAACTGATCCGGGGATTCTAATGAACTCCTAATCGAACGCTCATGTAAGTGCCTTGAATAGGAGTTAAGTTGGTACCGGGGAGGAGGATGCGGCGGCCCCCCCACACGAGCCCAATTTTCAAGACAACCTACCTCTGCCAACCCTCCTCCGTCAGTCCGGGAAGTGCCCTCTGCCGAACCATCCATCGCGTCCTCCGGCCACGACGCACTCGACCTCCCTAAAGCTTATCGCCGGCACCCGACGCTCCTGCGAGCCTCTCGACAACTTCTGAAAGAGCTGCCCATGAATAACGACCCTTCCTCTTTCGAATATTTTCGATCATATTCTCCCGGTCGGTATCCCTAAAAAATCTTACCACGGCCGTCGCAATCGCCTCGGTACTTCCAGGTGGTACGACAAATCCTGTAACATCGTCCTCGACCACCTCACTCAGCCCGCCCACGTCAGTGACAACACACGGCGTATCAAAGTGATTGGCGATCTGTACAATGCCACTCTGTGTCGCTGTTCGATACGGAAGTACAACCAGATCAGCAGCAGAAAAATAAGCACTGACTTCATTCCGCGGAACGAACTCTGGTCTGAATTCTACGGATGACTTCAGGTCAAGCTCGTCCACAATCGTTCGATACTTTTCCTCGTCGTCATAAAACTCACCAACAACCCAAAGTTGACAATCTATTGACGCAAGAATTGTCGGCATAGCGTAGAGCAACATGTCCAATCCCTTGTACTCACGAATAAATCCGAAGAACAAGATTACATTCTGCTTACTCGCTCCCACTACTGCTCGTGCCAGCTCTTTTTCTGATGATTCTCCGTACGAGTTGTAGACGGGGTGAGGAACATGTTCATACGTCATCGTGGGAAGTATCTGTTCAAGATCGTGACCTACAGGCGATGACAGAACTATACATCGGTCGGCAGGCGACAAGGCATATCGGGTCAGGACCGTATCGCCTGGCCGCGACTCATGCGGAACCACGTTATGACAAACGAAAAAGATCTGCGAACCCAGTTTCTTTTTTACGCGCCGTGCAATCGTACCGAAGCAAGGTGCAAAAAAAGGCATCCAGTAATTGAAGATTACTACATCAGTCTGGAAGTCAACAATCTCTCTAACAGCTTTGAACCAGGTGAAAGGATTGATACTGTCGATGACAGGTTCTCCGCGCGGTAAATCCTGGTCGACATCGCCCTGGTGCTCGTATTGAGTCTTGCCGGGAAACAGAAGCTTGGGATACTGACGACTAAAACTGACCAGTTTGACATCGTGCCCGCGATCGAGCAGGTCGGTTGCCATGGCGCTCGTGAACTCAGCTATCCCGCCACGAAAAGGATGCGCCGGCGATACGATGACTATTTTCATTGATCCGACTTTTCGCGAAACGGAATGAATATCCTAATCGACTTCTATCGACCAGTTGTCGACCACAGCGAGGATCACAACGTTAGCGGGCAGCTCTTCGTTGTAGACTTGTTGAACGGCTGCTCCCTCTTTGGCAACAAGTACATAGTCGCCGACACCGGCATCAAGGTTCGGCTCCAGTGCAAGCATGTCCGGTTCATCAGTAAGATTACCTTGTTTGTCGACGGGTTGTACCACGAGGAGCTTTGAGCCCACAAAGCGTTGATCTTTGTGCGTCGACGTGACCGTGCCTGTTACCTTGCAGAGATACATGTCTTATTTGATGAGATGTTTAAGTTCTTCGACGCGCCGGACAATCGTCTCACGGTCCATGTTGCGATATTTCTCGGGTAGTAACGCTTTGCTCGTGCATTCAAGTATAGCGTTCAGGGTTTGCAATTCTACCTCAAGTGGATACGTCGGAGGAATGAAATCGTCAACCACTTTTTCAAGAATTTCTCCTGTCACTTTCGGATCGTCGTTGCCGGCGGCAGCGAACTTGGCTCGCGTCATGAGCGCTTCCATGTCAGCACCGGACAGCGTTTGTTCTCCATTCAGTAACGAGTCTGGTACTTCTTCCATCGGAAGATTAACGTTGGTACGCTTCATCATGATCTGCAACAACTCCTCTCGTTCCTCACGCGTCGATGGATAGAAGAGTGCAAGGTGTTCTTCGGCTCTGCCCTGACGTTTGAGGTCAATAGGCATAAGATCGGGTCTTGCCGTGACAAGAAAGAAAATGATGTGTCCGCGGTGCTTGGTGTTACTCATGAAAGAAGCAATCTGGCCAAAGACCCGGCTGGATACACCCGAGTCACCGCGCGCATCGCGATCTCCCAGGGCAGCGTCCGCTTCGTCAATCATAACGGCGACAGGCGTCATGGCTTCGAGGAGGTTAAGTATTTTTTCCAGATTGCCTTCGGTGACACCTTGCCATTGCGAACGGAAGTTCTTCAGCTTCACCATGGGAATACCGATCTCGCCGGCAAAACAGGTGATAGTAAAGGTCTTTCCGGTGCCTACCGGGCCACTTACGAGGTAACCCATCGGCATCACATCAGGGCGGCCGTTTTTCAGAGCATGAGCGGCGCTCCGGAGATGTGCAATGGCCTGCTTGTGACCGGCGACCAGATCGAGCGTGTAATCTGTCTCGATGAACTCGAGTAGGCCGTAAGCCTCGGCCTCGATGAACGCCTTCTTCAGATCTGACAGTACCTCATATGTGAGGTGGGTCCGGTTTTCGATTACGTCGGCGAGGATGGATCGCAACTGGACATAACCCAGGCCCGCGGTGTTTTGTGCAAGCGCCTGTGTCGTCACCTCTGATCGAGACTTATAGCCTTCGATGTTGCTGTCAATGTAGGTTTCGACAAAAGCCGTTCGCTCTGCTTCATCCGGAAGTAGAATTTGAATTTCAGCGGTCGACGGACTTTGTACCAGTTGCTGGCTAAGGTCCGTCAGATTTTCTGCTACCAGGACCGTTGTGAAGTCACTTCTCAGGAAGAGGGGATCGTGTGCCCACTTTTGTAAGAACACCAGAGCGTTGCGGTCTTCCGAAGAGTACATCGAAGCCTCGGCCATCGGTACAATGGTCTCGGCGTAGTCGATGATGCAGGCTATACGTTTGCCGTCGGCGATACGCAGCTGGAAGTAGTTCTGCAAGACGGAGAAAACGCGGACGGGGTCCTTGGGAAGCTTCTTTGCATATTCCGTTCCGAAGATAGTATCGTAGCCAGAGAGGGCTCGGTTGAAGTCCTTCTTCGATTCATTGTCGGCAAAGTGTATTCCGCTCGATCTGTCGTAGAAAATGACAATATCCCGCGCGGCGAAGAAATCGAATGCGAGAAAGTCACGCAGAGGTTCATACACGCGCTCACCCTTCTCGTTTTCGGTCGGAACCAGGTCACGAACGTTGCCATGGAGGATGAACTGGGTTACCGTCTTGGTGAAATACTTTCTGGCAAACTCACGGGCCCAAACCGGGTAGTGCTGGGTATACCGTTCAATTTCCTTCTCTACGGGTAGAGTGATTTCGACAATATCTTCTTGCTTGATTACTTTTTCTTCCATCAAATGCTATCGTTTACGGGACAGGTATCGCGCCAAAATACACCTCAGGGTGTGGCGAAAACTACTACAAAAACAGGATACACAAAAAAAGGACGGTACGTTGGTTCACAGGGCCTCCTGCTTCGCAGAATATGATCCTTACGCAACGGTTACATCTTTGTTGGAGTAAGCGGGCTGAATCCGGTCGAGCGTCAACCCATCGGCACGTTACGACGACAGGTGATACATCAGGGCAATTCTGGTCTTCCAGGATTTTGAAATCCGAAGTGATTAACTGATGAATGATTCGAACAAAACTTTCGGCGTCTGCCTGATTAGTTGATGGCGATCAGGTTGTCGGGAGTCGAACGATAAAAACAGCGCCTTGTCCTGGTTCACTTTCGGTTGTCAGGGTACCGCCGTGCCCTTGTGTTACTATGTCAAAACTGAGACTCAAGCCGAGCCCGGTTCCCTGACCGGTTGGCTTAGTTGTAAAAAACGGTTCGAAGATTTTCTTTTTAACATCGTCGTTGATGCCGGGCCCGTTGTCTGCTATGCGGATCTCGACATGACCTTGCGTCCTGCGTGTTTGGATATTGACAGTCGGTAAGTACTCCTGGTTCTCGTGGGCCGATTGTTCAAGTACTGCATCGAAGGCATTCCCGATGAGGTTTAGCAGAACGCGGCCTATTTCCTGTGGTACGATATGCAGTTCGCCAGCACCCGGGTCCAGATCTTTTTTAACCTCAGTACTAAAGTCAGGGGTTTGCGCACGTTTGCCATGGTAGGCCAACTCGAGGTACTCGGACACCAGCGCGTTGACCTGAACCGTCTCTCGCTCTCCGGTTCCCGAACGGGCGTGCTGCATCATCGCGTGTACGATGCCATCAGCTCGTTTACCGTGCTGTTCAATTTTCTCCGAAACAAGTTTAAGCTCTGAAGCGAGTTGGCGAATTTGCTCGAGATCGTCCTCTTCTTCAAGTTCTGCAACCAGTTCCTGCGAAAGAGCTGCGAAGTTATTTACGAAGTTGAGAGGATTCTTAATCTCATGCGCGATGCCTGCTGTGAGAGCTCCAAGAGATGCCATCTTCTCGCTCTGGATGAGTTGTTGCTGCGTTGTCTGCAACTCATTCATCGCCGCTTCGACCTCCTGATTCTTGGTCTCCAGTCGCTGGAAATCATCATAGCGCGCATAGGCCACCGCAAACGCATCGGCAAGGGACTGTGCCAGTACAACCGCCTCTTCGGAAAGTGGCTGCTCGCTGGCCAGGTACAACATTCCCTGCTCGAACGGCAGAAAGTGTAAGGCAAGAGATTCCGGTGGCGCCTCAACGTCCTTGTATCGATCTGGACTTTCCAATTGACTTTCTTCTGCAATCACGCTCATCCATTTGGTGTAATCGTCCCGGCTCCACATGTCTGTATGCATTTCTCCGCGTCGCCAGTGCTCGATGGCGGCCTCAATGGAAGGCACCGTGCTGAAGGGCAGGGGAAAAGCCCCCAGCGGAGCCCCGTCCGGTGTTGTCAGGAATTTTTGTGTTTGTCGAGATGTTTCGTTGGCGATGAGCACGCCACATCGGAAGAATGGAACACCCAGGTTTGTGAGCTCGCGCCAGACGACGGGCGTGATGTATTCAAGATCTTTTGACGTCCGCATCGATGCAATCTCGGCACGAACACGGTCCAATGCAGCCTGCTGTTGAACCTCCCTTGTGTGTGCCTCTTTCTGTTGCAGGTCCTCGAAACGGCGATAGGCGAGATCGAAGGCAGCCGTGAATCGGATAAGCACGTCCTTCGCCTCATCGGTAGGAGCGGTCTCGCCCCACAGCGAGTACCCAATCTCTCCGTGCGACGTTCGGGCCTGGACGAATGTCCACCCGTTGTTGTCGCGGATCATTTCTTCGGTGATGGCCGCCGGATCGACCTCGTCAAACTTGCCTTTCGTGACCATATGATGCAGGTACTGGCATGCCGCATCAGTGTCGAAAGGAAAGACACCGATTTTGTCATCGCTTTGCTCCCACGCAGCTAGTGTGGGGTTGCTGGCAAAGTCACGGGGCAACTCCATGATGGCAGCGAGTTTCTTTCCGTCGATGCCAGTCAACGCCTTCTGATAGTAGTCTGGCGTATAGCGTGTTTGCCAGAAGGCACCACACTCGAGGCCGAGGCCCGAAAACTCCTGGCGAATCTTGAAAACGACGTCGAGCAATTCTCCGGATTCCGTCATGGCAAGCGCGCGTGAGCGGACTCGTTCCAGAGCGGCTTCGATTTCAGCTTCACGAGCCTGGGCCTCCGCCCGCTGGATGTCGAGGAAGCGCGTATAGGTTTGTTCGAACACCTTCGCGAAACGTCGAAAAACATCGTGTGCCTGCGGAGCGGGCTCGTAGGTAATAAAAATCAGGTAGCCATATTTAAAGTATGCGACATGGTCCACCTGGGACTCTGGAAAGGAGAGGCCCGCATCTCTCAGACGAAGCAGCTGCTCCCCAACACCGGGTAGGGTGCACAAGTAGTCATAATGATCGGCAGCCCTGTCCGCACCAATCTCCTCAACGTGGAGGTCGGTCCCTGTGCTGCCGATCTCGTAGTAATGGCTAAAAATTCCGACTCTCGGCGTTTTATATGTGGGATAATACCCGTCGGCGTTGGCACCCCACTCCGTCGAACTCTCCTGTCCCGCGTCATAGATGTTGAAGGCACAGTGCCAGGTATCCACTCCCAGCGCCTGCACTTGCTTCACGAGCTCGAACGAAATCTTTCCCAACTCGTCGCTACTCTGCATCGCCATCGTCCGGCTGCGGACTCGCTCCAGGGCGGCCTCGATTTGTGCCTCGCGAGCCTGCGCCTCGGTAGCCTGGAGATCGAGGAAGCGCACATAAGCTTGCTCAAAAACTCTGGCAAACCGCTTTAAAATCTCTTTATCATCGTCTGAAGGAAAGAATCCCGTGAATGATGGAATCAGAACAGCGGCGTTTTTGGACCACGCAAACGTCAGTGCATGCTGCTCCGCTGACATAATCGACTGCTTGATTTCCTCAGGCCAATATCTGTAATCCGAGTGCTCGAAGGCATGCTCGAAAAAACTGTTTTTGTCCTCGACAGAGTAAGCCTTGCTAAAAAAATCGTCGCCACTTTCCCTTGAATGCCAGGCTTCGTTAAAAATCCTGTGATCAAAATACGGTAAGAGATAAGGTTTGGAGCTTGAGAAGTCGGGAGAAGCAAGCCAGTGGACTACGTCTTTCGAATTTTCGAAGTACGTACAGATAATTACTCCGCCTGCATCTATAACTACACCGAGGTCCATCAATCTTTCGGCAACTACCGTGACCACCTCCTGCAACTCATCTGGTTTATGCATGGCCATCGTTCGGCTTCTTATTTGCTCCAACGCCGCATCGATCTGGGCCTCCCGCACCTGCGCCTCAGCCCGTTGGAGGTCGCGGAATCGCGAGTAGGCGCGCTCGAACTCCAGAGCAAAGCGCCGCAAGATGTCCAGCTCCGCATCCGTCGGCTCCTGGCGTATGTTGATACCGAAACACCCGTACGCCATGTATCCCTCGGCGTAGTAGATCCCCTCTCGGAAGTGCTCGGCTTTCAGCTTCTCAGCACCCTGGAGCAACTCTGCCCACGTCTCGAAGAAGCCCTCAATATCATCCGGGGGGATAAAATCGACCAGGATCGGGTCATCACTCTCCCACGCCGCGAAGCACGCGGCCGTGTAGGGCTCAGACTTGTCGAGGTCGTACGTGACAGCCTTGCTCCGATGGACGGACTCATTGCCTTCCTCTTCGGTCCACGTCGCCCAGAACTGGTGCTTCCCCGCGGCCTCGTCCGGGAGCCAGACGTAGGAAAACTCCGTACCGATGCCCAGCGCTTGCAGTTGCTCGTGGAAGACGGCTGACGTCGTTACGAGCTCGGTTGAGTGCTGCATGAGCGAGCTCTGGGTGCGGATGCGTTCGAGGGCGAGTTGTATCTGTGCCTCACGCGCCTGGGCTTTGGCAGTCGCAATATCTGAATATCTCTGCCACGCGAGGTTGAAGACGTTCCGGAACTGCTCCAGCACGGTTAACTGTTCAACAGAGACAGGATCGAACGAAGATATGCTTAGAGCTCCCAGACCGATAGAGTAGGAGTAGTAGTAGATGGTGCTTGAGTTGTCCAGCTTTGGATCCGGTTCATACCCGAGCGATAGCCGGTAGTCCCGCCACGCTTCCATCTCATCTTCCTGTATCACCACTTCGACGAACGCATCGTCGGCTGTCTGAATTTCCCTTGCCCATCTTGCAAGGGTTTCATTCGTGGTGTAGTCGACTTCGATGGTCCCGGTAACGCCGTAGTCGGAATAGTAGTAACTGGTTATCGATTCATTAGCATCGTGATTGATGATGATTTCCGTATTGCGCAGTGCCGCAAAGTCCAACCCTTTAAGTTCGGTAAACACGGATTCACTGATCCCTGCTAGATCTTCCGTCTCCCGCATGGCCATGGCCTTCGTTCGCACACGCTCAAGTGCGGCTTCGATCTCAGCCTCCTGTTTTGCTGCTTCAAGCTCGACCGTACGTGCTGCCATGCGCCGTTCGAGCTCCTGATTGCGTGCCTTCAGGCCATCGGTGGGCATTCTGTCTCCCTCGGCCTGGTCCGACGCCGGCATCGATCCATGATTGTGGGTTAGACGCCACATTCCATTTTCGTTTTGCAGTACGCCGGTAAGGCGCACGACGAAGCTCACGGACTCTCCATCAGAAGCGCTCACCGTAACCAATGCTTCTGAATCCACGACGCCGATTGAAGGCGAAAGGAGGCGAGCCTCCGTCCAGAGAAACTCGATCGAGTAGGGGTCGGGTTGTTGTCGAAGCTCTTCCTGCAGGATGCGGATGATAGCAGAACGATCTGCGAAGCGTTCGTCGCGCCCGGTTCCGAAGCCCGTAAATTCCGAGCTGATACACTCGCGGATGGCATCGACAACGCCATCTCCGCGCCTGGCATAGATGTGGTAAAAATCATGGAAGGCCTGGATCAACTGGTCCTCAGCCTTAGGAATTGCCCCACCGTGGCCGGTCGTACCGTCAGTTCTCATTATTCCTCCCCTATCAGGACAGTGACGAAGGTGCTGACGTGATGAACAGGTTTTGATGACGTCGGCAGCGGGCAAATCTCGCCCATCGTATAGAAGCCGATTGCTGGCAGGGCCACTCCGATCTTTTCCTGGAGCCGCTCAACTTCCACGCCTACCCGCGTACCAAGTAGGGCGTGTCGGCTGGCACACGAGAAGACAATTGCTGCCTCCGGTTTCACACCGGGATAATCTGCTCGTGCTTTTTCTGCCGACGCTGTGGCTCCACCGAACACCTGATCTCGCGTTGCGGAAGTGAACCGGATACGGGCACTCGGAGTCGCCGGGGTCATTGTGACCATACTCCCATCGTCCCGAAAGTGCGCAGGGCAACAGAGATAGAAATCCTCGGTCTCACCTCCTCCGTCTTCTCCCGGATACACGGCAAAGAAGTTGGGTGCACCTGCATGATTGTCTATACCAAAGTAGCGCTTCCAGACGTCCCGCGGAGGCTCTTCGTCGATGCCTCGGATAACAAGTCCGTCGACATCCGTGAGGCGGTGCTCGTCGCCCATGGCTTCCCAGCCGCTAGCGACGCCGGTCCCCACATGGATCGGCCCGGCAAAAAGCAGGATAGGCATGGCGCCCGTGTAGACCTTCCCGTTGCAGAACTGATACGTCCCCGAAAAGCGCACCTGGTCGGCTGCCAGTCCGCCGCATACCAGAACATCCGGCCCCAGCGCATCGCCGAGGGCATCAAGGAGTCCAATCGGGATTGTCCCCGGTGAATCCACATCACCAACTCCCTCCGGGAGTGCGATGCACAAGCGAACCGGCGCGTTCAGGCCATCGAGAGTCGTCTCGGCAGCATGCCGCGGAGCGTCCGGGTTGGTCAGGATTTGCTCTCCGATACCCGCACGGAACTCAACCGCGTCCGAGTGGAAGAGCATGAGCGACACCGAGTCCTCGGCGAAGCCGTCGGATGAAAGCTCGCCATGCGTCGTGCAGCCGATGAGCTGGAGCCCCGGGAATCTTGCTTCCACGCCATCAAGGAGAACCTGGTGTTCATGATCCATGCCGGCGAAGAGCAGCCCGGCCTGTGGCGTCTTCCCGTTGAGTAATTTGGCACATGCATCCAGCGCCTCTTCGATTGCGTCGACGGAGTGAAAGTCTTCGCTGTGTCCTGTAGCTACAAGCATCAAAAATCAGTCGAGTTAAAGATGTAAAGTTACGAACGATCTATTCGGAAATGTTAATAACACCAGATGCACTTGCCGTGATTTTCGCAGGTCAAAGCGCAAAGGTGTGAGTATACTTCACGACGACCGTTCGATTGCTCGTGAATGGTTGTACGGGTGGCGTTCGAAGGCGGTCGGTATAAAAGCCAGTATTGAACACTATGTACAGGTCCTTGCCTTCGCTCGGGTTGAAACGGAATCGGACGTTGGCAAGGCCAACTTCGCCGGCGCTGTTGATTTGGAGGAAGGACGACAGTGACAACTGCGTATTGAGTGCAGCGCGTACCCTGAATGTGCCGACATGTGCGGTGAATGTCTGCCCGCGATCGGGAAAGGCAATCCTGTTGAACTCATATCCACTGCTGACCGTCAGGTGCTTTGACACAACCCACTCAGGAGAGATGCCGGTGTTGACGCGCCACCCGTCGTAGAAGGTTCCACCGCCGGCATTGAATCCGGCGTTCATTGGTTTACCACCAGGAGTGTCAACATTAATGCTGGCAAACGCAAAAGTGTAGGAATTGGCGGGCACGTCGGCGTCATCAGATAAAGAGAACCCCTCGCGGAGGTCGTCAAAAGTAACATCCGTGTCTATGTTGACCTCAGCACCGGTGGTGAAAACACCCTCCCATGAAGCAGTCGACTGGACAGTCTCAACGCTTCCATCGGTATTCCGGAAGAATATTCCATTGGTGATCAGGACCTGATGTCGTGATAGCGGAGAACCCTCTTTCTGTCCCCAGCCGCGCCACAGTTTGGCACCGGTTACCGTGAAATCCTGCCGTTGCTCGAATCCTACATCCGGCCTGTAGTCGCGTCCTGCTCGTTCAACCTTGACCGCATAGCCATATCCGATGTAAGAACGACTCTCAACCAGGGCGCGGATGCGTGCGCCGTCAATGAGACTTGTACCATCGACATCGTCATCAAAGGTTTGCGCCCATCGCAGTTCTGTATACATATTTTCGCCGAGGCGTACATCTCCATCAAGACCATAGGCGATGTTATAGGTCCCGTCATCACCGACTCGACTGGTGACTAGTCCGCCAACCGTTGAGTGCTGGTTGAATGCCTGACGACGCAAACGCAGAACTCCAAAGTTCTCCGAGGGCAAAATGTCATCAGGCTCTCGACCACTACTGACGCGTGCTGTCTGGAGATTGATCATTCCGACATCCCATGCCCCGATGCGCCCTACAGCGCGGCCGCCCCCTAGAAGTCGTACAGCCTCGCCGCCGTTGAGACCGATCCTGCGACTATAGAATAGCCGGTTCGAGCTGCCGAGATCAAAATCAAAGAGGCTCGCACGCTCCAGGAAGAACTGTCGCTTTTCAGGGAAGAACAATGAGAAGCGAGTCAGGTTGACCTGCGGATTGTCTGCCTCGACCTGGGCGAAGTCGGTGTTGACTGTCAGATCGAGCGTCAGGTTATCAGTTAAGCCCAGTTTGATGTCGCCGCCGACCTCGGTTACAAGATCATCGTCGCGGAGGTAGGCTGTTTCCGCTTCGTTAAGACCGTACGATTGACCGAGTCCGCCGAGAGCATACGGTGCCACATAAACTGGACGCCGCGTATTTATTCCTTCGAAAACTACTTTCTGAAATTGTGACGGTTTGTTAAAACTCCAGTATCCCCATTCAGGCGGCATAGCGGGAAAGATTGTCAACTCATTCTTTTTCCCCATATAGCGCCACGCATTGAGTCCCATCACCACACGTCCGTTCTCGGATTGAAAGCGGAGGCTTGAAAACGGGATACGCATTTCGGCGAACCACCCGGCAGGGGTCATCGTCACTCGAGCGTCCCAAAAGGTGTTCCAGGAGATGTCCATATCTCCAGTGTCACCGGAAGTGGTGCCGTCGGTTCGCGAACCCGTCGGTGTTGTCCAGAATCCAACACTGGACTCGTTATCATTGTACGTATCGAGGCCGATGGCTAAATAATCTGTTGCCGACGCGAAATAATCACGCTCAAAGGAAGCGGCAAAGACAGATGCGGGTGGTGCGTAACACCGGCACGAGATATAGATGTATGTGTCATCGTAGGCCACACGAATCTCAGTCCGCTCAGAGGGAACTTGGCCGAAAGTGGGCCAGTGGGTTACGAGCGGTAGCGGCGCAACTGCCTCCCATGCTGTCTCATCAATATGTCCGTCGAGGGTGATGGTCCCGACGAGACGCGGCAGGACAAAGGGTGTCTGTGCTGAGGTCACGGCACCCACCGAAGATGGTGTTTGGGCACTGAGATTAGTCGTCAATAGAAAGAGGCCGCAGACGACAGTGAGTTGGACGAGGTGGAACGTTGGGAGCAAGACCGTGAGCGGATTAGATGAGATGCGAATATACTTATTCCGTACCAGAACGGTGTTATCAGGTCGATGTAAAAGTGATCTGCCCGACTGGCGACATCTATCCTATGCTTATGATGCAGTCGTAAAAAAAATATGTATCAACTGGAAACAGGTCCTATCTGATCTTACCCGCGAGGGCCCTATCAGGCTGACCATACGGATTGACTCGAAGAATTGAACGACTTCGATAGAATTGTTTTGCACCGGTTGATGATTGATCGTCGTCGTGGGCTAAGGAACGAAGGTGGTCAGAAGCAAAAACAGGATAAACAAAAAAGGCCCGTGCATCGGTGCACGAGCCTTCCGTTTGATATTAAGTTTTGCGCTACGCGATGGTCACATCTTTGTTGAGATAGACATCCTGGATGGCATTCAGAATTGAAATACCATCTTTCATCGGTCGTTGGAATGCCTTTCGGCCTGAGATTAATCCCATACCACCGGCTCGCTTGTTGATGACGGCAGTCTGAACAGCCTGTTGCAGATCGTTGGACCCGGAGGCACCGCCAGAGTTGATGAGTCCGATTCGGCCCATGTAGCCATTAGCTACCTGGTATCTGGTAAGGTCTATCGGATGATCGGTGCTTAACTCGGAATACATGCGATCGTCGTACTTCCCGAATTTTGATCCGTTGGAATTCATTGCCAGATACCCACCATTCTGAGTAGGTTGCTTTTGCTTTAGAATATCCGCCTGGATCGTCGCTCCAAGATGATTGGCCTGGCCCGTGAGGTCAGCGCTGCTTTCGTGATTTACACCGTCTACGGTAAAGTCACTGTTTCGGACGTAGCACCAGAGTATAGTCGCCATTCCCAGTTCGTGAGCGAGAGAGAATGCTTCCGAAACTTCAACAATTTGACGACCCGAGTTCTCGGAGCCGAAATAGATAGTGGCACCTACCGCGACGCATCCCATATTCCAGGCATCCTGGATTTGAGTAAACATAATCTGATCGTACGAATTCGGATACGACAGAAATTCATTGTGGTTAATCTTGAGTATAAACGGAATCTTGTGAGCATACTTTCGAGAAACAGCCCCAAGCACTCCGAACGTCGATGCTACTGCATTGCAGCCACCTTCGATGGCGAGCTTGACGATATTTTCCGGATCGAAGTAGATCGGATTCTTTGCGAACGAGGCGCCTCCGGAGTGTTCAATGCCCTGGTCTACAGGAAGAATTGAAACGTAGCCCGTATCACCGAGACGTCCGCGGCTATAGAGAGATTGTAGGGAGCGCAGTACCATCGGAGACCGATCGGTATCCATGAAGATTCGATCTACAAAATCAGGCCCGGGCAAGTGTAGATTTTCCTTCGGAATGGTGGTTGACTTATGGTCGAGCAAATACGCGGCCTTATCACCTAGAATGTCTGCAATCTTGGATGTACTGACCTCAGCCATGTAGTGGTCCTCCTTACTAATCGTGAAAAGCGGATGTTATGTGGTTCTTGTTAGAACGTTTTAGATACGGAAAAACGCGCCCAGAACGAGATTATCATCACAATTTATGAACTGGCAACGCGCTTCGCTACAGTCTGAGTAATCTCATCCGACTATTCGAAAATCTTCTGCCGTGGAAATGGAATGGCCGTATCGCTACGATCGTCTAATGGCACAACAGAGCAGTTCCTGCCGACACTTAGTTTCAGTCGCGTGGGGACACTTTAGGATGCCCACTCCGCCGGGGGGAGTGGGCATTCGCTATTTACATAGCTTTCCTGTCGTGCCTAACACAGATTTGCTCCAGACAGGTGTCTGGGTGCAAGTTCCGAAAGCTGTAAAATTGCCCTCAGCAAAACTCCGCGGCTTTGGATTGCAAGAGTCCGTGCAGGCGATCGAAGGGACGCGGCCATCCGAATGCGGACAAAAGAGATGGTGAGCCAGTACTACTTTATGACAACCTGTGCATCGGGGCTTGGCACGTAAATTGTCGTATCGGGTTCACTCCAGCCTGCTCGAGTTCGGGAGGATGTCAGCATGTGGAGGGATCCGTCGTCCATCAGGATTCCTGTAGCCTGGACACCGAGTATTCCATCCGGGCTTCCCTTCACAACTTCTGTGGTACGAAATACCGTGCCGTCTACATGCATTTCGCCGCGTGTATAGAATCCGGCCGTCGTGGCATAGAAGTACACAATTTTGTTGGCTTTCGTATCGTAACTGATCAGTGTTTCTCCCGCATATTTACCATCTCCAACAGAATGAGTAATTCGTGCGGCCTTGCCACCCAATGTCCATTCCCATTTCGAAATATCATACATCGGGGATGCAGCGTTCGGAGGGGAAACCAATGCCTTGTACGTTGTCCCAACAAATGGACTCAGCACGTGCAACGGATTTTCATCCGATGGTGAAGATGCTGCAGACTGCGCAGAGGCACTACCCGCGTCAAGTGCTACGGTAACGAAGACGATCGCAAGAAAATTTCGGTAACAGATCATATTTACAAATATGTCAGGACAATCAAACTTAAAAATTCTATTCAACGGCGATCAACTCGATGTCGAAGTTCAGGGTGGAGAACGGAGGAATAAGTAAAGCCGGGTCCGTACAAACACGAGCTGGATCGAAACAAATCTCATCGCTGCTATAGCCGAGTTCCGACGGTATTACCAACTGGCGGCGACCGCCGACGCGCATCCCAGGAACTCCGATAATCCATCCTTCGATCAGCGATCCCGAGGACAAGGCAAAGGCAGAATTATTTGCAACGTCGAACACGGTGCCATCGTCCAGTGAGCCCGTATAATTGACGGTGACGATAGAGCCTACCCGTGCTTCGTCACCTGTGCCGGTTGTAAGGTCAACAATTTGTACCGGCCGCGGTCCTACCGAAGTGAGTTCGATATCAAAAATCACTGTAGAGTTGGCAGGTACTAGCACGTTTAAGCTATCATCGACGACCTCGCGATTCCCAAATGCTTTTGAAGGAGGAACCGTCAAGATTCGTCGACCGCCCGCACGCATGCCCTGCAGACCTTCGACCCATCCGGATATCAATGTCCTCAAGACAGTCGGCTCTTCCAGTGAGCCGTCAGTGATGAAAACATCGCCGTCTTGTACAGATGCGGTATAGACAACCTGAATCATTGAGTCGAGCTCAGCTATTTTTCCTGTACCGATGACGACGTCTTCAATAATGACATCTTCATCTCCTGAACCTCCGTCACAGCCGGCAAGAATTATCAGGAATGCAAGTAGCGGAAGAGTGAGCCTTTTCATATGGTCAGAGAATGGTGGTTTGGGTTGGCAGGTATGCGTGATGCACCGAAAAGTTCAATCGCGCATATGGTAAAAATTCGTCACCGGCGGTGTGTGCTATCTGGATGTACATCGTCAACGGTTTTTCACAGTGGTGGTGAAATAGCATTTAAATTTTGCTTTCCCTGTGATTTGGCGTTCATTCCAAATAGTACAAAACGCCCACCGAGTCAAATCTATTGTTTAAGATGACAAAAACGATCCCTGTATTGATCCTTGCCCTTGCCTGGACGCCTGGATCGGCACTAACGCAGAACCGGCCTCTGGACCCCTGGGTTTTCCGGTCAGTGCTAGACGAGCAGCCCCGGATTGCCACTGTTGCGCTGGCCGAACATCTCTATATCGCGTATGACGCATCGACCGGGGGACTCTACAAAGCCTGGGATGGCGGTGTTAATTTCGATGGTGCTGTGTATACCACGATGCACGGACCGCAACCAACATCGTCAGGTCCAGAATATTTTACCGATCGAAGGTCGACGTGGCAATTTGTCAATCACGGCCGAGCGATGGCAGCACGGGGTCACTACCGAGGACATAGCTTTCGCGACGGTCGGGTAACGTTTCGGTACGAGCTCCAATCCGGCGATGGAGAGTCAGCGATAATAGAGGAGTCGCCCGAGTTTCTCGCCGGACAGAACTCGGCAACCGTCGGTCTGGAAAGACGGTTCAAAATCGTTGATGCACCTCCAGGTGTCGAAATTAAACTTGACCTTCATGTTGACTCGATGGCTGGCTCTGAGACGTACGACGTTTCGGACGGCGAATTCACGGTGGCAGACGCCACAGAGGATTCCATTGAAGGGACATTGACTTTGAGTCGGTCGGGAGAGACAAGATTCGTTGTCTGGCTGAAACGTGTTGAGGAGGCTGAGTCAGTCGGCGACGTGCCACCAGTAGATGTCCCTGAGGGTCTGATGCTGATCGAGCAAAGCGATTGTCGTATCTGTCATGCGCCGAAGGATCGAACAGTCGGCCCGTCGTGGTCAGAAATCTCCGAACGGTATGATTCGTCGGAGTCAGTAGTTGTTAGACTGGCGGCAAAAGTTATTGAAGGAGGATCGGGTGAGTGGGGAACGGCAGTGATGATCCCACACCCAACGCTATCGGATGAAGAAGCCGAAAAGATGGTCCGCTATATTCTTTCTTTGGATGAAGGCGAAGAGCAGGCGATGGACAGTCCAGACTCGGAGCCGGCGACAAACGATAACGTCGAGGCGACGACAACAATAGCGATGACGCTGGTTGGTCCGGTAATCGATGGTGAAGTGGATGAGGTCTGGCAGAATGCGGATCCGATTTCAATTGCGAGACCCGCAGTCAGCGGATCGACGGAACTGATATTGGAGGCACCTACAGTGAGGTTACTCTATGATGCCATCTACCTGTACGCATTGTTCGAAGTAGAAGATGACATCCGAATAAACGACAGCGACGACCCGTACTACGACGATGCCGTAGAGGTTTACCTCGATGGCGGATTCGAAAGGGAGGAATACTACGATGAGAATGATGTCCAGTACACGTTTCCAACGGATGGTGGACGTGTATGGATTAATGGTGACAGATCGCGACATGTCGGACTCGAACATGTTTCTGCTGAAACTGACACCGGATACATCGTGGAACTCAAGATCCCGATGGCAAACGTCGACATCGTTCCCGCCCCCGGTCTTCAATTTGGCATACAGTTTCATGTCGATGATGACGATGTCGGAGGGTCAAATGCCACCGCGTTATCGTGGTCAACAAATGAACCCGTGAGCTGGTACAACACGAGCGTATTCGGGACCGCCATTCTAGGCGATGCGGGAGACCAGCCGTTGCTTGCTGCTCTCGAACGATCGCCGGGTTTGAGACTCCAGGTGTTCGATCTCCAAAAATCTCTCACAAACCTCTTGCGACTTGCGCCAGGTCAACTTCCCAATGCGGCCAGGGTGATCTCTGAGCTGAATCTGCAGTCGGCGGAAGATTTCGGCGGGTTTGAAGATCAGTTTCTTGCAGAGGTTGATGGCTTCCTTCAGGTGGAAGTGGAAGGCGATTACGTCATTCGTTTGATTTCGGATGATGGAGCGAGGTTATGGCTGGACAATCAATTACTGATTGATCACGACGGGTCCCATGCTGCTGAAGCGAAGGATGCTACCGTCACCCTCAGTCGGGGTGCACATACGCTACGTGTACGGCATTTCGACGGGCGGGGAGGACAACAGTTGACATTGCTCTGGCAAAAACCCGGCAACAAAGAATTTGAGGTAATACCGTCGGGCGTTCTTTCAAGAAGGGCACATGCCTCGCTTGCGACCGCGCCCGGAATCAAGTACGTGATTGAGCCTCCAGTCGTTTTGCGTCCGGGTGATACGGTCGAGTTGGAGTCTGTACATCCGGCTTATGATCTGGCTACAATCCGACCAGAGGCGTTTCAGCCACGGGTAGGTGGAATGGATTTTTTGTCTGATGGAAGACTGGTGATTTGCACATGGGATGCAGAGGGCGCGGTATACCTATTGGACAACGTTCAGGAGGGCGCTGGTGAAGCCGTCGGGGTGAAGAAAATTGGGTCAGGGTTGGCAGAGCCGCTTGGTTTAAAGGTCGTGGACGACCAGATCTTTGTTCTACAGAAGCAAGAGCTTACGCAGCTGATCGACCATGATGGCGACGATGTTATCGATGAATATCGGACAGTAGCGAACGGGTGGGGAGTTACATCAAACTTCCACGAGTTCGCTTTCGGTCTCGTTTACAAAGATGAACACTTTTATGCGACGTTGGCAACGGCTATTGAACCGGGAGGTGCAAGCTCGTCGCCACAGAATCCCGATCGAGGCAAAGTGATCAAGATTGCCCGCGATGGATCACATGAGTTTATCGCGCATGGACTTCGGACACCCAATGGCATCGGGATTGGAGTTGATGATGAGATTTTTGTAACTGACAATCAGGGCGACTGGCTTCCGTCATCTAAACTATTACACGTCCGGGATGGTGCTTTTTTCGGTAATCGGTCGGTTGACCCCGAGGGAACAGCGGGTCTGATAGATTCGCCGCCGGTCGTCTGGATGCCACAGGATGAAATTGGCAATTCTCCGAGCCAACCAATCGAAATGAAACACGGTCCCTATGAAGGACAGATGCTGTACGGAGAGGTTACACATGGTGGCTTGAAACGAGTATTCTTGGAAAAGGTAGGCGGAGAATATCAGGGTGCGTTATTCCGTTTTACCCAGGGACTTGAGGCCGGAATCAACCGGGTCGTCAGGGGGCCGAATGGTTCGATCTATGTCGGTGGGGTGGGATCGGCGGGAAACTGGGGACAAACGGGGAAAAAGAAGTTCGGACTGCAGCGGCTCGACTACAATGGAGACGTTCCGTTTGAAATGCTTGCCGTTAGAGCGAAGAGCAACGGGTTGGAGATTGAGTTTACAAAGCCTCTCCCGGGTGAAGCAGGTGGCGATGCTCGCGACTATAATGTGGCTCAGTGGAAATACGTCCCTACATCACAGTACGGCGGTCCCAAAGTTGACGAGCACCATCTGGAGATAAGCAGCGCGTCAGTCAGTGAAGACCGGCGACGCGTCTTCCTGGAAATCTCGGAAATGAAGCCCGGGTATGTCGTCTATGTTCATCTCGTGGGACCGTTTGCTTCGGAGGCGGGTGAACGTGTTTGGACTACTGAGGCGTGGTATACAATGAACAGCATTCCGGACGACGTATCGGGAGTAGTCACTGCAAGTCCGCGACCAGTGAACGCATTGTCGAAAGAGGAAGAGGCTGATGGCTTTGAGCTCCTGTTTGATGGTCGCACTACTGAATCGTGGTCGGGATACCGGGGTAATACAATTCCCGAGAAGTGGGTCGTCCGCGACGGCGCACTGACGTTCGATCCGTCCAGAGAAGGCGATGGAGGTGACATTGCCACTCGAGCAATATATGGGGACTTTGAATTACGACTGGAGTGGAAAGTTAGCGAAGGCGGAAATAGCGGGATATTCTATCGGGTCGACAGTAGTCTCGGATCTCCATGGGAATCGGGTCCCGAGATGCAAGTTCTGGACAATTCAAAGCACGCAGACGGCAGAAATCCATTGACATCAGCAGGAGCAAACTATGCTATTGATGCCCCGATCTTTGATGCGACGCGGCCGGTGGGAGAATGGAATACAGTACGCTTGATCGCCCGTGGGAATCACGTTGAGCATTGGCTCAACGGGTATAAAGTTGTAGACTACACCCTATGGGATGAAGGCTGGGAACGTAAGGTGCAATCCAGTAAGTTTAGTGAGATGCCCGAGTATGGCCGCCGTTCTCGGGGCCACATTGTGCTACAGGATCATGGCGACGCGGTGCGATATCGCAACATCAGGATCAAAGTCCTTGAGGATTGAGATGAAAACGACAATTAAGATGACTCGTCGCGACGCTATCGAGCGTTTGGGGGTACTGGCAGGATGTGCGATGTCCGCAACCGTAAGCGGTGCGCTTATGGCAGGGTGTCGGAACAATACCCAAACAACTGCGCCCTGGGTACCGAAAACACTCTCACCGGAACAGAACGATCTGGTTGTTCTGATTACTGAACAAATTATCCCGGAGACAGACACACCCGGAGCCGCAGCTGCCCACGTAAACGAGTTCGTCGATTTGATGCTATCAGACTGGTATCCAGAGGAAGAAAGAGATCACTTCCTTGCCGGCCTGGCTTTACTCGACGACCAGGCACAGGCTATGTTTGCAAAGTCATATTCCGAGTGTAGTGGTGATGAGCAGAATACACTACTGTCTGCATTGGAGGAGTCTGAATCGAACGATGAATCCAGTTCTAATCTTCCCGGTTTCTTTCGCATGATAAAAGAACTGACAATAGTTGGTTATTACACATCAGAAATTGGAGCAACACAGGAGCTGCAATACATCGCCGTACCGGCCAGGTACGATGGATGCGCTCCCCTTGAAGATGTAGGTAGAACATGGGCGTAGATAATGGAAACGCTGAACGCATCGGTACCTTTAACATCCGAAAGCGCAACGAGTACGACGCTATTGTAGTCGGGTCGGGCATCACGGGTGGCTGGGCTGCAAAGGAGCTGACGGAGAAAGGCCTTGACGTACTTCTTCTTGAACGAGGCCGCAACGTCGAGCACGGTAAAGATTACATTTCTGAACACGTTCCTTCGTGGGAGATGGCGTTTCGTGGTCGAGGTGAAAGGAAATTGTACAAGGACGAATACGCGGTGCAGAGTACGTGCTACGCATTTGGAGAGGCGACGAAACACTTCTTCGTCAACGACGCAGAAAATCCGTACTCGACACCTGACGACAAGCCATTCCGATGGATTCGTGGATACCATCTGGGTGGGCGATCGCTAACATGGGGACGGCAAGTCTACCGATGGGGGCCACAGGATTTCGAGGCAAACGCCAGAGATGGGTTCGGAGTTGACTGGCCAGTACGCTATGCCGATGTTGCTCCGTGGTATGACTATGTGGAATCGTTTATTGGTATCAGCGGACAGGCCGAAGGGCTGTCGCATGTCCCGGATGGGATTTTCCAACCACCAATGCAATTGAATTGCGCTGAGCAGTTAGTCAAGACCGGTATTGAGCAACATTATGACGACCGGATGATGACCATCGGTCGCGTAGCTATTCTCACTCAAGCCCACAAAGGACGGGCGGCGTGCCACTACTGTGGGCCCTGTGAAAGAGGATGTTCTACAGGGTCGTACTTTAGCAGTCTGAGTTCGACACTTCCTGCTGCCCTGAGGACAGGCAAACTTACTATCCAGACAGATGCTGTCGTTCATAGTGTGACATATGATCCTTCTCAGAACAGGGCGACCGGCGTTAGAGTGATTCATTCGGAAACGAAAGACGATGAGATTATTAACGGCAGATTGATTTTTCTTTGTGCGTCTACACTTGGAACAACGCAGATCATGTTGAACTCAACTAGCAGTAGTTTCCCGGACGGATTGGGTAATTCGAGTGGCGCACTAGGTCACTACTTGATGGATCATCCTTTCCAATCTGGCGCGTATGGAGAAGTTGCGGGTCTGGATGAGACGTATTACTTCGGCCGCCGACCCACCGGGATTTATATCCCTCGATTCACCAACATCGGGAATAACAAAAGCCAGGAATTTTTGCGAGGATACGGGTATCAGGGAGCCGCCTACCGGGCTGGATGGGGCAGAGGCGTGAGTCAGCCAGGATTTGGAGCAGATTTTAAACACGGCTTGCGTCGCCCCGGAAAATGGAGCATGTCCCTGCAGGGATTCGGTGAGTGCCTTCCTCGTTATGAGAACTACGTCGACCTGGATCCTGTCAATGTCGATCAGTGGGGCATACCGATCCTCAGAATAAATTGTGCGTGGTCGGATAACGAGGTCAAGATGAGGGCTGACATGGCCATCCAGGCTGCCGAAATGCTCGAGGCAGCCGGGTGCAAGGACGTCGGTACATATACGAATTTTAACCCACCCGGCTACGGGATTCATGAAATGGGAACGGCGCGAATGGGTAGAGATCCAAAGACCTCCGTTCTGAACAGCCACAACCAGCTGCATGATATCCCGAATGTATTTGTGACGGACGGGTCGTGCATGACATCGAGCGCCTGTCAGAATCCGTCAATAACTTACATGGCGTTGACGGCCAGGGCATGTGATTTTGCTGTCACCGAAATGAAAAACTCAAACATTTAGAAAAGTCGGCAATGAATAGACGGAAATTCGTTTCGATGGTTGGGGGGTCAATTGGGCTTGCCGGTTTGTCAACGGGATGTACGACAAGAAATGGTTCATCAGCGGGAAGGAGATTGCACAGCATAGGATTACAATTGTATACGGTCCGGGACTTAATGGCTAAGGACGCTGTTCAAACACTCAAAGACGTGGCTGCAGTCGGGTACGACGAGGTTGAGTTTGCGGGCTACCATGGACACGAACCAGCTCAGCTAAAGATGATACTCGATGACCTTGGTATGACCGCGCCAAGTACGCACTGGAGCCCACCGGGTTTGTTTACCGACCCGACTTCCTGGAGTGACGCACTACAGGATGTATTAGATAGTGCGAACGTGCTCGGCCACAGATACCTGGTATTCCCGTGGCTTCCTGACCACGAGTCATTGACGGCGGATGACTATCATCGTATTGCGGATGTGTGTGCAGCGACTGGAATGATTTGTAGTAAGGCCGGAATCCAGTTCGCATACCACAATCATGACTTCGAATTCAAAGAATTGGATGGTCAGGTGCCCATGGAGATATTACTTGATAATACGCCAGCTGGGGCCATGCAGTGGGAGATGGATTTCTACTGGGTACGCAAAGCGGGCAGGGATCCCTTCGAATATTTTGATCGATATCCGGGACGCATTTCCATGTGCCACGTTAAAGACATGGGCGAAGATGAGGGAATGGTCGACGTTGGAGCAGGGGGCATCGACTTCGCGGCGTTGTTTGCACAGTCAGACATCGCTGGTCTCGAACACTATTTCGTCGAACACGACAACCCTGCTGATCCTCTAGCGACGATACGCAACAGTTTTGACTATCTAAACAGTTTGTCGTTTAGCCCATCCGGCGGATAATGATCAGTTGATATCAGGTCCACTACATACTTCCCGTCCCACTGTATATGATGCCATCGTTGTTGGTTCGGGAATAACGGGTGGTTGGGCAGCAAAAGAGCTAACCGAAAAAGGGTTGCAGGTGCTCCTCGTCGAGCGTGGACGGGACGTCAGACACGGAGCGGATTATGTTACAGAACATAAAGCACCGTGGGAATTTCGCTTTCGAGATCAGGGAGATCGGAAAGTAGAGGAAGGTGACTATAAGATTCAAAGCCAATGCTACGCGTTCGCCGAATCGACCCAGCATTTTTTCGTAAACGACAGTGAACATCCGTACCTGACATCTGAAGACGATCCATTCTACTGGATCAGAGGTTATCAGCTGGGTGGACGTTCTCTTACCTGGGCCCGCCAGGTATATCGATGGGGACCGCAGGACTTTGAAGCCAACTCCAGGGATGGTCAAGGCGTTGACTGGCCAATCAGGTACGAAGATCTGGCTCCGTGGTACGACTATGTAGAGCGATTTGCTGGCGTGAGCGGCCGGGCCGAAGGCATCCAATCGGTTCCTGATGGACAATTTCTTCCACCGATGGAAATGAATTGTGCCGAACGGTTTGTGAAAAAGGAGATCGACCGACATTACAGTGATCGGACGATGACGATTGGTCGAACGGCGGTTCTGACGGTTCCCCACAACGGTCGCGCTCCGTGTCACTATTGTGGTCCCTGCTACAGAGGATGTTCAACCGGGTCATACTTCAGTAGTCTGAGTTCCACGCTTCCAGCGGCGCATGCAACTGGTAACCTGACGGTGGCAACTGACAAGATTGTCCGTAGTGTTACTTACGATTCGGAAACTCGTCGGGCGACTGGTGTTGATGTTGTAGACGCACTTACGCACGAGACGATCGAGTACCGAAGTCGCCTGCTTTTCATGTGTGCATCGACGCTGGGGTCAACACAGATTTTGCTAAACTCAGTCTCTTCGGAATTCCCTACGGGACTTGGCAATTCCAGTGGAGTGCTGGGACACTACCTCATGGATCACGTTTTCAATGCCGGAGCAACAGCGGAAATCGATTCTTTTCATGACAGTTATTATCACGGTAACCGGCCGAACGGAATATATATACCGCGATATGTCAATCTGGAAAAACAGAGTGGTGAGTTCTTGCGCGGGTATGCGTTTCAGGGAGAGGCATGGCGAGAAGGATGGAGGCGCGGAGTGAATACACCGGGATTTGGAGCCGACTTCAAGCGATCACTTCGGGATCCGGGTAAGTGGATGATGTATCTGGAAGGCTACGGAGAATGCTTGCCGTATTACGAGAATTTTGTCGAACTGGACCGAGTCAATCTCGATAGTTGGGGGATTCCGTTACTTAGAATTAGATGCTCGTTCCGTTCCAACGAAGATATGATGCGAGAGCGAGCGACGATCGATGCTGCTGAGATGTTGGAAGTAGCAGGAGGTCGTAATGTGGAGACATTTTCGAATCCGCACAAGCCTGGTTTCTCGATCCACGAGATGGGAACCGCAAGAATGGGACTCGACCCGAGGTCGTCATTTTTGAATGGGTTCAATCAGAGTCATGATGTAAAGAATCTCTTTGTGACCGATGGTTCTTGCATGACGTCTTCGGCCTGTCAGAATCCATCCATCACATACATGGCACTCACTGCGCGGGCATGTAGCTATGCCGTCGAACAATTGCAACACGGCACAATTTAATCTGGACGAGGACGTCAATGAAGCGACGAGAATTTATTAAGTCGACGATAGCCTCCGCCGCTGCAACATCTACTGGTTTTCAACTGGCGGATAAATTGCGGCCGGGTCTTAGTGGATCCATCAATCACTCAGTGTGTCAATGGTGCTTTAGCATGATGACAGTGGAGGAGCTTGCCCAAATGGCTAAGCGATTGGGGATACCGTCAGTCGAGTTGCTGGGGCCGGAGGACTGGCCAATACTCTCCAGGTACGATCTCGTATGTGCGATGGCGAATCCTCCCGGAGATGTTGACGATAAACTTCGACGTGGCTTTAACCACACGAAGTACCATGAATGGTTGGTCCCGGAGTATCTGGATCAGATTCCACTCGTTGCAAATGCTGGTTATCCGAATCTGATTTGCTTCTCTGGAAACCGTCAAGGACTCGACGATGAAGAAGGCCTTGGAAATTGTGTTGTGGGATTACAGAAGATATTGCCGACAGCCGAGCGTTATGGGGTGACGATCTGCATGGAGCTGCTGAACAGTCGCGTCAGTCACCCGGATCATCAGTGCGACCGAACGTCGTGGGGTGTCGAATTGGTAAAGAGATTGGATTCAGATCGATTTCGTTTGCTGTATGACATTTATCATATGCAGATTATGGAAGGAGATATCATCCGAACTATTCGTGACAACCACCAATACATTGCACACTATCACACGGCGGGAGTACCCGGGCGCAACGAGATCGATGATAGTCAGGAGCTGAATTATCGTGCGATTGTCGAGGCGATAGCGGAGACGGGCTTTGAGGGATTTATTGCGCAGGAGTTTATTCCGAAGGGAGATCCGGAAGTGGCGTTGGGTGCAGCTATTGAAATTTGCGATGTCTAGTTATCGGAGGCGCAAAGAATACTGGGCGACTGGTCATGAAATTGATCTGCGAAAACGGCCGTTTTGGTTTTAAGAATGACCGGTAGGTTCGTCGTCTTCGCAGGAATTTTCCTAGAAAGTTTCCTAGAAAATTTCCTAGAAATATTCTAGCATTTTCTCATTGGTGCAGAACGAGAAACGGAGTTAAGTTGCAACCGGGGAGGAGGTTTGGTGGCCCCCCGGCCGATTTCCGAGAAAATATCAAAAATTTTGACAAACCTGGATCCCGTGCCAATGTGGTGTTGTGACCAGGATCAGTCACTCAATTCGAACGGTCGACGCCGTAATAATCGATACCGTTATATCGTTCTCAGATACTATCATCTGTATAACAAAACCCGGTGACCAACGATGACATTGACGAGTTTTCTCATCCTCCTTCTGATCGCCGCAATCTGCGGTGGCATCGGTCAATCACTGGCAGGCTACTCACTCGGTGGCTGTTTTGTCTCAATAGTTGTCGGATTTATCGGGGCTATGATCGGGATGTGGCTCGCCGGGCAATTTGGCCTCCCCGATTTCTTCGTTGTCAATGTCGGTGGAAGACCATTTCCAGTTATCTGGTCAATAATTGGTTCTGCCATCCTGGCATTGGGACTCGGGATCATAACGCGACGTCGTCCTGACGCGTAGGCGTATCGAGCACCGGTAAGTTCCAGACACGTCTTGAATCCGATCAAATGACCGGTTTATTCCACGTCGCGATTAGCACGCATCGCTTCGTCACGTTTGAAGACGACAAACAGATAGGCCAAAGACGGAAAAAGAAGCAAAGCACCCACTGCTAACGCGCCAACCGTAAACTTCAATGTCACAGCGGGAGATGCCACGACAAAGATATGGACGTCAGGGATTACGATGTACGGATATTGTGCGATTGCCCATCCCACCAGAATTAGTGTTACAAGTACCGCGGCCGACCCTCGTGCAATCTTGTATCTACGACGACGGAGTCCGGCGTATGAGATAATTCCCGCAACAAGGCTTCCAATCGCCAGCAGTGGACTCCACCATTCGACCAACCGATCATAGAAGATTGCCGCATCGAAACGGGCAAGGATAAATACAAGTAACGCAGCGGGAAGGAGTAGCAAGAGCGAGAGAGCCGCTCGTCGCCGGAAATCATCCTGCAAAGCCCTGTCGTATACTGTCTCAACGGTCATGTACGTTGCGGCTAGAAACGCGAACAGGCCTTGCGTAAAAAGGCCACACCCAAGGGCAAACCACGATGTCCATCCGGCGAAAAATCCACTTGTTACAACTCCGTTTTCCCATCGAATGTCGCCTGACCCCAACGCGCCGATAGATATCCCAAGAAAGAATGGTGTCAGAACGCTGGATATCCCGAAGACGGTACTCCATCGTTCGTGAACGTCATTTTTCTGAACGTCATATTTCCGAAAGACGAATGCGGTTCCTCGAAGTACAATACCTATGAGAACAACTGTCAGCGGAATGTGAAGCGCAGTCATTGTCACCGCGAACGATGCTGGAAATGCAGTGAACAATAGGACAATAACAAGAATTAGCCACACGTGATTGGCTTCCCAGACAGGGCCTATCGCATGCGCTATGGCATCACGTTGTTGTCGTTTTCTGGGTCCGCTTGCGAGCAGGTCCCACATGCCCCCTCCATAGTCGGCGCCACCAAGTAGCGCATACAGAATTATAGACACAAGAATCGCTATGGCTATGACATCAACTAAAATCACGAATCAACTCTGCCCTCGCTGATGGTGGCCCGGACGAACTGGCGGCGCAACAAGAAAACGGTTATTACCGACAAGAAAATATACAGTAGAGTGAACGTAGTGAACGGAATCACAAGACCTGTCATCGGCGTCACGGCTTCCTCCGTTCGCATAATATTGTAGATTATCCACGGCTGCCGACCGACCTCCGTAACAATCCAACCGGCTTCGATCGCGATGAACCCTAAAGGCCCGGCGAAAACTAGACCCGTAAGATACTTGTTGGAGTCGGGTATCCTGCGACGTCGCATCCAGCTAGCAGCACCCCAGATTGACAGCAGAAGCATGATCATTCCGCACCCGACCATAATGTCGAATGACCAGTGTACTATCCTGGTATTTGGCCATTGATCGTGAGGTATATCTTCTAGTCCGATGACGACAGCATCCGCGTCTCCGGTAGCCAGGAAGCTTAAGGCAGAAGGGATTTCAACGCCGTATCTAACGACTTGATTTTCATCGTCGGGAATTCCGCCTATTGTGAGTGGTGCGTTTGCAGTTGTCTTGTAGTGCGCTTCCATCGCTGCAAATTTCGCAGGCTGGGTTTCAGCGGTCATTTTTGCAATCCTGTCGCCACTGAAAATTTGGAGGGGAGTGGCAATGATCGCGACTGCCAGTGCAATGCCCATTGCCCGTCGGTGCAATTCGTTTGTCCGATCTTTCTTAAGGTAGTAGGCGTGGATCGCCGCGACGCAAAAACCGATGGAGACATAAGCTGCAAGCATCATGTGCACGACTTGAAGCCCGGCAGCAGGATTTAGCATGGCCGCTATCGGGTCGATATCAAGGAACTGCCCGTCTACATAGCGAAATCCTGCAGGGGTATTCATCCACGCGTTTGCCGTCACAACAAAAATTGCCGAGAACGCTCCACTGATGGCGACCATAATGCCTGAAAGGAAATGAGCGCGTGGCGAAATTCTATCCCAGCCATAAAGATATATGCCGAGAAAAATGGCTTCGGTAAAAAATGCAAAGCCTTCCAAAGAAAAAGGCATTCCGATAATTGAGCCGGCAGCTTCCATAAACCCGGGCCACAGCAATCCGAGTTCGAATGATAAGACAGTTCCAGAGACGGCGCCCACAGCGAACAGGATAGCCGTGCCGCGCGCCCATCGTTTGCTCAATTCAAGGTAAACTGAATTCCGGGTTTTCAGATACAATCCCTCTGAGATTGCCATCAATAATGGCATCCCGATTCCCATCACCGCAAAGATGATATGGAATGCCAATGACATCGCCATCTGCGATCGCGCGAAGAGGAAGTCGTCCATAGAATCCCGTGGGAATAACCCGCACTTTAGACTCAATTCGTTTATCCCTAGTTACGAACCGATCGTGAGATTGTCTTTCAAGATTCGAAGGATGGTCGATGCAGTCGTCATGAACGATAGCCGTAAGATGCATCTCGAACCGGGCGAAAGGGAAAGCAGGCGGAATGTAGAAGTGGCAGAGTAGCCGAAGGGGAAGGAAGACTACCCGGACATGGCGATGCGCATACTTCCTGAGACTTCGTTCAAGAACTCGAGCGTGTGCTTATTGAATTCGTCTGGTTGCTCAATCATCGGAGCGTGACCACACTTATCTATGAACTGCAGTTTGGCATTTGGGATGCCTTCAAAAAAAGCCTCGGCAACATCCGGTGGCGTGATCACATCCTCCTTACCCCATACGAGAAGGGTTGGAGCATGGATGGTTCCCAGAAATTCAGTGACTCCTTCGTTTTGTACCGATCGCGCCATCCGAATCAGCCTGATAGCGCGACCCCGGTCATTAACGATGCCGAACATGTCTTCAACCAGGTCGTCGGTTGCGTGGACGGGGTCAAAGAACGTAAGTGCGGCTCGCTGACGAATGAAGTCTTTGTCACGACGCCTGAACTTCGATGTCCCCATTTCAACCTCGTAGATTCCCGAAGCACCGGAGAGGACAAGGGCCCGAATTTTTTCGGGGTGTCGGATCGAATATAACAGGGCGACGTGGCCGCCTAGCGAGTTGCCTGCAAGAACCATTTCCGTGACTCCCAGAGCTTTCGTAAAGCCGTCGACGTAATTTACGAGTCCCGGAACGGTGGTCTGACTGAGAGGGAGGTCGTAGACTGGTAAGATCGGGCAGAGAACCCGGTAGCCGTTCTCCGATAGATAATGGATGGTAGCAGACCAATTCAGATGGTCGCCAAGCATTCCATGTAGAAGAACAATCGGTGGCAGGTCAGAGGCCTTCCCGGCGTCGACGTAACGATAACCGGCTTCTTCGCTTATGGGGAATTCAGACATTAGCCACGAATCGTCGAATAGGTAGTCTGTTAAAACGGTAGTACTGTTGGAAAAACGAAAGATAAGGGCTGTTGCAGCGTAAAGCTAGCATCCGTTCGTCCATGGAAAATTGCGGTTTGGCAGCAAATAATGCGCAAATGCTACGGATCTTCAAAGAGAATCTGAAACTGCCTAAATGGCAGTGCGTTGCATAAATCGAACCCAGAAGCGTATCTTCGTTGTTCTGTACTTGTTTCACAATATAATAAAGAGGTAGCGCTTATGCCTTGCGGACGCAAGCGTAAACGTCATAAGATCGCGACGCACAAAAGAAAGAAGCGTCTCAGAAAAAATCGGCATAAAAAGAAAAGTCGTTAGTAGTCACTGTTTTTTAGGTGATTTTCGTTTCTTGTCTGTGTCCTTTCTTCTAAAGTTTTCATTCGGAGTCGAACCATGAAGCGTTATACGGCAGGGAGTGTTTTTCGAGCCGGCGTTTGGGGTACCATTCTCGGCGGGACCGTAGGTTTCGCACTTGGTATGCTTGTGGCTCCCGAAGACGGTAAGAAAATCAGGCGACGTTTAGCCTATCAACTCGAACACTTGTCCCAACAGGTGGGTGGCTATGTCGATCATCTGACGAATCCTACCGAACAGAGCGAAGCCAAGCAGCGTGCTGATGCACTCGTTGCGGATGCACGGCAACGTGCTGATCAAATCAGGCAGGATATAGATGCTTTGATTGGCGAAGTCAAACATGGCCAGCCACCCAAAGCTTCGGCCACTTCGTGATGTCTTGACGTCGATAGACGTTCGACTGCGCAACCTTAACGTATGGCCCAATTTGCAATTCTTCTGGGACCCTCCGATGTCAAGAAAGACGGTGGGAATCCCTTTGCTCCGGATATGTTCGATTACCGTACCTCGAACACATTCAACTACTACCACGATCTGAATCCCGAAAGAAGGAAACTGATTGATGGGATTCTTGCGGCCGTCAATAGTGATGAGGACATATCTTCTCTGGCGGGCGACAATATAGATCCCGAGGAGAGCCTGAGGGTCAATGGCGACATCTACAACAGTCCCCTGATGTCTGCTCTCGACAGATATAGCCCCGGTGTTATGTACGAGGCGATGAATTTCCAAACACTCCCGACCGGCGCACAACGGCGGCTCTTGGAGAACGGTATCATTTTCTCCGGATTATTTGGACTCCTGAGACCCGATGATTTGATTCCAGCATATCACGTGGTATTGGACGCTTCAATTCCCGGCATCGGTGACGTGGCATCGTACTGGCACGATCTGGTCAGCCAGGCTCTCAACAAGCAATTGAAGGACCACGTAGTGTGGAATCTGCTACCCGACGACATGCCTCCCGTCTGGACGGATGAGCATACATATCAGGAGATGATCACGGCTAACTTCTATGGAAAGAGAAAGGGAGGAAAACTTCCGCCGGTCACGGACGGAGTTGAAGCGCTACGCGGGCAGCTGGTTGGCTTTATCGTTAAAGAGTCCGCAGACGAGGTAGAGCTGCTGAACGAGTGGACGCATCCGGCCGGATATCACTACAGTGAAAAAGACTCTACGTATGACGAAGATACGCGTCAGCGATCGTTAGCGTTCATAAAAAAATAGCTCATGAATAAAGCGGTTGTCATAGGTATTGCCGGTGGATCTGGGTCCGGCAAGACGACCGTGCTCAACCGCATCATTGACGCCGTAGGCGATTCCAAGATCGCCGTTCTGGATCACGACTCGTATTACCTCGATCTGGGTCACCTCTCTCTGGAGGAACGAAAACAGTTCAACGTAGATCATCCGATGGCGTTGGAGTCGGACCTTCTCGTATCTCAGCTGGACGATCTCGTTAACGGTCATGCTGTAGAAAAGCCGATCTACGATTACAGTCTGCACATTCGAACCGAGAAGACGGTTCGTGTCGAGCCAAGACCAGTAATCATCCTCGAGGGGATCCTCGTTCTCGCGGTCGCCGAGCTCAGGAAACGCATGGATATCAAAATATTCGTAGACACAGCCGACGACATTAGGCTAATCCGAAGAATTAAGCGAGACATTCGTGACCGTGGTCGTTCCATCGATGATGTCGTCGATCAATACGAACGTAGTGTGCGTCCGATGCACATCGAGTTCGTCGAGCCGTCAAAACACTTCGCGGATATTATCATCCCTCGCGGCGGACACAATCACGTCGCTATCGAGATGGTGCTCGCTCGAATTGATATGGAGATGAAGGATTAATAGCATTCCTGTTTCTCTATTGTACTACGCTGGTCTCAAGACTTTCGATTGATAAACCTCCTCGTCGCTGGACATTCCGGCTATCTCAGAAAATTTGGTTTGTCCTTCAGTAACTAATTGCTGTCCTGCCTCTTCGAGATTCATCATTCCCTTTCGTCGCAGATAAGCCTCGAGGTCGGCTGGGGGAGCATCGATCGTCAGCAGCCGTCGCAGCTCGTCATCGACGGGGACAATTTCAAAAATAGCTGTACGGTCTCGGAATCCAATTCCCTGGCACGTGCGACACATCGTGTCCGGTTCGATGGCCCGATTACCCTTGCAAACGCTACATGTAAGTCGTACCAGGCGCTGTGCTATCACGAGTGACAGGGCAGAGGCGATCAGGAAGGACTCAACACCCATGTCCCTGAGTCTTGCAACTGCAGCAAGGGCATTATTTGTATGCAACGTGGTAAAGACGAGATGCCCGGTAAGCGCAGCTCTAATTGCAATGCTTGCCGTCTCGGAATCCCTCATTTCACCGACCATAATTATGTCGGGGTCCTGACGCAACAGTGCTCGGAGGGATGCGCCAAACGAATATCCGATGTCTTCGCGGATCTGCGACTGATTAGCTCCAGCAAGGTCATATTCCACCGGGTCTTCCAGCGTGCAAACGTTCATCTCGACACTCATACACTCGCGGAGAGCTGCGTAAATAGTCGTTGTCTTACCGCTTCCCGTGGGACCGGTAACTACTATCATGCCTGTCGTTTTCTTCAATGCCGCTCTGATAGTAGACAGCTGATCATTCTGAAATCCCAGAGCCGACAACGTAGTGAGATGTCCTCCCCGCCGAAGGATTCTTATTGCGACTTTTTCTCCCGATAGTGTCGGAAGCACAGAGACGCGCAGATCGATAACGCAGTCGCCGGATTGAAATCGGAACCGCCCATCCTGTGGTCGCCGCTTTTCTGCGATGTCCAAACCTGACAAAACCTTCACTCGCGCAGCGACTGCCGCCGCCCGTTCGGGGTTAAGCATATGTCTGACCTGGAGGCGCCCGTCAATCCGAAATCGAATACGCAAAGTAGATTCGAACGGTTCAATATGAATGTCACTGGCGTTGCAATCGAGCGCTTCATCAAGCAGAGATTCAACCGAAACATCAGCGTTCGACGGATGCGCTACGGCCGAGCTGCTTACTGCGATTCGCGGAAGGTTGCTCGAGTGAAGGCTCGAGGCAAGTCCCGTCGTGAGTATTTCGCCATCAATTCCTGCTGGTTTATGAGATGGTCGATCCTCAGACGACCGTGGCGCTCCAACAATGAATTCGAACAGATCGAGACGATCTCTCGATGTCATAGTACGACCTAGATTTCGATCAGTAGGCGCCATGTGAAAGTTATTAGTAACGGCATTGTAACAAAATGTTGGTTGCGATCCTGAGTTACTCGACAGGTCAACGGCACTTGCAATGTCGGCCGAACTGTGAGATGGTACATGAGATTTGGATTAGAATTTCATAGGAACGTTAGACTGAAAAGAGATCGAAGGATCATACCGATAACCGACGCCTCGGATGGTCTGAATAGTTCGGGCAAGGCCAACGTAACGCAGTTTCTTTCTGAGACTATAAATTGCAACGTCAACACTATTGGTCCCGGGAGAAAAATCCATTCCCCATACTTTGTTCAAGAGTTGGTCTCTGGTCATACAGATTCCTTCATGCGTAACCAGTGTTGAAAGGAGGTTGAATTCGAGTAGCGTGAGTTTTAGTTCTACCGATTGCCTCGACGTTTTTACCAGACATTGGTGGGCAGCCTCATTGATGACAAGTTTTCGTAGATAATGATGGTGTGTAGAGATCGTCTCGTTAGCTATCAGAAGTCTCATTGGCACGCAGTTTTGTATTGTCGCTATTTGATAGACAGCGACGATACTGAATTTGTAACCACCGATTATTGGTGATCCGACGAGCGGAGTCCGCCCGTACATCGGTGCATCCTGCTTGCACAAGTATCTCGCACTGCGTCAAGAAGCGCAGTGGGTTTTTAGACATCTAACGGCAATGCAATTTACCGCTGTCGTCCGTGGACAGTCGATCACCAACTTGGACGATTTATGGTTCTCTTTTTTAACACTGCATATTATTGTGGGCGCGTTTGGACTAATGATTTATTGGCTGGTCTGAACGCTCCGACCTCAGGCGGTTTGGCGGTCTCGGACAACGTGATAGATTATTTTCGGAGTGTCTGTTTTCTGGTCAGCGTCCGCAGGTCGATTGAGTATTGCTCACATTTGCTCCACGGACCGACTCTGCAAATTTCCAGTTTTGTGCGAACCATGTCATTGTCGTCGTGATTTCATTTATTTCGGCGTGTGCAAATTGATGCTTTGTGATAGGTGGTCAGTGTTATATATTTAGAGTAGACTAAATAATGAAGACATGAAACCATTTCTCTATATAGCAATCGTTTTTTTTGCCGTCGACGTTGTTATCGCTCAAGAAGTGCCGGATTTAGTGACCGATCGTCCAGATTTTACCGAATCGGGAATCACAGTGCCTGTGGGTTCTATTCAGGTGGAAGGTGGAGTTACGATCGTCAGTAGCGGTTCGGAGATTGAAACGACTGGCTCAGAGCTACTGCTCAGATGGAGCCCAGTAACTAAATTCGAGATCAGAATCGGGGCGCCAAACTACGTTATCACCGATAATGCGGGCGGCGTATCGGATCCGACTGTGGGCATTAAGGTTCAGATCGGCCCGATGAACGCGTGGGATGTCGCAATCATTGCTGCGACCGCAGTACCGTTGGGAGAGGACGTGTCGGGAAGCAGTGAGCTGACGCCCCTTGTCCTGGTGGCAGCCGGCCGCGACTTCGGCAACGTCGGATTTGGTACCCAGGTAGGGGGCACCTTCGACAGAGCCGCGGATCAGGTCCTGGCATCGGGTACCGCTGTGGTTGGGACATCGCTCGCACCAGCCGTCGGCGGATTCCTCGAAGTCGCCGCCGATCAACAGGCCCGCGGAAAAGCATCTTTTGTCGTACACTCAGGAGTGACTTTTTCTCCCGCAAGCCTTATACAACTAGACTTGCACGCCGGCGTCGGTATGACAGACACAGCACCCGATTTCTTGGTCGGTGCCGGATTGAGCCTTCGCGCTCCATAGATAAACAAATCATCAATCACTATGTCCGTTTTCTCCAATACAGCCACTGATACCAAGCAGGGTCAACGTGACTACCAGCAGGCTCTTCTAGGTCTACTCGCGGGTCGAGACCCCATGACGATTCTACAAGAAACTCCGACCCGATGTACAGAATTGCTGTCAACCATGACGGACGCTGAAATCCGTGATCCGGAAAGCGCAGGAAAATGGTCCGTCGCAGATGTGATTCATCATTTGTGTGACAGTGAGATCGTACTCTCCAATCGAATGCGACGAATTCTGGCCGAGTCGATGCCGACGCTGGCTGGCTACGATCAGAATTTATGGGCCGATAAACTCCGCTATTCAACGCGTCCGGTTGGATCTGCCCTTGCATTGTTTGCTGCTTCCCGGACAGTAAATCTCGAAATTATTGATGGATTGTCAGACGAAGAGCTTGCACGCGAGGGCCAGCACAGCGAGCGCGGAAACGAGTCCGTATCCCTCATGATTCAACTGTATGCGGGTCACGATGTCGTACATCAGTACCAGATCGAGAGGATTCAGTCTGCGGTCTCGTTAAAGCGATAACGTTTGAACGCACTGTGCTCCTTTATATAGATAATTGATACTGGTTGTTATGGAAATGACCGCGGTGCGAGGGGTCAGTGTATCACTGTGACCGTCCGCGAGGTAGCAAAGTGCTTTCCGGTAGCTCGTATCAGATACATTCCAGATGACAGTTCCGTCGCGTCTAACTTGATTGTTTCTTTCGAGTCTGGAAGGATCGTCCCGTTGTAGAGTGTTTTGACTCGGCGGCCAAGCATGTCGTAGATGTCCACGCTCAGCTCCTGGCTTTTTGAAGCGACAAGTTCCATAGAGGCGATACTTCGGACAGGGTTTGGCCACGGTGCCGTCAAGGTCGTTGCAACCTCAGGAATATCATCGTCTTCAATCGTCGTCGGAATACTCTGGAATTCAAAGGCGCCTAGGTCAATACGCCCATCGGAAAACCGAGGGTTGCCATCCAGGTCAATTGGATCATTGTTCTCATTCAAAGGATACCCGAACGCTTCACTATCCGGGTGACCCGCATCGAGTGCTGGCGATAGGTCTAGAAGGCGCAGATCTCCATTTTCTGCATCAACAAATAAGGGGTTAGCGACTATGGAAAAATTTCCTTGTTCGAACGTCCCTTCGTTTTCGATGTCACCGTTGTCGTTACCGAATAAAGAATAATCGAGTTCGATTGAAGACGAGGAATCCCCAACAGTCATCTGACTGCCGCTTCCTGCCTGGTTACCCCACACAATACTGTTCAGCAGCAAAGGGTGGCTATCAATGAAAGCATAAATCGCTCCACCAGAAGAATTCTCATCGCCCTCTACGAGGTTGCCGGTTATCGTGATGTTCACGAGTGTTGGTGAGGCACCACCAGCGTAGATGGCGCCGCCTCTCGACGCGCTACCACCTTCAAAGGCGATGTTGGCATGAAAGAGT
>CBDUKH010000008.1:0-56240 GCA_965367755.1 uncultured Rhodothermales bacterium
CGTCTTCACTCCGCGGGGTGAACTGCTCACGTTACCGCTGGATGCCACGCCAGTCGATTTTGCATTTCAGGTGCATACGGAAGTCGGCTACCATTGCATTGGGGCGAAAGTGAATGGCAAGATGGTCCCGCTTTCCTATCGGCTAAAAAGTGGTGACCAGGTTGAGATTATCACATCTAAAAAACAGACTCCACATCCTGATTGGGTAAACTTTGTTGTCACGCACAAAGCTCGCAGCAGGATACGTCACTGGGTTAATGAGAAACGACGCAAGGCTGTCGAACATGGAAAGAAAACGTTCGAAAAGAAATTGTCGCGTGCGAAGATTGAACTTGGCAACAAGGATCTGCAACGTCACATCTCGCGACTGAAGTTTCCGAACGAACAGCAAATGTATTATGAGATCGGTGTAGGACTTTACGAACCTGATGAGTTAATCGCCACAATAAAAAAGGGAACTGCTCAGGCGGCGGAAGACGCGGAAGCACAAAACGATCCGGTACGTTTGCTTGAGAATTTTCTCGACACGGCTCATCAGACGAGTCAGCCAGCTCTGATGATTGATGGAGAGTTGCATACGGATATCATGACTCAGTATGCACCGTGTTGCAATCCGATTCCCGGTGACGACGTTTTCGGATTCGTTAGTCGGAATGGCGGGATCAAAATCCATCGGGTAAACTGCAAGAATGCACCGAATCTGCTTATTAATGAGCCGGATAGAATCGTACCTGTTGAATGGAGCAGGCAGAAAGATGTGCAGTTTATTACTGCACTCCGCATGGTGGGAGAGGATCGCGTAGGCATTGTGAGCGACATTACGACCGTAATTTCCAAGAATCTGAAAACGAATATCCGATCGATAACTGTTGATTCGCAGGATGGAGTTTTCGAGGGTACAGTTGTTCTATATGTGAGTGATACAGAGCATTTGAAGCGTGTCATTGGCAGATTGCAACGGGTTAATGGAATACATGGTGTGTATCGTTTCGAAGAATCCGTCGAAGAGTAGCGCCTGTTTTTTGCAGAAATAGAAGAAATAGTTAACTTGTCATCGCCTGTATTTTGCTGGACCTAGCGTTATTGCCGTTTCGCACATAGTGACAGCGAGATAAGTACCACCTAAACGACGTTTCTATGACTGACAAATACAAAACTCTAACCAAGAAAGACGTTGCTCGCAAGGTAGCGGAACTCATGAGTGAACCCATTTACAAGAGCGAGCCCTGGGTTGGAGCTGTCGTAGAAGCGCTGGGGGAATTACTTCTCGAAGCGGACCCCGAAGTACGCATAGAACTGCGCGATTTCGGTGTTTTTGAGGTTAAAAAGACGAAAGCAAAGCCTAAGGCTCGAAATCCGAAAACGAACGAGACCGTCTTTATTCCTTCCCGGCGCAAAACACATTTCAAACCGAGCAAGCGTTTGAAGGAAGTACTGCAGACCCCCCTCACAAAACTCAATTATGAGATTCCGGAAGGCAGTGCGGACTATTCCGGTGATGGAATTAAAGATCCAGACTCAACTTCGAACTGATTAGGGATTTTGACGTTTATGTAGCCTTGTAGTAGCAGGTTAGCATAAAATTTCAGTTTGAAGCAATTTGGGTAGAGTCGTCGGTGTCGATTACGGCACAAAAAAGATCGGCATTTCGATAGCAGATCCCCTTCTGATGTTCGCGCGTCCTGTCGGTAGTTTTACCCCTGCGGACGGAATCAGATACCTTGAGCAGTTATCTCAAGATGAGGGCCTCGATACCGTGGTTGTAGGTTGGCCCGCTCCGGCCGACGAAGGTGAAGGCCCGATTCATGAAGCGATCCGCCGGTGGATCAAGCGCCTTGAACGTGTTGTCAGCGGACTTGATGTCACAATGGTCGATGAGAGTTTTTCTTCACGTGAAGCGGAAGCGACGTTGTTGGCGGCAGGTGTCAAAAAGAAAACACGCAGGCAAAAAGGACGAGTAGACCAGGCTGCGGCTGCAATTATTTTGCAACGATATTTAGATGGGCAATTAGACTAGGACATGATACTTCCGATTTACACTTTTGGGTCAGATGTCTTGCGTGAGCCAGCTGATGAGATTGTCGGTGATTCGCCGGAGTTGCAGGAGCTGATAGACAATATGCTTGAGACGATGCACGGGGCATACGGGATAGGGTTGGCAGGGCCTCAAGTCGGCGTAGGTCAGCGAATCTTTGTCGTCGATCTGACTACACTTCAAGAAGACCTGGAAGCGGACGGTGAGGATGTCCCCGAGCAACCAATGGTCTTTATCAATCCCGAGATTATTGAGTCGTCGGATGAACTGTCGGCCTTCGAGGAGGGCTGTCTATCGATTCCGGATATACGAGAAGAAGTGAAGCGTCCGGTGTCGGTCGAAGTAGAGTACACCGATCGCAACTGGGAGCGGAAGCGTCTTTCATGTTCTGGTATGTTAGCACGTGTCGTACAACATGAGAATGATCATTTAGATGGCATCATGTTCATCGATTACCTGACGCCGTTCCGCAAGCGGCTCCTGAAGAGGAGACTCAAGGAGATGTCTGAAGGGTTTGTGGAGGCGGACTATCCGTTGGCTGACTGAAATGCCGTTTTTCGCACGTATGGGAACTACGTGGATAGCTATGAATCAAACCCGTATACTTTCGACGTCTCCGACATGCTAAGTTCGTTTCGTACTTCTCGGTTAATTCCGACTCTAATGTCGCTGGCCTTCCTCTATTTGGTTCTCGCCCCTGTAGCGTTGTACACGTGCGATATAACCGGCGACAGTGAAGTATCGGGTATTATTGAGAAGGTATACAATCTTGTAACATCTGACTCTGCGGGCTCAGTTCCGGTGATGAATTCCGAGACGTGTACTGACAGGGAATGCTGCTCAGACGCGGCATCAAGTGGCTGGGAGCATATCGACTGCGTAGATTGTATGTCTGTTCGGCCACTGGATGTCGACGCACCGATGCTATTGGGAAAACTTGGCAGTTCGAAAGTCGTCCTCGTGTCAGCTCTGGCAAATTTGTCCGATCAACAAAGGCAATCGCCGTACCACTCAGGATGCGTATATACGGACGCACAAAATTCCCTTCTTCCGACAAGGCCCAAGAGAGTTTTACTCTCGTCATATCTCCTCTGACAACAGCTAGCTCATAGCTGTAGCGACTGAATAGCTAACTCGGCACAGATTTCTCAATCTGAAAGTCCCGAATTCATGCCCTGCCTTACGTGGGTGGAAAGCATCAAGTCGCCTTCGTGTTTCCATATCAGTTCAGCGTTGTGAATTGGCGCTTTACTGTTCTCATCAATCGAACTGTCAGAATGGGAAAAACAACACCTGTATTGATTTCGTGCGCATGCGTCGTACTGTTTTGTGGATTCATTAATCCATCTCGCGTAATCGGCCAGAATGTCGCGACCGCAGATACCAGTGGATTACGTTTGTTCGAACTCATCAATGTGGCGCTTGAACAGAGCCCACTGTTGCAGGCGGAGAAGCTACAGGTCGAAGCAATGCGCACTCGGGCCCGGCGTTCAGGTCAGTTGGAGAACCCTCAAGCTGCCGTCAGTTATCAGCCATTACCCATCTACACGGCAAAGGGGTTTCAGCGGACACAGTGGAAACTGGAGCAAACAATTCCATTCCCCGGAAAGAGAGGGTTAGAGAGAGAAATCGCACGTGTAAGTACCGAGTATGCAGGCTATTCCGCAGAGGCATTGGCTCAGGAAATTGTCCTAAGAGTTAGCCTCGCGTTCTATGATATGTACAGGGTTCAGGAGCAGCTTGACCTTGTTGAGACCTACAGAAAACAGGTTTCAGACTTTATAGAGATAGTGACGTCTCAATATGCTGTCGGCCGCGGAGCGCAGCAGGACATCTTGAAAGCTCAACTCGAGCGCAATTCGATAGATCGCCTTGAGCTGGATCTATTACGGCAGCGACAATCGAGCGTGGAAACTCTAGCATTGCTTCTGGCAGTCGATGGCCCAGGCCAGTTTTTGGGAAGGACCATTCAATTGGAGGACAGTCATAATGATGCCATTTTCGTAACAGTAACCGAGCGGCATGTTCGTCCTGAGATACAGCAACTCAAGGCGCTCCAAAAACGACGTGAACTCGAGATTGGGCTGGCGAACAAGGAAAGATATCCTGATTTCAGGTTTGGACTATCATACGTCGACATCGCGCAGAGCGACTTGACCACATTGATGAATGGACGAGATGCGTTCGCGTTGAGTCTGGCGATAAGTGTCCCAATCTGGCGAACAAAAGAAAGGTCAAAGGTAGCCGAAGCCGGAATTAATTTTCGTCAAGCCGTAGCCAGAAAAGAAGCGCTTGAGATTGAGATCGCATCGACCGTCCGAGACGTCGAGAGTCAGATTGACGTCGAAAAGAGAATGATAAACCTGTTCGGGGATACGCTGATTCCGCAGGGAGAGCTGACGCTTGAGGCATCGCTCAACGGTTACAGTACTGGGGTATCAGACTTTTTGAATTTGCTTAATGCACAACAAACGCTCTTCGATCTGCGAATTGGATTCTCCAATAGTAAGGCGCGTCTGCGTGCGCTTGAAGCACAACTTTATCACGCGACCGGTTCAATAAAAACAACGTTGTTCAAAACGTCGAATTGATAATACTTAGAAATCAGCCATCATGAAAACACTGAGATCCCGAAACGCAATCGTGGCACTCGTTGGAGTATTCGCTATCACGATAGTTGCGATAATTATTTTGACACGTGGTAGTCACAGGCCAACGCGTACTGAGGACCCGCGATCGATGGCTGGTGATACAGTTACGACCGTGGCAGAAACGCCTGCTGCTAATTTCAGCCAAGAGGAAATCTCGCACCAGGATAGGTCTGGCGATAGACCTGTTCTTCAAACAGGTGTCGATCTGCTTCAGAAAATCAATGTTCAGACTGAAGAGGCGGTATTTGGCTCGCTAGATAGAAAGATCAGAACAACTGGTCAGTTCGCAATGGATGAGCAGGGAACACATTCCGTTGCGCTAAAAATCGATGGATGGGTCGAGAAATTATATGTGGATTTCGATGGTGCAATGGTTCAAAAGGGACAACCGATACTTGAGTTATACAGCCCTGGGCTAATTACTTCGCAAGAAGAATACTTGCTCGCACTACGGAGTGCTGAACGATTGGGTGGAACATCATCAGAATCCGATGCCAGACATCTTGTTGATGCCGCTCGACGGCGACTGGAGTATTGGGACCTCAGTGCAGAGCAAATTCGACATCTCGAAGAAATTAACGCCCCAAGTAGAACGCTTACTTTTTACGCACCGGCAAGCGGAGAGGTCATGAATAAAAGTGTTACGTCCGGACAATTCATCAAAGCTGGCCAGTCACTGTTCAATATTGTCGATGTTTCCAAAATATGGCTCATCGTAGACGTATATGAACAAGACGTACCATGGGTAAAGATCGGCACTGATGCAGTAATAGAATTACCTTCCCAGCCGGGGCAGCGTTTTCATGGGAAGGTCGACTATGTCTTTCACATGATGAACAACGAGTTACGTACAGCTCGCGCCCGAATTGTTTTGCCTGGCCGGCACGGTGGGCCCTTCAAACCAGGAATGTTCGCAACTGCAACTCTAGAAATAGCGGCGACTTCCCCTACAATCGTTGTTCCTGAGAATGCGCTTATCCGGACTGGCCAGCGGGAAATGGTTTTGGTAGCACTCGGAGATGGGAAGTTTATGCCGAAGTATGTCGTCGCAGGCTATTCGGCGGACAACAAAACTCAGATACTAGAGGGCTTGGAAAAAGGCGATGAGGTTGTAACCAGAGCTCAATTTTTGATTGATTCGGAGGCTCAAATTCGTGGTGTCATTTCAGCCATAGATACATCAGCAGCTGGAAGTCCGCCCGAATCGTCCATCACAAAACACGCGCAACATTAAGTGGGCTCGGCTGACAGGTATCAACATGTTGAAAAAAATTATTATTTGGAGCGCGCACAATCGATTACTGGTTGTGATGGTTTCAGTTCTTGTATCGGCGCTCGGTGTATGGGCAATGCTGAATACTCCGGTCGATGCTATTCCTGACCTTTCGGATGTTCAGGTAATTATCCGTACCGAATATCCTGGTCAAGGTCCCGAAATTGTCGAGGAACAGGTGACATACCCGCTGACATCAGCGATGCTTTCGGTTCCGTTCTCTCGGACAGTCCGCGGCTATTCGATGTTTGGATCGTCTTTCGTATATGTAATTTTTGAGGACGGGACTGATATGTATTGGGCGAGGTCACGTGTCCTCGAGTATCTGAATTATGTTTCGGACAGGTTACCGGAGGGAGTTCGCCCCGCGCTGGGTCCCGACGCTACAGGCGTGGGATGGGTGTACCAGTATTCGATAGTAGATAAAACCGGTGAACGCGATTTAGCGGAGCTGCGGACGCTGCAAGACTATTTTCTCAGGTACGAATTGCAGTCTGTAAATGGTGTCGCCGAGGTCGCTTCAATTGGTGGCTTCGTCCAACAGTACCAGGTCGTAGTCGATCCACAAAAGTTGTCCGGCTATGGGATATCAATATCTGGTATACGTACTGCATTACAACGGTCCAATAAGGACGTTGGTGGTCGAATTCTGGAGATGGCTGAAAGTGAATTCATTGTCAGGAGTAAAGGGTACCTGAATGGACTCTCCGACATTCGGAGTGTACCGCTTAAAACATCAAGTGGGAGTAGTGTAACTATCGGTGACGTTGCAGTCGTTCAACTGGGCCCGGACATCCGGCGGGGGATTGCAGACAAGAATGGTGAAGGTGAAGTCGTCGGTGGAATTGTCGTTATGCGGTATGGTGAAAATGCTCGAAGGGTGATTCGTGATGTTAAAGAGCGCATCGAAGAACTGCAACCCGGACTACCAGCCGGTGTCGAGATCGTTGAAGAGTATAACCGCTCGAAATTGATCGGTCGGGCAATTTCCAATCTGCAGATCAAGATTGGAGAAGAACTTCTTGTTGTCACACTGATCGTTATCCTCTTCCTTTTTCACGCCCGAAGCGCGTTCGTGGCACTAGTTACGGTACCTGTGGGAATCCTGATTGCATTTCTGATAATGCATCAATTGGGAATGAATGCAAACATAATGAGTCTCGGAGGGATTGCCATTGCAATAGGTGTAATGGTCGACGCCTCACTTGTGATGGTTGAGAATGCGCACAAACATCTCGAGCGCAAACAAACTCAAATGGGCGAACTACTTGGGAAAGACGATCGAATTGACGCCGTCCTTGGCGCGGCTGTAGAAGTCGGGCCTAGCCTATTCTTTTCGTTGTTGATCGTCACCGTAAGCTTTCTACCCGTATTTACACTCGAACAAGTGGAAGGTCGAATGTTTTTACCACTTGCACTGACGAAAACATTTTCAATGGCTGCGGCATCCGTGCTCGCAGTGACACTAGTGCCTGCATTGATGGTCGTGTTTATCAAAGGTACAATTAAGGAGGAGAGAAGAAACCCAATCGCCAGCTTTTTTATGCGAATGTATCGACCCATAATTATAGCGACACTTAGACGCCCTGTGGTTGTTTTGGTCATCGGTACTATACTAATGCTATTGACGGTGTTACCGGTCCAGCGGTTGTTAACGGGAGTAACGATAATTCCTTTTCCACAGATTGGGTCAGAGTTCATGCCTCCGCTTAATGAGGGTGACCTGCTGTACATGCCCACCACACTTCCAGGCGTATCGCCGCAAACAGCCAAAGAAATCTTACAAAAGACGGATGCGATAATAGCGTCATTTCCTGAGGTTGAAAGTGTGTTCGGGAAAATCGGAAGGGCCGCGACAGCAACCGATCCGGCACCGTTATCAATGATTGAAACTACGGTAATTCTAAAGCCGGAATCCGAATGGCGTCCAGGATTCGATATGCCGAAACTTATAAGAGAACTTGACGCCGCGACCAGAATGCCCGGTCTGACAAATCTCTGGACGATGCCAATAAAAACACGGATCGACATGCTTTCGACTGGCATCAAAACTCCGGTGGGTATCAAGATTGCTGGAGAAGATTTAAAAACGTTATCGAGCATCGGAGAACAGATAGAAAACATCTTAAGGCCATTACCAGGAACGCGATCCGTTTATGCTGAACGGGTAATGGGTGGAAATTATCTTGACATAGATATAGACAGGTTTGAAGCCGCCCGGTATGGTCTGGCAATAGATGATGTACAGGATATCGTGTCGTCGGCTATTGGTGGCATGCACGTTACGACTACCGTTGAGGGTCTGGAGCGGTATTCTGTCAACATCCGATATCCTCGTGAACTACGCGACAACGTGGACGCACTTCGGCGCGTGCTCATCCCGACCTCATCGGGAGGCCAAGTACCTCTAGGTCAGATTGCGCGAATTGAGCTGGTCGATGGACCGCCAATGATCAAGAGTGAAAATGCCCGACCTAACGCATGGGTATACGTAGACCTGGACGATGGTGTCGATATTGGGTCATACGTTGACAACGCAAAATCAGCAGTAGCTGAAAACGGCACCCTGCCTCCGGGATACTCTATCAAGTGGAGCGGCCAGTTTGAATACATGGAACGCGCGAGCAAACGACTGAAAATTCTTATACCGATAACGGGAGCGATAATATTTCTCTTGCTCTATTTGCATTTTCGCAATATTCGGGAAACGGTAATCTTAATGATTACGCTTCCCTTTGCAGTTGTCGGTGCAATATGGTTGATGGTCATAATGGATTTCAATATGAGTATAGCTGCTGGGGTCGGCCTAATCGCAGTCGCTGGTTTGGCGGCAGAAACAGGCATCGTAATGCAGGTCTACCTGGATGAAGCGATGAAGCGATACGCGTCGGAGGGTCGTTTGCGATCTAGGTCAGATTTGAATTCTGCGTTACAAGAAGGAGCTGTCGATAGGTTACGACCTAAATTAATGACAGTGTTTACGACTGTCATTGGTCTATTGCCTGTCCTATTTGGATCAGGCACAGGTTCAGAAGTTATTCAGCGAATTGCTGCACCCATGGTTGGTGGACTAATAACATCGACTATTCTGACGCTAATTCTTTTGCCGGCAATTTATAGCGTAGTAGAAGGTGTCAGGATCGAGCGTAAAATTCGCACGACAGGTTAACCAGCCTACAATACCTGAAATTTGAAAAGTGCCTTCCTGGCGTCACAATCAAAAACCGGAATACAAAAATTAGACAATCTAGAAACATGAAAAAGTTAAAATGGACTGTGCTGACAATTGGGCTAATCGTAATAGCAATGGGTTGCGGATCAGAAGAACTGGCCGTCGTTGAAACCGCTACTAGTGGTCAATACCAGGTCCGCCTGATGGCACCCGGGGGCGTATTGAAGAGTGGGTCCAACAGTATTGTAATAGAGGTGACCCGTGCTGGCGATCCGGTCGAGGTACAAAGTGCGAGTTTGATGTATTCGATGCCACAAATGGGTTCGATGCCATACATGGAACGACACGCGGAATTCGGCACTACAGAAGGACCAATCCGAGCCGAGGGAAATCTCAATTTCAATATGGGCGGTAGTTGGAACGGGCATTTGGAAGTGGTAACAGCAGAAGGGCCCGTAACCGTTTCGTTTCAGACTCACGTAGAGGGTAGTCGATAAGGTTACGGATGCATGAACGCGGCAACATCGATGTGAAAGAGGTTACGGCCAAAATTAACTGGGTGCACGTGGCACTCTGGGGCGGGCTTCTCAATGCATTGTGGGAGTTGATTCAATGCTGGTTTCTTTTCGACATGACGGACTGGCAATTTTGGCGAGGAAGTGCCTGGATGTGGGGCGCTATTCTTGGTGATATACTCATTGTGCTGGGTGTCGTGTTCATTGCATCAAAAATCACAAAAAGATCGAACCTTGCACCACCAAATGTAGTCGGATGGATGGTCTTAATCTTGATTGGGTTTACAGCTTCAGTCGTACTTGAGTGGTCTGCGCGGAAACTGATGCTTTGGGAATACAATAGTGTTATGCCGTCTGCAGAAATATTCGGGATAGACGTCGGGATATCTCCAATCGTGCAAATCACGATGTTACCGGCGCTGAGTGCCTGGCTTGCCTCCAGGGCTCGGTCGAAATAAGTCTTTTGTCTCGTCGGAACAGCTAGCACTTCCCATGGACCTCACCTCCCGGAATTAATCCTGAACAGATTTTCCTGACAGAAAATCAGGAATCAAATGATTCTAAGATTTTGGAAGACATGTGACGGTATCTACCACAAGCGCAAGCCATCGCCAGTGCAATCACGCGAGTCTCAATCCAATGTCCGCTTGGAAGCACAGAAGACTTTAGTTTCAAAACAGGTAAGAAAACATTCGATTGCAGGCCTACTGATTATCGTGTCGCGTGCAGCTGTTGCTACTGCGGATCGAATTGTTGGTTCAGGATAGTAGTCCCGGATTTACCATTGAAGGCATCCATGATCGGGCAGGAATCTGAATCCTGGTTGACACAGTCGTCCAGCAGTGATTCGAGGTGTTCCCGGACCTGACTCAACTCGTCGAGCCGTTTCGTAATCTCCGAGACCTTCGTCTCTACACGTTCTCGGACGCTTTCGTTAACTGTTTCAGCCGACACATCCAACTCTATAAGGTCCGATATTTCCCTCAAAGTAAAACCAGCTGCCTGGGCGTGTCGAATGAAAAGGATGCGCTGAGCTGTAGTTTCGGAAAAGTTTCGATATCCCGAAGAAGTTCTTGGCGCTTTTCGAATAAGGCCGATCCGCTCGTAATATCGAATTGTCTGAACATCGACGTTGGATTGTTCTGCTACTTCACCTATAGTCATATTTGTCAACTCTTGCATTGTAGCGGGATTGAATAACTCTTATGCCCTATTCGGCGCTATAGAGTTCCGGCCCGCAAGTCGAATTCACGTTTCTGTTCAACAGAGCAGTTTTTATTGACTATTTAAAAGCGAGAATTGATGGGAACTCTATAGTATGCTCCAGGCCGTAACAGGTATATAAACGAAAAGCCATTGGAGGTAACACGATGACAAGACTCACAGTCGACATATATTCTGCAGGATGCGAATTCTGTTCAGGAGTGATCAGCATGATAAAAGAGGTCGCTGGCAATTCGTGCGACATCAACGTACTAGACGTTAATGATGAAGCAAATGGCGTGCGTGCTCGTTCAATCGGGGTCCAATCGCTTCCAGCAGTAGCCGTAGGTGGGAAGCTTCTGTCATGTTGCTCCTCCGATCGCATTACGCAAGATGATCTCCGCTCTGCGGGGATCGGCCAACTCCAAGAGCCTCGATAACTAAACCGAGAAAAAAATGACAACGAACCTGAAATTAGTGAGTTCGGTCTTTTGCTCCATATTCGCTGCCTGGATATTTGTCGGCTCTTCCGCGAGCGCACAGACTGACAAGCATATTGAGAACCCAGACATCATACTATTCGTTGATGGCCTCGCTTGTCCTTTCTGTGCATATGGTATCGAGAAGAGACTAAAAAAAGTAGACGGAGTCGAGAAACTGTCCGTGCTACTTGAAGAAGGGAAAATTGAGATCGCCATCGCCGACGGTAGAAAAGTCGCGGAAGCAGATTTAGCAACCGCAGTTCGCAAAGCCGGATTTGAAGTTCGTAAGATTTCCTTTTTGAACGAGGGAAAGCGTGAAGAAGCGCCAAGTGGCCGATGACGATACTAAAGATTACTGCCTGCGGACTCGCTGCTGTTGTTTGGTCACTCGCACCACCAAGCATTCAGGCACAAATTACAACAAATACGGCGCTACCGGTGGCGACAGGTGAAGTCATCATCCGGATTCAAGCGAAATACCGTCAAGCCGTTGATGGGGGTACCAATAATCGGGAGCTTCGAGTTTTTGCGATACCGGTCGTCGGAGCCTATGGTGTCACTCAACGTACGACCGTTTTTGTGTCCGCGCCCTTTGCTCACAAGGAGCTGAAAACGACAATTGATGGTACACGTGTCTCGCGGCAAACGTCTGCGATTGGGGACCTCCGTATATTCGGAAGACGGACCGTATATCAGGTTAATCAAAAAGGGCTGACATTTCGAGTGGCTCCGTTTGCAGGCATCGAATTGCCGACGGGCTCGAGTCAGGTAACAGATGAATTTGGGGAAATCCCACCTGGTCTGCAGCCGGGGTCGGGCTCTTGGGATCCATTTCTAGGTGTCGTCATCTCCCGGTTGTCTTTCAAGAGTCAGTTTGACGTATCCATCGGATATACCCGAAATACAACGGCAGACAAATTCAAATTCGGGGACGAACTCAACCTTGATGTGGCTTCTAAATTTCGAATTTTACCGAGGGAGATCGGTACGGGCTTACCTAATTTCGTCTACGTCAACCTGGAATCTAACCTCGCATGGCTTAAACAGAACGAGACCAGGGGAACAACTGATGTCGACTCGGGAGGACTTACCTGGCACCTCGCTCCAGGATCGCAATTCGTAACCCGTCGCGTTATCATCGAAACAGCTGTCCAGATTCCGGTGGTGCAAAATTTGAACGGGTTGGCGCTCAAAAACGATTTCATATTTACACTCAGCACGAGAATCAGTATGTAAGATGCGTAAACTATTGTCACATGCTGATACAACTACTGGTAGGTTATCCGTTATTACAGGGGCAATTCTTTTAGCGTGGATGCTACAAGGCTGTTCGGCGAGGCAAAACCAACCTGGAGATTCTTACGAGTATGAAAGTATGTTCGGGCAACGTGGTTATGGGGAGGGTCAGTTTCGCGAACCAGTCGGTATCGTCCTAACTGATGATAAATTGTTCGTTACCGATGCAGGAAATAGTCGTATTCAAGTCTTCGACATCGACGGCCGTTTTCTCAAGGCTTTCGGCGAAACTTATTTTCAAAGGCCGATGCACCCGGGTGTAGTTGGAGAAACATTATTGGTCCCGGATTATCTCGCGGATAGAATCGCCCAGATTTCATTCGACGGGATTTTCATCAGCTCCTTCGGAAGCTCAGGAACGAAAGGTGGACAGTTCGACGCACCCACGAGCGCAACAGTCGACAAAGATGGCCGAATTTACGTTGCAGATTTCTACAACCAGAGAGTTCAGATCCTGGGCAGTTCGGGCGAATATCTTGGTCAACTGGGACTCTCCGGGCTTGAGGGATATGAACCCGGGCAGTTTACGTACCCCACGTCGGTCGCCGTTTTGAAAGACGGCCTGGTGGTTGTCGCCGACGCCTACAATAATCGGATTCAGGCATTCGATAAGGACGGTGATTTCCTCTGGATGCAACCCGAAGATGTCCACTGGCCAGATTCGCTAGAGGGTCGGTTTAATGTCGCAACGTCAGTTGCCGCGGGGGCGGACGACCGCATCTTTGTCGCCGACTATTACAATCACCGAATTCAAATCTTTAACGCAGACGGAGATTTTGTTTCGTCGTTTGGTTCGTACGGTCGTGGTCCAGGAGAATTCGATCGACCTATCGCTGTAGCTCCTGGAGTTGACGGGAGTATTTTCGTTGTTGATTTTGGGAATGACCGGGTACAGAAATTCAGATCCCTGAAGTAGGGCGGGAAATTGTCTTCGATGTAATGACGACTATTTCGCGTGATCGATGATCAGCCCATTTACCTAACGGCAATTACAGACTGTAACCAGATATTTTGAGAGCAAGAGCGGGGGAGTTCGGCAGTGATCAAATCCTGCTTTGGACGTGCTCGACTGATTCAGAAATTGGATTGTTTTTTTGACCAACAATCAGGAATCAAATGATTCTAAGATGTTGTATCAAATTGTTTAATCCGCTCGATAAGAGAGCAAGCGCAACGCATTAAAAACAACGACAAGTGTTGAACCTTCGTGAACGGCTACGGCCGGGCCGATACCGAGTCCCAGGATAGTCGCTGGGATGAGTACGGCCACCACGCCGAGACTAACCCAGAGATTTTGCCGGATGATTCCCCGGGTTTTCCGAGAGAGGCTAACCGCAAAGGGGAGATGCCGGAGGTCGTCGGCCATGAGAGCAACGTCGGCGGTCTCCAATGCCACATCCGATCCAGCAGCACCCATGGCGATACCAACCGTAGCATATGCCATGGCCGGGGCATCGTTGACCCCGTCCCCAACCATCGCAACTTTCTGTTCCCGGCTCAGAGCCTTGATGGCTTCCACCTTGTCATCGGGCATGAGGTCGCCATGTGCCTCGTCCAGCCCGACCTGCCGAGCTACGGCGTCGGCCACTCGTTGATTGTCCCCTGAAATCATTACCATGCGGCGAATGCCAATTCCACGCAACTGCTCAATGACGTCAGCGGCCGATTCGCGGGGTGTATCCATAAGGCCCAATACTCCGAGATACCGGTTGCCCAGCCGGACGATCATCGTAGTACGACCTTCATCCTCAAGTCTGTCAACAGTTTCGCGAATAGCCTCCGGCAGCGCTGGACCATCTATTTCGGAGAAGAGTTCATCCTTACCGATGTAGACTGGTTCGCCATTGAGAACGGCCTTGAGGCCTCGTCCGGTAATGCTTGTCAGATCGTGAGCTTTCTCGGCAGGAAGACCAGTGAGCTGATCCTGCCCATAACGAACTACGGCGGCAGCCAGTGGGTGATCACTCAGTTTTTCAACACCTATGGCGGTTCGCAGCAGTTCTTCTTTCGCCACGCTATCATGGGGCACAACGTCTGTCACTCGGGGTTTGCCCTCAGTAAGCGTGCCCGTCTTGTCGAAGGCAATAGCACCGAGCATGCCGAGGTTCTCAAGCGGGCCACCACCTTTGACGAGTACGCCACCGCGCCCGGCCCTGGCTACGGCGCTGAGCACGGCGCTGGGCGTAGCAATAGCCAGCGCACACGGACTGGCCGCTACGAGAACGGCCATCGCTCGGTAGAAGCTGGCTGAAAACGGTTCTTCTACGACGGCCCACGCAAAGAGAAGCAGTACTGTGAATCCCAGGACGACCGGTACAAAGATGTGTTCGAAGCGGTCTGTAAAACGTTGCGAAGGTGACTTCTCCGTTTCGGCTTCCGTCACCATCTGAACTACACGAGCAAGTGTAGACTCCGAAGCTCGTTTAGTCACGATGACTTCCAGCGCTCCGCTGCCGTTGATGGTGCCTGCGAAGACGCGGTGCTCAGGCTCCAGTTTATCCCAATTTTCAAGCGCGTCATTGAGATTGTCCACGGGCTGTTTGTCTACAGGAACGCTTTCGCCGGTCACTGGCGCCTGATTGACGGCGCTCGTTCCCTTGACGACAAAGCCGTCAGCGGGAAGACGTTCATTGGTGCGAACGATCACCAGGTCGCCGATTATCAATTCCTCGACGGGGATTTCGAGCTCATCTTCACCGCGGCGCGCAATGGCCGTATCGGGTGCCAGCTCAGCCAGCGCTTCGATTGCCCTCCGGGCGCGACCCATCGCATAGTGCTCAAGGGCATGTCCAAGGCTGAACAGGAACAACAACAATGCTCCCTCGGCCCACTCGCCCAAGGCTGCTGCACCTGCTGCAGCCACAAGCATCAAGAAATCGATCTCGAACCGACCCACGCGTATGCTATCAAAAGCCTCGCGTAGGGTGAAAAAGCCACCGAGGATATAAGCGATGACGTAGGCGGCCAACGGAATCGGGGAGGCTACATCGGTGAAGTTGCTCAGCAACCACCCTGCCACAAGAAAAACGCCGGAGAGGATGGCAAAGATGAGCTCCGCTTTCTCGCCAAGGAACCCGCCGTGCCCGTGCCCATGTTCGTTCTCTTCCTCATGTCCATTTTCGTTCTCTTCCTCATGTCCATTTTCGTTTTCTTCCTCGTTTCCATGCTCTTTCGTTTTGACCGTATGGTGTGAATCCTCTTCTAACACGCGTATCCCCATGTCGCGGAGTAAAACCCGGAGGGAAGCTTCAACAGCGCTGTCGCGATAGAACTCTACTCGGAGCAGCCCCGCAGCCGACGCCTCGACCTCGACAACACCTGGTAACCGGCGCAACCGTTCGGCCACGGTACGAGCCCGCCGCGGGTGCCGGAGGCCCTGTACTATCCATACCACGTGACCAAAGTGATCGGTGAGTTCAGCGCCCAAGCGCTCTGCCATCTGCCGGATGCGTGGGAGAGCCAATACCTTCGAATCATAGTGAATACATAGGCGATCTGGCAGCCCGTCTGCCGCCGTAACAACGTGCGCCTGTTCTACGCCGTCGTGCCCTTCCAGGCTGCTGATAAGTCTTCGAACGCATCGGTCGCGCGTATCTGGCACATCCGGTAGTAAAATGGGAAGATCGAGTTTCACTTTCGCGTACAAGAAAATAACCTCCAGTTGATGGTTATCACGATGTTACCGCTATTTTGATAGAGCAAGAATTCGTCTCGCTCCGTTAGCAACGATGAGAAAAATGAAAGCACCGGCGAGGAGGTCTGGAATTTCAGAATCTACTAGTTTGACGAGCACCGCCGAGACTACTACGAGGACATTGACCTTGATATCATTCGACGTGAATATCCAACTTGCCTCCATGTGTGCCTCACCTCTTTTTGTTCTGCTGAGAATCATGAGGGTAGCGACGTTGCCAAGAAGCGCGATGGCAGCTACAACGATCATCGTTGTAACATCTGGTACGCCCTCGCCAGTTACGAACCGCCGTACCACTTCAATCAGGCCGAACACAGCAAGGCTGATCTGGAGATAGCCACTCCAACCCGCGAGACGTTTCTTCCGCGTTATGGTACTCCCCACGGCTACCAGGCTTAGCGCGTAGACAAGTGCATCAGCTAGCATGTCGAGAGCATCCGCTAAAAGGCCCATGGAACCGGATAGTAGCCCGGCAATTAGTTCACCGACGAAGAGGGTCGCGTTGATAGCGAGTGCGGCTGCGAGTGCTACTCGCTCTTCTCCCGTCCCGTATTGACCGTCCTCGATTCGTACACCGTGTTCTGCAGCGTTCACTGTATCACCGACAAGCTGTGCACCAAGATTTAGTGCGTGCAGGGACGATGTAACTGCATCGTGGTGACCCGAGTGGAAGACTGTAAGTCGACGACTCGATAGGTCAAACTCCAGGCCCTTGACTACTGGCACGTCGTCGAGAGCCATCCTAATGATTCTCTCCTCGGCCTCACAGTCCATGTGCTTGACATGGTAATTCGTCTGATTCATACCGCAGCTTCGCCCCGCTCCCCGGTTGAGATCCGCACCGCCCGGTCTATGGTTTCGACGTAGATCTTCCCGTCTCCGCGAAGGCCGGTGTGGGCTTGAAAACGTATCGATTCTACTATTTCGTCGACGAGCTCGTTGAGGCAGACCACTTCAATCCTGACGTTGGGAATGAAATCAACCAGGTCTTCTCGAACTGTATGTGGCGCTTCCAAGGCGCGTCCCCGTCCGAAGCCTCTCGAATTCGTAGCACTCAGACCAGTTAGTCCTTCAATTTTGTGGAGGGCCAGCGTTACTGGAGCGAGTTTATGGGGTTTGATATATGCAGTTATCCTTTTCATATGGTTACTTTTGAGTCTGAGCCCGAGGTGGGCGAATCTAATCGGGCACCTTGGGATTGGAATGCCAACTCGGCCGGTGCTGCATTCGCAAACCATTTGTAGAGTGCCGGGAGTACCAAGAGTGTTAATATCGTCGAGGTGACAAGTCCACCAACGACAACTGTCGCTAGCGGTCGCTGAACTTCCGAGCCTGTTCCGGTCGAAAACAGTAGTGGAATTAAACCGAGTGCTGTTGTGAGCGCCGTCATGAGTACTGGCCGTAGGCGCAAAAGCGCACCTTCTACTGATGCCTTGTCAAGCGGTACGCCATCGCGGATGAGCTGATTGAGGTAAGTCACCAACACCATTCCGTTCTCCAACGCAATGCCGAAGAGCGCGATAAATCCGACTGATGCAGGCACAGAAAGGTTCTGTCCGGTGATGAACAAAGCCACGATGCCGCCGACAAGTGCCAAAGGGATATTCAGTACGATGAGCGTCGCATTCTGCAGCGAGTTAAAGCTGCTGTAAAGCAGGATGAAGATGATTAAAAGTGTAATTGGTACCACCAATAAAAGCCGTCGGTTAGCCTCCTGCTGCAGTCGGAACTGGCCGCCCCAGGTTGTAAAGTAGCCCGTTGGCAGCTCTACCTGTTCCCGCAAGACTTGCTGTGCTTCTTCTACGAATGAGCCGATGTCACGTCCATCAACGTTGAGTTGTATCGTTATGAAACGCTGGTTGTTTTCACGCGTGATCTGGCGCGGTCCGACGATTTCTTCCACACTTGCCAGGTCGCCCAGCGGAACGAGTGCACCCCCCGGGATCGGAATCAGAATGTTCTTGATTGCCTCCGTTGTGGATCGTGCCGCCGGTGTGAAACGTACGTAGATATCAGAGCGCCTGATCCCCTCAAAAATTTGTCCCGCACTCGTGCCGCCTATAGCTGTTTGAATAGTTCTCTGCACATCGGCTACGTTTACACCATACCTTGCGATGGCAGCTCGATCAACCATAATATAAAGTTGTGGCGTTCCGGTGATCTGGTCTGCCTGGACATCAGCTGCACCACGAATGCCTTGTACTACAGCGGAAATTTCATCGGCCTTGCGTTTCAGCTCATCCAGATCATCCCCGAACAGCTTTATAGCCAATTCTGCACGAACGCCTTCGAGTAACTCATCTACAGTCATCTGGATAGGTTGCGTAAAATTGGTTAAGACACCAGGTATTTCGCCAACCTCATCCCGAATAGCATCCATAAGCTGTTCCTGACTGTTGAAACGCCACTCGTCCTCGGGCGTCAGAATCAGGTACATCTCGGCACTGTTGACAGGGTCAGTGTGGGCGCCGACCTCGCCACGTCCAATCCTGCTGACAACACTGGTGATTTCCTGAACTCGCATAAGGCGCCGTTCCACTCTCAATGTCGTCTCGGTGCTTTCGCGAAGCGATATTGACGGTGCCATCGTCAACCGGAGAACGAGCGTGCCCTCTTGTAGCGTAGGTGTGAACTCAGAACCAAGAAAAGGGAAAATTACTGAACCGACAACGAGCAATGCTCCTGCCAGGCCGATAGCCCAATATCTCTTACGAACGAAAAATGCCACGAGGGGTCGATAGACACCCATCATACGGTTCAAGCTGCGGTCCGCGAAACTGGGCGTGCGTTCGCGTGAGTCTGTACGACGCTCCGGACGCCGCATGAGTAAATCGGACAAAACAGGTGCAACGAAAATCGCAAAAAAGAGCGAGCCAAGCATAGCAAGCGCAACCGTGTAAGCGAGCGGCCTGAAGGTCTTTCCTTCAACGCCCTGTAAAGTGAACAGCGGCAAGAAAACTACTATAATGATAGTTATAGCGAATATCACCGGGCGCGCTACCTCTGCACAAGCACGTGCCACGACGTGGATGCGGGGTTCTTCGGGAGGCGCCTCACGCAACATCCGCTCTACATTTTCAACAATCACAATGGTACCATCGACCATCATGCCGATTGCGATCGCAAGGCCGCCGAGGGACATTAAGTTTGCCGATATGCCAAACTGGTTCATCCAAATAGTGGCAAAAAGAACGGAGAATGGTATGGCCAAAGCCACAACCACACTCGGGCGCACGCTACCAAGGAAGGCGACCAGGACTAGCACCACAAGCAGGATGCCCTGCCAAAGTGCGTTTGTCACAGTAGAGACAGCAGCCTGGACAAGCGTTTTCTGTTCGTAATACGGTACAATATTTACACCTTCAGGTAATATCTCATTGATCTCTCTGACCTTCGCTTCGACACTTTCAATTACTGTTGACGCATTCGTGCCGAAAAGCTTCACGACCATACCGGAGACAACTTCTCCGACTCCATTTCGTGTTTGCACACCGCGTCGGATGGCCCCGCCGATTTGGAGGGTGGCAATGTTGCGGAGGTAAACTGGCGTACCGTCAATTGTCTTGACAACGATGTTTTCAAGATCTTCTATACCGGTAGCAAGGCCCACCGAACGAACAATAAATTCCTCACTGTTCTTCTCGATGAATTGTGCACCGACATTGAGATTATTGGCCTCAATAATCTCAACCAGTTCATTGACCGTCAGATCGTATTGTAAGAGTGAACTTGGGTCGACTACGACCTGAAATTGCTTCTCATGTCCGCCAATTCCAAGCACTTCTGTCACACCTGGAACCGTCTGAAGATTGAACTTGACGATCCAGTCCTGCATCGTTCTAAGTTCTTCAAGGGAGTACTGCCCTGTGGTGTCATCGAGATAGTAGAAGAGCACCAGCCCCATCCCGGTGGAAATCGGTCCCATCACAGGTTCACCAAATCCCTCCGGGATCTCGCCCCTTGCCTCCTGAAGTCGTTCGCCGAGAACTTGGCGGGCGAAGTAGATGTCTGTGCCATCTTCGAAATAGACATTAACCACGGACAGCCCGAAGTTGGAAACACTGCGGATCTTCTCAAGATTCGGCAGCCCGTTCATTGCTGTTTCAATGGGATAAGTAACGTACTGCTCGATCTCCTCTGGAGCGAGTCCTTCGGTAACGGTAAAAACCTGTACGAGAGAAGGCGAGACATCGGGGAATGCATCAACGGGGAGCCTCTGGTAACTGAGCCAGCCAGCACCCATCACTAGTGCGGCTAATGCCAGAATCAGCAACCGGCTGCGCAGAGATACTTGAATTAATTTTTCCATGGAATCTATATCCGGTTTTAGTGTCCGTGGCCTTCGCCAAGCTCGCTTTTTTCGAGTTCTGCCTTAAGCGCAAAACCACCCCGGGCGACGTACTGCATCCCCGAGTCGAGGCCATTTGTGATCTCTGCCTGAGTGTCATTTTCGCGGCCCACCGTGACGCGATGCGGTGTAAAGCCTTCGTCCGTCTGCACGAACACCACGACTCGGTCGTCCATCGTGATGAGTGCCGACCTAGGCACGACAATAGGCGCTACGATAGCTTCAATTGCAATGGACCCATTCACAAATAGCCCTGGCTTCCAGCGACCACCTGTGTTTTCAAGAACAATGCGCGCGATTACCGTACGCGTTTCCTCACCGACCAATGGTCGAATGTAGTGGATCGTGCCTTGTCCGCGAAGCTGGCCACCGGTTGTGACAATGTCTACTTGCTGTCCCTCACGGACCAGATCCAGGTCCTTTTGAAATACATTCAGGTCTACCCAGACTGTTCGAAGGTCAGCAATAGCGAATGCTTCGGCATCAGCAGATAATGCCTCGCCCTGGCTAATGTGCTTCTCCACAACAACACCCGAAAGCGGTGCGGTCAGTTCGTAATGCACCAATGCGTGCTCGGCCTGATCTGGTAAATTTTCGATATAGCTTTCAGTGAGCCCGAGTGCCAGTAATTTCTGACGAGCCGACCGGAGTGCGATGTGCGCCTCTGCAAGACCCTGACGGGCCTGAAGGAACTCCTGCTCCGAGGAGATCTTCTTCTGGTAAAGTTTTTCTTCTCGTTCGAACGTGGCTTGAGCAAGTTCGAGTCTCTCCAAACCAGCAAGGTAGTCTGACTTTATGTCGGCAAGATCGCGACTATCAAGAACGGCAAGAACTTCTCCAGCAAATACGTCATCTCCGACCGACTTTCTAACGGAGTGAACGAAGCCCGTAATACGAGGCACTATGTGCGCAAACCGGTCTTCGTTAATCTTTATTTCTCCTGGAAACGATACATTGACGCTAAGCGTGCCGGACGCTGCAGTCTCAATATCAATCTGGAATTCTTCGAGTTCGACATCGGTGAGGCGAACAAGTTGTTCTTCGTCATGTCCGTCATTGGTCGAATCTGCATTTGTCTTTGAATCTTCGTTTGAGCCGCAGGCTGCCAAAGTTGAGGCGGTAACTAGCAGCAGACTAGAGACAATAATAAGATGCAACACGCTCGCATATCTATGTTTGTTGTGCATGAGGTGTACCGTGTTAAATTTCAGAAAGAGGTGTGCCAATTAGGCGTTCGACGTCAGCGTATGCCGTGTGGTAATCCACCATAGAGTCGATGTACTGGTTGGTTGTCTCGAATAACGTGCGTTGGGCATCTAGAACCATCAGCAGGTCGAATTTACCTTCCAGGTAGCCTTCCTGAGTCGCGTCAAAGTTTTCTTGAGCTGCAGGTAAGACGTCCCGCTGCAAGGTCGTAACTGAGTTGTAAGCGCTTGATAGTTGCCCGTACGCATCTGCTAGCATACCGAGGGCTCGCACGGTAGCAGAGCGCTTTGCTTCTTCGCCTTGGCGGATCCGGGATTTGGCCTCCCGGACTGCGCCCTGATTTCGGTCGAACAGAGGTAAGGCAATAGAAATCCCCGTTGCTAGCGCCGTCTCGTCCAGTTCGCGTATGCGGCGCGTACCGATACTGAAAACAGGATTGGGGATTCCCTCCGCTTTCTCGAGAGCGAGGTCAGCCCGTCGAAGTGCCATTTCATCGCGCCATCTGGCTACGTCCGGGTTGCGTTCTATGAACAATTCGAGGCGCTCAAAAGGCGGCACTACCTCAGTAGAGGTCAGATCCCCGACAGCTTGATCGAAAGTCTGCGCTGCACTACCCCACGTAGCAGCAAGCCGCGCTCGTGCGGTAGCCAACTCTTGCACACTGGTTTCATAGGCAATCTTCGTCATCGACAGCAGGACCAGAGCCCGACGTTCTTCAAGGGATGATACTTTGCCAGCCTCCACGCGCGCAGCGACACTGTGATAGAATTGTTGTGCCTGAGCTGTCAGACTATCCGCAAGAACAAGTCGGTCTTGCGCCGCCAACACGCCGATGAAAGCTTGTGCTGTCATGGTCAAAACATCAAGCCTTGCGGCTTCGAAGTTCCATCCGGCCAGTTCGCCTTCGATATTAGCCACGCGTCGTCGTTTGCGTCGATCCCCGCCCAGTTCGATTAGTTGACTCAGACTTACTGTAGCTTCGGTCGCGTCGAAGCCCCTCAGCGACCCGGTACCAGCGAAGTCTTCCACGTCAGTGTTGACCTCGGGGTTCGGTAGAAGTCCTTCCTGGAGTGCATGTGCCTCCCTTGCACGGACTTCCCATGCAAAAACCCGGAGGTCAGGGTTGTGCAGTAAGGCTAAGGACAAGGCCTCGCGCAAAGTGATTGCACTCGACGTTACGGGCCCATTCGCATCCGAAGTATCTGCCTCCGTAACTGCACTCGGAGGCTGGTACGTATTTATCGCACTGCCAAGTGGCCGTTTCGTTTTCCACGCAGAATCACGTGGGCTCACACAGCCAGTTGCAATAAATAAACATACGCCTGCACACAGTACTAGTGTTGTTGGTTTCATGTGTTCGCTTCAAGACAAATTCCAGAAAATAAAAGGAATCCCATTTTGGGGAGAGCACGAACGAAACGAAAGTATCGGACACAATTCTGCCGTCAATGGGATCAGTGTCGGAGAGCCGAGACGGAAAAACTTACCCCTTCTCGAACCGATGAATCTGCGTTCGTTTTGCTGTCTTGAAGTGACCTAGACTCGAAGCACTACAGTGCGAATCAACGTCGTTGATGAGAAGTGACGTTCCGGATCTGCAACGATCGCGGCGGATTTTGGAGTATCATCCAAATTTACTGCTGGGAAAACATCGACAGCAGGAGACAGGACTATCGATTTCTGCGGGACATCTAATACTCTGGATACGATTTGCCCGTCAGAAGGGCTGGCTAACAATAAGATGTCAAAGCAGGATGTCGGACATTCTGTTTCGAAGGTAACACTTTCCTCGAACGCGACATATTCCCTGTGAACTTCCTGCGTCAATGCTAAAACGTTCCGCGCACAATCACCAGAACGGACGTTTTCAACCTCGACACGACCGTCGCTCTCAATACATAGAAGGATTCCCTCAGCGTGAACGCTAACCGGAAAAAGGAACAGCATTACAGCCAATAGCCATATCAGTGGTACTGATCTTTTCCTCATGGAACTAAGGCAGACATGCACGAGATAATACGCTCACAATTGATTTTGGACGACAGTTGTATAAATGCCTCAATTCTTTTGTTCCATAACACGATCTCGAACTTCTTTTCATGATTCTGGATTTCGTATCAGAGTTTGTCTCGCAGATTATTCACTACGCTAGATTGTGCATACCTTGACTTTCATTGACAATACCGTTAATTCAACCATGCCTTCAACGTTCACTTTCCTGCATCCAATAATGCGCACATCCCTAACTACCATATGCCTTCTTCTCGTTTCGTACTGCTTACTTCCGGTGCAGATATCAGCTCAGGTCGCTGCTTACGACACGACACTTTACAATTCGCTCAACTTCCGAAACATCGGCCCGTACCGAGGAGGGCGCTCAGCCGCTGTGACCGGGGTAGTTGGGAATCCGTTTACCTACTACTTCGGATCTACAGGTGGCGGCGTATGGAAATCTAAAGATGGTGGTCAGACCTGGGGAAACATCTCAGATGGATATTTCGGCGGCTCCATTGGTGCGGTGGCGGTAAGTGAATGGGACCCGAATGTCGTCTACGTGGGTGGTGGTGAAAAAACCGTCCGCGGTAACGTCTCCTATGGATATGGAATGTGGCGATCCACCGACGCTGGCAAATCGTGGAAGCACATCGGACTCGACGACTCCCGACACATTACGCGCATTCGAATCCACCCTCGGAATCCCGATCTGATCTATGCCAGCGTTCTCGGTCATTTGTACGGTCCAAATGATGAACGCGGTATTTATCGCAGTGAAGACGGTGGGCAAACGTGGGAGCGCGTCCTGTTCGTCAATAGTGAAGTAGGTGCCGTCGATCTAATCCTCGACCCTACGAATCCGCGGATAATGTATGCCACCATGTGGCGTGTCAAGCGTACCCCGTACAGTCTGGAAAGTGGCGGCGAAGGTTCCTCGCTCTGGAAGTCTGTCGATGGCGGTAGTACCTGGACAGACCTTTCCGGTAGTAAAGGTTTCCCGACGGGGACACTGGGCATCATGGGCGTCACCGTTTCCCCAGCCAACCCTGAACGTGTGTGGGCCATCGTCGAGGCCGAAGAAGGCGGGCTCTTCCGCTCAGATAACGGTGGCAACTCCTGGTCACGCGTCAACGACGAACGCTCCCTGCGCCAACGCGCATGGTACTATTCGCGAATATACGCCGACCCTCAAAATGAAGATCGAATCTACGCGCTGAACGTGAGATTCTGGAAATCAAATGATGGCGGGAAATCGTTTGAAAGTATCTCCACTCCACATGGTGACCATCATGACCTGTGGATAGACCCTGACAATCCCGATCGCATGGTCGTCGGCGACGATGGCGGAGCGCAGGTCACCCTCGACGGCGGCAACGGCTGGACTACCTATCACAACCAACCTACTGCCCAATTCTATCGCGTCACAACAGATAATCATTTCCCGTATCGCATCCTCGCCGCGCAACAGGACAACTCTACCGTGCGCATTTCCCATAGATCGTTCAGCGGTTCAATTACGGAGCGAGATTGGGAGCCCACTGCCGGCGGCGAAAGTGGGCACATCGCACCAAACCCGACAAATCCTGAGATAGTCTACGGCGGCTCGTACGGAGGCTACCTTACCCGGATCAACCACGAAACCGGCGACAGACGTAGCATTAATGTGTGGCCAGATAATCCCATGGGATACGGTGCGGGTGATCTCAAATTTCGCTTCCAGTGGAATTTTCCAATCTTCTTTTCGCCACACGACGACAACACACTGTACGCAGCAGCCAACGTACTTTTCAAAACTACCAACGAGGGTCAATCGTGGGAGCAGATAAGTCCTGATCTTACACGCGCTGATTCTACAACACTCGGATCCTCTGGCGGCCCAATCACTAAAGACAACACGTCCGTAGAGTACTACGCAACCATCTTCGCGGCTGCAGAGAGCCACCGCGAACCCGGCGTAATCTGGACCGGCTCTGATGATGGCCGAATCCATGTTACCAGGGATGGTGGCGCGAACTGGACCGACGTCACGCCGTCCATCAGGCTAATGCCGGAATGGATGCAGATCAACAGTCTGGAGATCCATCCGACACAGGAAGGCGGTGTTTACATCGCTGGGACGCGGTATAAATCCGATGACAACGCACCCTATCTGTATCGATCTCTCGACTACGGAAAAACCTGGACAAAAATAACTGACGGTATTCCGGACGATCACTTTACACGAGTAGTCCGTGCCGATCCCGATCGCGCCGGACTTCTCTACGCGGGCACCGAGACGGGGCTGTATATCTCATTTAATGATGGCGTGTCGTGGACCAGTTTCCAGAGAAATTTGCCCATCGTCCCGATTACTGACCTCGTGGTTAAGGACAAGGACCTGATCGTCGCGACGCAGGGAAGATCGCTGTGGGTGATGGATGACTTGAGTCCCATACACCAATTGTCAGACGAGATTGCGAAATCATCCATGTGGCTCTACACTCCTCGGCCGACGTATCGATTGCCGGGCGGTTCTGGACAACCGTCGCTTCTCGTTGGCCAAAATCCACCAAATGGTGTTTACATCGATTACTACTTCGGCGCCGAACCGGATTCGTCAACGACCGCGCTGCGTATCCTGGATTCCAGCGGAGAAATAATCAAGTCGTTCAAGACCGACACTGAATCTGATAAACTTGCGATTGGTATGGGTACCAACCGCTTTGTCTGGGATATGCGATATCCGGATGCTGAAAAGTTCCAGGGTCTGATTCTCTGGGGTTCAGGTGGTCTGAACGGGCCAACCGCCGTTCCCGGTCATTACTCAGCGCGATTGGTTTCCGGTGATGACTCGACGACGGTATCGTTCGAAATACTTCCCAATCCGAAGACGTCGGCGTCCACCGATGACATGATCGCGCAATTTGATTTTCGAATGCAGGCACGTGACAAGTTGACCGAAACTCACTCGGCGATCGAAGAGATCAGAAACGTGCGAAGCCAGATCGAGGATGTTATTTCGAAATCAAAAGATGCTGAGTCGTATGAGACGATTAAAGAAGATGGGCAGAAGATCATCGACGAACTGACATCGGTGGAGGAAACACTCTATCAAACGAACAACAGGAGTCGGCAGGATCCGCTGAATTATCCCATACGATTGAACGACAAACTTTCCTTGCTTTCAAGTCATGTCGGATCTGGAGATCATGGGCCTACGCAACAGGCGATGGAAGTTCGCGACGAGCTGTTTGGCGCTATCAACCAGGCGCTTGAGCAACTCGATTCGATCCTTTCGGGTGACCTGGACGAATTCAATAATCTTGTGCGCGATGCGGCTGTTCCAGCAGTAAACCTCCAAAAGAAAGACCAGAAAAACAAAGACGCTTAAGATACTTTTGCATTGACCAAGCCCGGGATCCACAGCGATTAATCCTTTCGTTTCAGAATGAAAGTGCTATCAAGGCCCCCAAGACGTTCCGGAGGGACGCTCAGTGTAATGATCCCTTTTGCATGAAGCGTGTTCTTATCTACCAGAACTGCCCGGTAAGCCAACACGAGGGAGTAGGGGCGCATTTTATTCATGTAACCCCATTCAAGGGAATTATCATCTCGCACCCGAGCCAGGACGTGTTCGAATACTCCTTTACTGCCATCGGGAAGTGTCTGTACCGTACGGCCTTTCACTTCTCCATCTTCTATAGCAAAAGTGACTTCAGCAGGTATTTGACCATGCAGAAGGCCTTCCCAAATGCCCAGGAATGGAGCCATTACAAGAGGACTGGCCGGTTCGCTTGCCAGTAATTCTTCGCTCGTTTCCTCGATAGGGTTGTCGACGAGATAGCGTAGTTCAGCCTCGAGTCTTTGCGATCTGCTCGTTTCCCCGTACAAGTCAACAGCCTTGTCGAGAAGCGACGCGGCACGGTCTGGTTGGCCAATGAGTATATTTTCTTCGGCAAAATCAAGTAGAGCCCGTTGAGGAATAGGTATCTGAAATCCATACGATAGTGAACGAGCATCATACGTTTCCTGGAGTTCTTGGACTGTCTGAACTTTTGAGTTATCGTAGCCGAAATCATAGAATAGTTCTTTGAGTCCTTTGTACGTAGCGACAAAGTACATCGATTCATGCGTCTCGTCGGGCAGCGCCAGGCGAGCCGTGTGAAATGTCGTTGGGGCTTTCGCAACGAGGCTATTCCAGCCGGCCTCCGACCATCCAAAAACGTTATCGATGGTAACAAGACGACCGACGTGATCAGGATTGGAGGTCAGAAACGTATCAATTTTCTTCTCCATTGCGCGGTCACTCAGATGCACGGGCGCATCGAGTGCGAGATGCCATCGAAATAACTCCGGCCGTGCCATTAGCGCGTAGCTGCTGAGCAATGCTCCATGAGAATGCCCGATAAGTATTCGTAAGGGTTGCGTACGATAACGCTCTTCGATGTATGGCACCACTTCTTCCTCAAGGAAGGATAGAAATGGATCGGCTCCACCGGTCGGCACATCTGGGAGGCTTATAAATGGCGGCGTCATGTCGCGACGTCTCTGCGAATTGTGGATCGCGACGACGATGGCTTCCGGCATCAGCCCCAGTCTTGACAACGAACGCACCGTGCTGGATGCATGCAAGAAGAGAGCCTCTCCATCCAGGACGTAAATGACAGGATACCTTGTCCCTGAATCGGAATGGGAAGCCGGAACATATACACTAACGGTGCGCGTTTCGTTAACGTGCTTCGAGTCGATTTGAAACTCGTAGCCGATGTTAACGGGCTTGCCGGGAACAACAGATACTTCGTGACCTAGGACAGGCACATCAGGGACATCTCCTTGCTGTGCCGACAGATCGGCCGGGCCGATCAGGATTATAGAAAGAAGAACGACCGCGGCACTTTTCATAGAAATCTAGCCTGCTACTTATGTATTCCAATCAGGAATATGCGCTGTCCGGGTAGGTGTTTCAAACCCGGGAATTAACATCGGATAGCTCGACTGAACGGGAGAACTCAAAGACGCCGATATCAAAAATCGCACGTTTCGGGATCTATCATCGAGTGTGTGGGTACATACACACTCAATACACACCAACGTCGTCAATAAGTGAGTCAGTCGAGTTTGCCTTCTAATTCAGCGATCGAGAAAGTAGATCGCGATTTTTGGGATCGGGTAGGAATGAGTTTGTCGGGCATATGTATTGTCCATTGCCTGGCTCTGCCAATACTTGTCTCAATGCTCCCCATGTGGACGTCAGCCAGCGCCCTTCACGGTTGGCTTCATCCCGTGTTTGCTGTCCTTCTGATTCCGACAACTATTATTGCGGGTTTGGCGGGATACCGTCGGCATCGAAGCTCGGCAGTCGTCTTTATGTTGACGCTCGGTTTGGTTCTGATTCTCGGCACCGTCGTTCTTTTGCATGATGAGTGGGGGAGCACCAGGGAGATTGTCTTTACAGGCTTGGGAAGCGTTATTCTTATTGCGGGTCATATCATGAACTGGAGAGCCAGGCATAACAAGGTTTAGTCGGTCGGAGGTATTTATGCAACGTTTAAATTTTACCCTCGACGCAGAAACGGTCGAACTGCTGGATCATCTGGCAACAAAATTTTACAATGGCAACAAGTCGGCCACGGTTCGTGCTGCTCTCGAGAGTCTTGCAACACACGTTGGTCACGAAGGCTGGGTTATTTCAGGCTACACGGCCGTCATGGCCGAGCAGGACATCGATTGCCACTCGTGTGGACAGACAAAACATGAAGGTGAGACTCTCTTCCGGCCTGTGTTTGAAAGGGGCGAAAGCCCGTCGGCGCTGCCCAGAATTCCTTCTGAGCCCTGGTTAGACTGCCCCGATTGTGTTGAACTTCAATACGCCGATCGATAGTCCAATCTCTGCCATGCCCCGCCGACCCTGGCTGATTACTTTTATTGCCGTGTTCATGCTGCTGCTGATTGCTCCATCGTCGGCTGCACAAACAACTTCTGTTCGCGGCACTGTCGTAGATCGGGGTGGCAACCCTGTAGCCGGTGCAAACGTCGTCATTCCCGGGACACTTTTTGGTACGGTGACACATGCAGACGGCGTTTTTGCTTTTGAAAACGTTCGCAGTGGTAACTACGAACTGAAAGTGTTCCACGCTGATTTTGTCGAAGCCAGTAAGAGTCTGGTCGTTGAGAGCGCGCCCGTCGATATTATCGTCACTCTCCGAACGTCCGATGCCGATCTTTCAACATTCACACTTGATCAGGCATTTGCCAGGACGAATGACTGGAGGTATGCGATTGCTAGTCAGACTGCACTTGGTTATCTGGCAGATCGCTCGACTCAAATTCCCTATTCGTCTCCTTTTCTGTTCGATCCAATCAACTCGAATCGCTCAGGAATAATTAGTTTGTCACCTGCCTTCGCTAGCGTAGACGGTTTGACGGCATTCCTGGAAAGTCTCCCGACTGCCGGACTCGTCCGGCAACCTGCCAGTGTTGATTATCTGCCCCAGCTGGATCATACAGCGTCCATCTCAACCGCAACGATCGCACCCGATATGTTTGACGTTGCGAGCCTTCCCGCGCGTACCTCAGCGACGCTGGGATACCTTACCAATGCGGGAGGCCCTTTCCTGGCCGTTCACTCAGGCAATTCGAAAGGTCGCGGTACCTACTCTGTGGACGGCCGCTTTCAGGAATTTACGACTGACTATTCTACCGGCGGATCGACAGAAATTGAAGGGGGTGGGCGAACTATGGCCACCAACGGATGGAGTTCTTACCGGTTAAACTCGCAGTCGATGCTTGCTGCCAGCATTCAAATGTCCGGCACGACAAAGTTACCCGTGCCGACGCGAATGGCCACGCTAGAGAAAGGATTTTCGGGTAACTATGCTCTCAACTTTCGCCGGGCTCTCGACGGTACCGTACGTTTCCTGGATGTAGCGGGGACGTCACAAATAAAGAGAACGTCGTGGGCATTTTTCGATTCGAGCGCAGTTTCGCCTGGCGGAACAGAAGACACTGACGACACAGAGTTTGGTCTGGAATCGTCCATCGGACTCGGTGACAGAAATTTCGTCAGACTGGATGTCGACGGTTCGATACGCCAACTCAACTCGCACAGGACAACAATATTGCCAGACACATCGTCTTTTTCCATCTCGACGATTCCTGACGTGCGCGTCGTGCGGGCATCAGCCAGGACTACGTTCGTGACAAGTGTATCGGAAGCAATCGTTACCGCAAGTGCCTTTGCCGGTGCCACGAATATTTCTCGCGATACAGGGGTCGATTTAGGAATTGTCACGGCCAGCAATAAGCAATACGTTTCTGCTTCTGCATCTGTTGCTGTGTCTACCAGACTCACTGAAAGGTGGGGTTTTCGAACAGCGATTCAACACGGTGTGTTTGCGCCCGATCCGTCGCTCGTTTTTGCCAATGGTGTTATGGTTCAATTGGGCCAATCGACCGGGACTGCGTTTACCGAGTTGCCTGAAAATAGTCATCAATCTTCCGTTCGTATAATTCTGGACAGCGATACGCGACTCTCAGACATACTTATTACGGGTTTTCTATCTCGAGAAATCGATGCGCTGACACTTACTGAGGTTGCACTCCGAGATGACAACGTCTATCGCATTGACAATGCAGACAGGTGGCTTGGCGGGCTTATGGCCGAGTCAGTGAGCTCGGCACTCGACATCGTTTTTCTAGAAATAAACGGACGATTTCTTTACGGAAGGAATACGAGTACTGATGAAACGATCGCTGGTCTGCCGCCGCACTCTGTGGGTACGAATCTGTTCATTCGGTCACCACGAGGAGGTACGTTTCTACGGGCGGCATCAACCAGATATTTCAAACGGACCAATGTATCGGACCGTCTCGGCGAACGACAAACCTCTGGAGCATTCGTAGCCGACATCGGCGCCGGATATCAAAAACAGCGTCTGGTATTCGAAATAAGTATCAACAACATTTTCGACAATACATACTGGCACCACGTGGCATCGGTAGTCGCTGGCAACGACGTGCGCCTGGCACAACCAGGTCGAAATCTGAACACTCAGTTGACGTATATCTTTTAGTTACCCATGTGGGCCACCAGGCGCGCGATAGTTTCCTGGAACGGAATATGTTCGTATCCCAATTCGCGCTTCGCTTTGGTGATGTCGTACCGGTAAAAACGAGAAGTTATTCGCGCCGTCTCTGGAGTGATGACAGGTTTCTGAAAAAGTGCCCGGGAGCCTGCCTGTACAACGTACGACAAGGGAATGAACCACTGGGGATTGAGTACGCGACTTGTCAGTGGAACTCCCAGTTCATCGGCAATCATCCGGAAGATATCTCGCCAGTAGAGGTTTTGACCCCCAAGAATATATCTTTCTCCCGTTATGCCAGCCTGCAGCGCGAGAACATGACCCCTGGCGACATCGAAAACATCGACCACGTTCGTACCGCCGACTGGAATACCCGGGACTCTACCTTTGCGAACCCTGTCAATAACCATACTGGTATTTTCGTCAGGTCTTCCCTCACCAAAGATAAGGGAAGGATTCACGATCACGGCGTCCAGACCTTCCGCAATGCCACGACGAACCTCAAGCTCAGCGCGGTACTTGGAGAGGGCATACTGGCTGTTGAATCTGGATCTCGCCCACTCCGACGACTCTGTCACGGGTTCCTTTTGATTTTCACGCCGACCAAGCGCTGCAATGCTTGAGGTATGTACGAGGCGTCCACTTCCGGCTCGGAGCATAGCATTGACCACATTGGCAGTGCCCACATAGTTTGCCGCGTACGGATCGTCCTTACCTTTCTCGCCGAACCCAACCACCGCTGCCAGGTGGAAAACTGCATCTATCCCCGCAACTGCTTCAAGGAGAGATAGAGGTTCAAGCACATCTCCTTCGATGTGTTCTATCGAATCGGAAACAGTGCCGAGAAGGTCGAGCCGCGAAGATGAACGTCGTAGAATACGCACATCATGAGCTCCGTTCGCGACCAGCAGCTTGACCAATGCCGATCCGAGCATTCCGGTGGCCCCGGTTACAAGTACTTTCAAGACGTTGAGTCTATTTCAATGAGGAGCTGGCCCTTCGTGACGGCGTCACCTTCAGATACATGAACGGACGAAACGATACCTGAAGCTTCTGCCTTTAACTCGTTTTCCATTTTCATGGCCTCCAACACAAGTAGAGCATCACCACGTGATACTTCCTCGCCCGCCTTTACGGCAATGCGGACGACGAGGCCAGGCATAGGAGACTTTAAATTAGAAGCGCTGGCATTCTGAGAGGAATCCAGGCCGTATTTATCGAGAAGTACGTCCCGCTCCGATTTTACGATTACCTCAGTCCGGCTCCGACCGACGGAAACCTCTGCCAACCCTTCTCCGTTGCGGCGTAACATGACTGGATAACTTTTTCCGTCTACCAGAAAATGTAGTAGCCCGTTGCGAAGTACCCTGAAATCGCACGGGAAAACCTTACCGTCAATCAGGACCTCCTCCGATCGCAGGTCGACCTCCAGTTCTCGTTCTCCTATTATCGCTTTGTATTTGCCCATAGAAATCATCTAACAAGTATCTCACAAAAGATACGGATGAATTGGCGCCGCTGCACACTACTCTACTTATGGACAGTATGAACATAGCATATATGCTTTCCGGATATGAGCAGGGGATGTTTCCAATGGCCGACGATGAAACGGGCGTAATATACTGGTATTCACCCGATCCCAGAGCAATCCTTCCTCTCGATGGACTACGAATCTCGCGTAGCCTGAGAAAAGTGATCGATCGAAAAACGTTTACAATCAAAACAGATGTCGCTTTCGAGGAGGTCGTCAGGTCATGTGCGCAGCGATCCTCAACCTGGATCTCCGAAGAAATTATTCGAACCTTCTGCGATCTGCACAAACTTGGTTATGCACACAGCGTAGAATGCTGGTTGGAAGATACTCTGGCCGGAGGACTATTTGGGATATCACTCGGAGCAGCGTTCTTCGGCGAATCTATGTTCCATACCGTAACTGATGCCTCGAAAGTAGCTCTCGCTGCCCTCGTTTCTCGATTGAACGACAATGGATTCCTACTGCTCGACATTCAGTTTATGACGGACCACTTAAAAAGCCTTGGTGCAACGGAAATCCCCAAAGACGAGTATCTTGAACGATTGGAAACAGCGTTGAGCGTACCAACTACATGGTAATTAGAAAAAAATATTCGAAATACGGCTTTTTGCCTCTACTGCTCGTGGTGATACTCAGCGTCAATGCGTGTAGCGACCAGCCCGCCCGTGCCGATGCCAAGACGGCGTCGACAACACCCGTAGCGAACGTTGACACACTGGATGCAATTGACTCTTATTTACGACAGTTGACTGAAACTTCCGCACACGAAGAAATCGGGCAGCTGATTCAGTCTGCCGGGCTGGGATTTCTGGGCAGCCCGTACGTAGCTGGTATGCTTGATGCAGACTCTGTCGAATCGCTCGTAATCGATATCACGTCGTTCGACTGTGTGCTACTCGTTGAGGCTGCCGTTGCTGCCGCCCGCGCGGTAAAATCTGGCAATCTGACCTCGCAATCTTTCGCAGAACAGATCGAGTTACTGCGCTATCGGGAAGGCGTGCTCAATGGGTATTGCAGTCGCCTGCACTATTTTTCTGATTGGATATTTGACAATGAGAAGACGGGAATACTTATAGATATCACGGAAGCAGCTGGCGGCATTCCCTATGAACGGGAAATAAATTTCATGTCGAATCACCGATCGTTGTACAAACAGATCGCGACAGATGACAGTCTCTTCGCAGGCATCATTGCCACAGAAAAAGAATTACTGTCGAGAGACAGGTTTTATATTCCGCAAGAACATATCAGAGATGCATATCCACACGTCCAGGCAGGAGATATTATTGCCATAACTACTTCAGTAGCCGGTCTCGACATTTCGCACACGGGACTCGCTCACGTAGATAGTAGTGGCGTTGGATTCTTGCACGCTTCCACATCCGGAGGTGTAATAGTCGCTCCCGATCTTAGTGATTACGTTAATGGAAATTCGAAACAGACAGGAATTATGATAGCGAGAGTGCTACCGGTGAGTCGATGAACGAAATCAGAAGAATTGGAATCTATACAAGTGGAGGTGATGCTCCGGGAATGAATGCCTGCGTCCGTGCCGTCACTCGTGCAGCAATTGCGAATGACATCGAAGTCGTTGGCATCAAACGCGGTTACGAGGGTATGATCGATGGAGATTTTGTCGACATGGATGGGAAGTCCGTGTCCAATATTCTTCAGAAGGGAGGAACGGTCCTGAAGAGTGCCAGATCAAAGCGTTTCAGGACGGTCGAAGGCAGGCAACGTGCCGCCGAGAATCTTCGCGCAGCAGGGATCGATGCAGTTGTGGCTATCGGCGGTGATGGTACCTTTGAAGGGGCAAGTATCCTCGGTTCGGAATGTGGGATAAACGTGGTCGGATGCCCCGGCACGATTGACAATGACCTTTTTGGGACCGATGAAACTATCGGCTATGATACCGCGCTGAACACCGCTATCGAAAACATTGATCGAATACGGGACACTGCCGACGCGCATAACCGATTGTTCCTGGTCGAGGTGATGGGTCGCGATGCAGGCTTTATCGCTCTGAATTCTGCCATTGGTGGAGGTGCCGAGAAGGTCCTTCTCCCCGAGAAAGACACCGATGTCGAAGAGATCAAGAAACACCTGATTTCCCTCATGTCCAATCAGTCGCGATCGTCCATCGTGGTGGTTGCAGAAGGAGAGAGCCAGGGCGGAGCCTCAAGGCTCGCGGAAGAATTGAAACTCGATCCTGCTTTTGAAGATATTGATCTGCGCGTATGCATTCTCGGGCATACCCAACGGGGTGGATCACCTACGGCACGAGACCGCGTACTCGCTTCCAGGTTCGGCATCGCTGCTGTCAAGGCTTTGATCGACGGATATTCGAACATGATGGTGGGTCTTGTCGACAATGAGATAACGTTTACGCCGCTGCGAGAAGTCTGCAGCAGAAAGAAAGATATCGACTACGATTTGCTCAACCTTGCACAGCAACTTAGCATCTAGAAATGAAAACGGATTCCACTGAAATTCAGGCTCCTCCAATCGGGCGTGTCGAAGGCAAGAAAGAAAAAATAGAGTCCATGTTCGATTCTATTGCGCCCCGCTACGATTTACTTAATCGCCTTCTGAGTGCTGGAATTGATCAGAGCTGGCGTCGCAAAGCTATTGCACTGATAAAGCCCTATCGGCCGGAGACAATCCTCGATGTCGCGACTGGAACGGGAGACCTCGCCATCATGGCCGCCAAGCTGAAGCCGAAGAAAATTGTCGGCGTAGATATCTCAGAAGAAATGCTATCAGTCGGGCGAAAGAAGGTTGCTGACAGAAATTTGCAGGACATTATTTCGCTGCAGAAGGGCGACGCGGAGAATTTGCCGTTTGAAGACGATTCGTTCGACGCGGCTCTGGTGGCGTTTGGTGTGCGGAACTACGAAAATCTGGAAGCGGGGATAAACGAGTTCAGGCGTGTGCTAAAACCCGGCGGTGCGCTGGTAGTGTTAGAATTCAGTCGACCACGACTTTTTCCGGTGAAGCAGTTCTATAACCTCTACTCAAAGTGGGTTATGCCGAAAGTGGGGGGCGCGTTGTCAGGGAATGCCGGTGCGTATGAGTATCTGCCAAGCTCGGTGCAAGAGTTTCCGGACGGAGAGGATTTTCTTGACATCATGCGCGCCGCCAACTTTATCGATGTTAAGTGTACAAGGCTGACAATGGGAATCGCCTCGCTGTATCAAGGCGTAGCCTAGCCTGCTTCGCGATATTTGATGAGACAACATTCGTTGCTCTTTCCTCGCGTTCGATATTCTACCCTGTCCATTAGCTTCTTCATGATCTGAACGCCGAAGCCACCGGACTTTTTCTTGTGAGCGAAGTCAAGAATGTCTGGCTTTTGATATTTGTCCTCATCAAAAGACTGCCCTTCATCTCGAATCCGAACAGTAAACTTGTCGGGCTTGATGATGACATCGACATCAATGGTACCGGATTGGTCTCCGCTGTACGCGTGCTCAATGACATTCGCACATGCCTCATCGACAGCAATCTTCAATTCAGTCACCGCCTGATCCGAGAAGTTCGCCTCGCTGGCATGATGCTCAACGAACCGCCGAACGTCCTCGAGATATCGAGTTGAACTCGGAATTGAAAGGGTATGTACTGACCTGCTCACGGTAATTCTGCGGTTACGAGGCTGGTACTCCACCGGCACCATCATTGGCGAACTTGCCTATGGCATCGTCTTCGGATTCTACGATGTCGAATAGCATTGGGAAGCCAAGCAAATCAAAGACGTTAAAAACTTTCGGTTGAAGCGCCGCGATTTTAATGTCGCCGCCCTTCTCACGAACATCTTCGATGTATGCCATGAACACCCCGAGGCCTGCACTTGATATGTACTGAAGGTTTTGACCGTTGACGACAATCTGAAAATGAGAATCGTCACTGCATTTCTGGATCGCCGCTTCGAGCTCAGATGCCGTATGTGCATCTAGCTCACCCTTAAGATCTAGAACCTTGATCGAACCATTAGTTCGAAAGCCTACTGAAAAATTACTCATTGGAATCTGTCAATTAATAGTTGAATCGATGCCCACAAGTTCGTGATTATTTACATCGGATTGAACACTACACTGCATCTAACTTGATTACAACGTCCGAATACGTGGTCATGCCTCGTCCTCCTCGGTTATTCCAATCCATTTTAGGATCACTACGGTCATATCATCACCGTACTGACCATCCACTACAAAGTCATTCAAATCCCGTACCAAAGCGTTGTGTAACTCAAACGCATCTTCATGTCTATTGGCAGAAAGGGCCTTTAGGAGTCGTTCATAGCCATATTCATCACCATTTTCGCTTCTACTTTCGACGACTCCGTCCGTATAAATGACGAAAACATCGCCTGGTTGGAGATCATGCGAGTGAATTTCAAGCGAGGCCGCAAATTTAGTCCCGTCGTCGAGTCCCAAACCCATTCCGCGCGACCTGATCAGGTGAGAGCTGCCACCCAAATCGCTAACTGCTACCGGGCAATGACCGGCCCGAGCGAGTCTGAACTCGCCCGTTTGTGTGTCTAGCAAGCCGTAGATTACCGAGATAAACACATTCTTCTCGAGCAGACGGTTCAGTGCTCTATTGGCCGCCTGAAGAAAATCTCCCGGCTCGGGAGCAAGTTGCGCAACCGCTTTGAAGATTCCCTGGAGCTCGGCCATATAGAATGCTGCTGACGTTCCTTTGCCTGATACATCTGCCACAATTATTGCCAGCCTGTGCTCGTCGACCTGCAGGAAATCGTAGTAGTCACCCCCGACTTCGAGAGCGGGGACACTGGTGGCCGCTATTGAAAGTCCCGGCATATCCGGAAGAGTCTGAGGCAAAAGTTTTTGCTGGACCTCTCGAGCGATCGACAATTCTCGTTCGAGACGCTCCACCTCGAGGCGTTCTGTAAACAGGCGCGCGTTGTCGAGCGCCAGCGCAGCTTGCGAAGCAAATCCCGTTACCGCCTCAAGGTCGTCCGTTTCAAAAGCCTGGGCGAGAGACTTGGAGACAAAGAGCGCTCCCATACATTCGTTACGCGCTATCAGCGGAATCCCGAAGAGACTTCCAATGCCATCGCCGGGACGCGCCTTTACGCGGTGATCCGCTACGGCATGTTCAAGGTGGATGGCCTGGCGGGTCGTATTCATCTCGTCGAATAGTGCCGGAATGTCGACCAATGTCTCGACGTCTGCGCGCTCAATGTTGATGGACGACACAATTCGCGGTTTTAGCGAGCCGGTGGATGAATCGGCCAGTGCAAGCCACGCGCGATCGGCAATGTCAGCCGAGACGGGGGACTCTACCACGGTAGCATATAGACTATCCTGCTCCAGAACCTGTCCGACCAATGACGAGAACGATTGCATCGCTGCGAGCTCGCCCGCTTTCTGTCGGAATGCACGAGTCGTCGGAAGGTGAAAAAGCAGAGACAAGAACGCGGTACTACAATATATCAGTCCGAAGATTATGGTCAGGCTGGTGAAGATGGCGAGGGGATACGAGAAGTGCTTGATGTACCTGTAGTTTCCGATTATAGCCTCAAAACCGGAGACGACAGATTCGTCCATAAATCCGATAAAGCTTAGAATGACTAACAGGATTGTCGTAAGGACGATGCTTGCCAGCTTTTCCTTGAACGAAAGAAAGGCGATCCATGAAAGCTGGAGCGCATTGACAACCATAAATGCTACCGGCGGTATGAGCGCGAGCCGTTGTATGACCGTTAGCTCGAGTCGCGCTGGTTTCATGAAGACCGTCATCGAGGCGGCGATCATGAAAGCTATCAGAAGATACCAGTTCCGCTGACTGGCGCGCGTGCGCTTGACCAGAATTAATGTCCGAAAACCCAGTAGCAAGAGGAACGCAAAAACGGCTTGAATAATAGTCAGCACGTTCATCTTAAAAATGGTAGCAAGGGCCAGTGGGCGCCCGGTGTCCAGATCGAATCCCAGGACGTCGATGTCTGCTCCTAGCGTTGCAATTTGATCCAGCCGTCCAAGGCGAGACACGTAGTAGCCGACGACAAGGACAATAATCCCTGCCACGACAGGAGTCCAAAAAACGCGAACCGACGACGAAGGCCGCCGCCTGTACCTATCGGAGAGAAGTTTGTAAATAGAAAGGAATCCACCGACAATAACGACGTTGTATATCAGCAGCGGAAAAACACCATCAATAGATCCCTGAAGGAGCGATGTAACGTGGAAGCCTACAGCGTACGCCAGCGCACCCAATGATATCACGTACAGGAGTAGCCGAATGAATCGACTGCCCGATGATAACATCTTCAATTTCGATGGTCTCGCGGTAGCCTCATCGGCCATTGCACATGGTGATCTTCAAGTGGATGATCAAATACGAAAGTGCCCTGCTACGGGAAAGGTATTAAGGAGCGTTCTACACTCTCCAGGGCGGGTTTGTTACATACTACGTATTTTTGCAATGCTTCGTGCATTCTTTTGTACCATGTATATCCGCACGTCAGGTCTACTCTCGAGTTTGATTCAACTATGCCCCGGTGCAACTTCCTGCCTTCCGTCAGTATCTAGCCGCCAGGCCCGATGACTGAACAGGGGAGTCAATCGTGTGCGAGTTGCTATTTGACGTATTTAAGTGTAGGTAACTATTTTAGACCGATTGCGTAGATGCTTTTCAACATTGTGGTTCAGATCTGGTAAATGCGAAAGAAGACTATTACGCGCCTGCAATTACTGGCCTTATTTCTGGTCACTGGCCTGGTGTTATTTCGCGTCTTTTCCGGCCCTGCCTTTCCTGGAGGGGCCATTACCATCAATAAGCTGGATGTGTCCGAGCTCAAGGAAGTGAACTTTGAACTGACGGCACCAGTCACCTTCGCCATCGAAGCCGTCGGATCTTTCACAGCGCCCGATCGCACCGAACCGGACGACCTTACCGTTTATGGATGGATTATTGACCGCCGAACACGCAATGTCGTTTGGAAAATGCAAGACGCTCCGCTGTCAGTGGACAATACGCTTGCAACGGCAATCGATACGACCGTCCTCGAGCCCGGATCCTACGCTGCTTATTTTACCACGTACGGTAATTTTATTGACAATTCGCGGGGACGCATCTTTGGTGTACGATATGGCCGCGCGTGGATTGGCGACGCTGACGATTGGTACTTCGTGCTTCGAACAGTCCCACCATCGTCTGAATCATCAGTCCTGGTAGGTGCGGAAGAAGAAGGACTATCAAACGACCGACATACCGTGTGGAGCACGGGACCGGTCAGCGTAGCTGGAACTCAACAATATGTCTTTGACGTGACCCGGGATGTTGCGTTAGATATCTATGCCGTTGGCGAATATTGTAAAAGCCCCTGCGATTATGGTGCCATCACCGATTACGTGAGTGGCGATACTCTCTGGATACTTACCCTGACCAACTCGCGCCCCGCAGGCGGAAGACAAGAGAACATTGAGTTTCGAGGAACAATACAGGTTCCACCTGGAACATATCGTGCGTTCTACAAAAGCGACTACGGACATTCATACAACAACTGGTCTGCCAATCCTCCCTTCGATCCACGAGCATGGGGAATGAAGATCTCCGTGACGAGTGATGATGATACGCAATACGTGAAGGCGTTTGACCCCTGGCTTGAGCGCGACCCACTGATCAGCATTACCAAAGTCGGCGCTGGTCGGGACGAACGCGTACCGTTCAAAGTTACCGATAGTGTAACCGTGCTGATTTACGCCATGGGCGAGCTTAGCAGCAGCGGATCATTGTACGATTATCCATCAATCAAGGATGTCGCAACGGGGAATAAGATCTGGGAAATGAGCTATCGAGCATCCGAACCGGCAGGCGGGTACGAAACCAATAGAAAGGAAGTCGCCATCCTGAAGCTTGTGCCTGGCAGGTACGAGCTAACATATCAAAGCGACATGTCACACGATTACAGCGCGTTTAGTAACGGTGAGCCCAAACATCCTGAACGGTGGGGTGTGACCATGTTTCCTTTTGAAAAGAATATTGATGCTGGCACGATCGAAGTTCAGGCATCAGTCGCAGCCAGCAGGCCGGCACCGCGCGTAACAGTCGGAGAGATTGACGCGGGACAGGTGATTGTCAACGCAACACAACTGGGGAATGGACAAAACATCTCCAACTCGTTCAACTTGAACGCACTGACAATCGTAAGAGTAGTTGCTGTCGGCGAAATATCAACCAGTGGTCAGTACGATTATGGCTGGATTGAAGATAACGACACAGGCAATATCGTCTGGGAGATGACGCGTCGAAATACCCAGCCCGCGGGAGGTGACGATCATAATCGAAAATTTGAGGGTCTCCTTGAGCTGGAACCCGGCAACTACACGGTCCACTTTAAAACAGATTTTACGCACGCCTTCGGCGACTTTGGTGAAGGTGGCCCCGACAACCCGACTCAGTGGGGCATCCAGATCGAAAAGTTGCTTTCGAATGACTGACCGGGTACCGACGCTGCAATCCACCGATACCATCGAAGTAGTCATCGCTGTCGAAGAGAAGTGGATCGAAATTCTCTCGTCGGAGCTCGATGATATTGGTTTTCATGCCTTCGTAGTCGGTGACAATATTCTCACTGGATACGTTCGAGCACCATCATGGAATGCACCGCAACGGAATTTGCTTATTTCATGGTTGACATCCCACGGCCAGGAGGTCGACGTCAGGGAGACCGTGATCCGGGAAGAGAACTGGAACGCCAACTGGGAAGCAACCATTACGCCTATAGTTGCCGGCGACTTTATAGTCATTCCATCATGGCAAGAGCTCCCGATTTCTGAGAAGAACCGGATTGAAATCCGTATCGATCCCAAGATGAGTTTTGGCACGGGTCATCACGAGACAACGAGATTGATGCTCGATCTCATGTCGGAACTTAATTTCGAAGATGCGACCGTTCTGGATGCCGGGACTGGTACAGGCGTTCTCGCCATCGCGGCGGCGCTTAAGAATGCCAGGGCAGTCCTTGGGTTCGATCATGACCCTTGGTCTACAAACAACGGTACCGAGAATATTCAGCTGAACAACGTTTCGAACGTCAGTTTTCGCCACGGGTCGATCGAGGTCGCCCGGGGAAATCTCTATGACATTGTCCTCGCGAACATCATCCAGAATGTCATCGAAGACTTCTTTCCAGATTTTACTTCCCTCGTTAGGGCCGAAGGACATCTTCTGATATCGGGGATATTGCAATCGGGAAAAAAGGACATATTGTCAATTGCCAACGGCGCTGGCTTTGATGTAAAGGAGATCAAAGAAGAAAACGAGTGGGTCGGATTTCACTTCATCCGACGCAAATGATTGTAGCCTCGATCGATATCGGTACAAATACGGCGCTACTCCTCGTCGCAGATTCTGATGGACAAACGCTTGAAGAAATTATTCGTGCACGGCGCGTCGTACGATTGGGCGAAGGGGTAGACTCGACCGGATTTATTTCCCGGAACGCACTTGCGAGGCTCGAGCGAGCGCTTGAAGAATTCAAGGCAATCATCGACCCTTACGCTCCCACGCACGTGATTATCACGGGAACGAGCGCCTCACGAGATGCTGCGAACAAGAAAGAGTTACTCCATACAGTACTCAGGGCGTCCGGGCATGAACTTCGAATTATATCCGGCGAGAACGAAGCACTGTTAACGTTTTCGGCAAGCGTTGACTCGAATGACTCGCTATGCACGGTCGTTGATATTGGAGGAGGCTCGACTGAACTTGTGCATGGTCGTAAGCAGCAGGGAGGTGTAACCATCGAGAGTGTACAGAGCTATGACATGGGCTCAGTGCGACTTACCGAAAGACACGTTTCTCACCAGCCTATCGACGCCCTGTCAATCAGGAAAATTGTAACCGATGTTCGAACGGCACTCGAGGGCTCACCGAAGTACCCGGATGGCACCCGGTTGATAGGAGCAGGAGGTACAGCAACAACGTCTGCCCTACTGTGTCGTGCTATACCTTCGAAGGAAGTCACGTATGACAACCTCGTACTCTCATTTGAAGATGTCGATCGTTTGAGCCAGCGTTTGAATGCGATGACGTTCGATGAGATATCGGAGTTGGACCCGGAGCTAATGAAGGGACGGGCAGATGTTTTACCCGCTGGTGTCATGATACTTTTAGAAGTCATGCGACACTATTCCTTTGACGAAATAACTGTCAGTTTTCGCGGAGTACGTCACGGGGTGGCCATGATGGCGGGCGCAGTCGGTGAGAATGGAACAATCGATTTGTCACCGGGTGTACTCGACCCGTAAATTTGATAAATCTCGTACCTTCGAGCCATATATGACAGCTTCGCCCACAGATATTGTTCAAGCACTTCAGGGCATCGTCGACCCGGTTACCGGAAAAAATATTATCAGACTCAATTGGGTGCGAAACCTGGTACTGAACGATGCCGAGGTCTCATTTGAGATTGTGGTTGACGATCCGACGACGAAGTTTGCTTCCGAAGTCGAAAGCCTCGCTACGCAGGCTGTGAAAAAGGCTATCGGCGATGACACAAAAGTAACCATCAGTACCGACAACGAGATGATCGGACTCGGGATGGATATTCAGGTGTCGGGAAACGCACAGAAAAAGGAGTTGAGCAAAAGTATTCGAAATACTATTGCGGTCGCGTCGGGTAAAGGAGGCGTCGGGAAGAGTACAGTCGCGGTAAATCTCGCAGTGGCGCTCGCCCGGGACGGATATGATGTCGGAATCGTCGACACCGATATATACGGCCCCTCGATGCCGACTATGCTCGGCATAGCAGACGAGAAACCCAGGGTAAACGAAAACCGGCAGATTATCCCGCTGCAGGCACATGGGGTGAAGGTGCTTTCGATGGGGTTTCTTGTCGAGCCGGACAAGGCTGTCATCTGGCGTGGGCCGATGGTGACCAGTGCCATCCGACAATTCCTTACAGAAACCGATTGGGGCGAACTCGACTATCTTATTTTTGATTTACCCCCGGGTACAGGAGATATCCAGTTGACGATTGTTCAAACGGTGCCGTTGACCGGAGCTGTGATTGTATCTACCCCCCAGCAAGTTGCCCTTGCGGATGCGCGCAAAGGAGTTGCCATGTTCGAGCAGGTCGACGTTCCGGTACTGGGAATTGTAGAGAACATGGCGTATTTCAGTCCTCCGGATCAGCCGGATAAGAAATACTATATTTTTGGGGAGGGGGGAGCAACGGCGCTTGCCAGAGAGCAAGGGTTGGAGGTTCTCGGTGAGATTCCGATTGAGCAGCCCCTGAGGGAGGCGTGTGACAAGGGCACACCAGCCGTGCTCGCAAACCCCGATTCAGTCAGTTCTCGGGTCATTTCACAGATCGCGCGAAAAACCGTTGATAGTGTCAATTTGCGCAATGTTGGTTTGCCACCGACACAACAGATAGAGATATTACACCGATAGAAAGGCGATCTTTATTGACAGAGTTGCGTATCATTGACCGTACCCCAGGATGCGCAATCCGATAACAATAATGGCGGACGAAAATCTCCAACATTCTGTAGAACAAGCACTCGACTCCATTCGGCCATATCTTATTGCCGACGGTGGATCTGTTCGGTTGGTAAATATTACCGACGATATGGTCGTCGAGCTTGAATTGCTGGGGGCCTGTGGTTCGTGCCCCATGAGTTCGATGACCTTACGAGCAGGCATAGAACAAACGATCAAGCGCGCGGTCCCCGAGGTATCCCGTGTTGAGGCAGTGACACCGAATCCTGCTTAGGCTTGTCTTGCCTTCTGATCTCTTTTTATTGTGGTTGTCGCCGTTCTATATTCCCTTTTGAAGTAGTACCAATTGGTGAATTATTATGCGTTGGAAGTCAGGGCGGCGCAGCACAAACATCGAGGATCGTCGCGGATCCGGAGTCAAGAAAGGCGTATCCGTTGGTGGTGGCGTCCTTGTCCTCGCACTCATCGCCAGCTTTCTTCTCGGGGAAGATCCAAACAGGGTAATCGAGGAACTGGCCGGTTCGCAGCAGCAGACACAATCCACCCGTCCACCGGGTAACGACGAGGCATCGCAGTTTGTATCTGTGATTCTTGCAGATACGGAAGACGTTTGGGGAGAAATTTTCGGAGCAAGCGGTCAACGCTATCCCGCTCCGACACTTGTCCTGTTTACAGATGCCGTCCAATCCGCCTGCGGTTACAACACGGCAGCGACCGGTCCATTCTATTGTCCGGGCGATCAAAAGGTGTATCTGGACCTCGGGTTTCTAAACGAGCTCCGACGCCTCGGTGCTCCAGGTGATTTTGCCTTTGCCTATGTGATTGCACATGAAGTAGGACACCATATCCAGACGATCACCGGAATTAGCGAACAGGTTCGCGGGATGCAGCGCCGAGCGAGTAGAACCGAAGCTAATCAGCTTTCTGTCATGCAGGAATTACAAGCCGATTGCTTTGCAGGGTTATGGGCAAAACGAGCACACGAAGCTCGCAATATCCTGGAAGAGGGAGACGTTGAGGAAGGTTTGCGCGCAGCTGCATCGATTGGAGATGACAGGCTCCAGAAAATGTCCGGCCGCCGTGTACAACCGGAGTCTTTCACTCACGGGACATCCGAACAACGAGTGCGATGGTTTCGAACAGGGTTAAGTACTGGGTCATTCGAGTCCTGTGACACGTTCAGTTCGTCTGGCCTCTAAGGTGTGAACACAACAGAAGTCAGGTTGATGCAAATTCGAACGAAGATCTGTTGTATAAAAAGCATTGAAGAAGCGACACTGGCAATTGATGCAGGTGCAAGCGCTCTGGGACTCGTATCCAGTATGCCTAGTGGCCCCGGTGTCATCACCGAATCCATGATCCGTGACATAGTTCGTCAGGTGCCGGATGGTATTGATACATTCCTCTTGACGAGCAAAACGGAAGCAGAGGAAATTGTGGAGCAGCACGCGGTTTGTGGTACCACAACCATTCAACTCGTTGATACCATTTCTGAAGACAACCTTCGTCGACTCAGGATGGCCCTGCCAGACGTCAGCCTTGTGCAAGTCATTCACGTGATTGGATCGGAGGTTCTACAGACAGCGAAACGCGTTGAGAATCTCGTTGATATGATACTGCTGGATTCTGGCAATCCCGGAAAGACGGTGAAGGAGCTTGGCGGTACGGGACGAACACATGACTGGAAAGTGAGCCAAAATCTTGTAGATTCCGTGGGTGTTCCCGTTTTCCTTGCAGGCGGACTCAATCCATCGAATGTTGGCGATGCCATCAGGCGAGTCCGTCCTTTTGGCGTCGATGTCTGTTCGGGCGTTAGAACAAATGGTAAGCTGGATCACGCCAAGTTGGAAAACTTTCTGTTATCGGTAACAATGGCAAATGATTGAGGCGGTTATGAGGAAGGAGTTTATTAGTGTCATGGTGTTGGGAATCACGGTTCTGATAGGGCCTCCAGAGGGGCTTTCTCAGGTTACGTTCGAGTGGGAGGAATTGCCAGAGACTCCATACGTCGGCAGGCATAACGATGTATTCTTTACGTCTCCCGAAACAGGTTGGATCGTGCATGGAGACGGAGAAATTTATAAAACAGAAGACGCCGGTCAATCCTGGCAGCTGCAATATCGAAATCTCAACGCTCACTTTCGCTCGGTTGGATTCCTCAATGATCAGCATGGATTTGCCGGGAATGTTGGTCCTGGCGAGTTCGGCGCGGTCGAGGCAACTCCAATTTTTGAAACTACCGACGGTGGACAGATCTGGTTACCTGCCACGGGATTTAATGACGGACTGCCAACGGGCATCTGTGGCATGCAGGTAGTAAACGATTCCACCGTTGTAGCGGTAGGTCGGGTGCGAGGCCCGGCTTTTTTCGTTCGAACGACGGATGCTGGTGACAACTGGACGACAGTCGACATGTCTGAATATGCCGCTGGCCTCATCGACGTTTTTTTTACACATCCCGACAGTGGGTTCGCAGTGGGGCTAACCAACGCCAACCACGATCAATCGAGTGGAGTGATCCTCCGTACGGTCGATGGTGGTAATTCCTGGGATGAGACTTTCACGACAACAAGAGTGGGCGAGTGGTTCTGGAAGATGTCCTTCCCGACACGGCAGACCGGCTACGCGTCCCTTCAACGAAACTCGCAGTCTCCAATATATTTCGTCAAGACGACGGACGGCGGGGCAACGTGGGAAGAAAAGTTGTTTATGTCTGATTACTACTTCGTTCAGGGGCTCGGATTCATCGACGAAAATACTGGCTGGATCGGGGGGAATAGCAGTTCGCCGGTTTATGTAACGACAGACGGCGGTGAGAGCTGGCAGCCCGACGAGATCCGACCTCGTATCAACCGTATCAGATTTCTTGGGGATTCGCTAGGCTACGCCGTAGGCCGTAGTGCGTACAAAATCGTGAAGCAGGTACCGACATCCATCGATCGACCCACAACATCCGATCTGTACTCAGTTGATGTATTTCCGAATCCGTCTTCTGGGAATGTTTCTATTCAGGTCGATGGCAGTGACAGGGTTGAGGACATCTATATTGTTGATGCTACAGGACGTAGGGTTGTCACCCTCGACGCGACCCGGAATGACCATCTAATTGAGTGGGATGGATTGGATCAGACGAACACCGCCGTTGCAAATGGCGTGTATTTTGTTATCATACAATTTGACGGTCACCGAGAATCACGTGGACTGATTCGTTTCAAATCACCAAACAGGTAAGGGTCAGTTGGCTTCTGTTTTCAAATGGAACGGGTTGCTATCGCTTTGAGAATAGCAGCCGGAATAATCACATTTTTTCTTCTGTGCGTGTCAGCCTGGAATATCTACGGGCGCGTACAGTTGCCAGCTGTCGATCGGTCGTTTGGAATCTATATCAGTGAAGGCCCTCTATCCGGAACGAGGCTTGATTCGAACGATGCCTTGCTTCTGAAAGATTGGATCGAGAATCGGACCCGACCATCGATAGACCCCATAAAGATTTTGCTTCATCAGCTCTGGTACAACGCGATGACCACCGGCTATGACATGAAAGCCTGGCTGGCGTCAGATGTCTACGAGGCCGGCAAGGAACAGTACGGGGTCTATATCCATGACACTGTGCTGTTCCTCAGAATCGAATATGGTAGAAGGAATCGAGTGTTGATCGCTCAGTTCACTTCTCAGGAACTGGAGGATGCGTTTGCAGCATCGCAGGATGGAAAGCGCTAATCGCAACAATAACCGCGAACTGTTGACATTTCCATTTCGATCGCCAACGCCAATGATGGATTCCCGCCTGCGCGGGAACGACCAGAGGGGAGGGTGCCGGTGATGGATTAACGGCCGTCCAAAGAATGAACGACGATCGGGGATGGTACCACTGATGGATTAACGGCAGTCCAAGATGAAACTTCCAGTAGCCATTAACCCAGTAACTATCAACGGCTGACCACTGACCGTCTACCACTGACATTGCATTTCGTACGCCATCGCCAATGATGGATTCCCGCCTGCGCGGGAACGACGAGCGGGGATGGTGCCAGTGATGGATTAACGGCGGTCCAACGACGAACGACGAGCGGTGCCGATGGCGGATTAACAGCTGTCCAGGAATAAACGTCCAGTAACCATTAACTATCAACGGCTGATCGATAACCACTACCCACTACCCAATAACCAATACCCAATAACCAATAACCGATACCCAATACCCAATAACCGATACCCAATACCCAATAACCAATAACCGATACCCAATACCCAATAACCAATACCCAATACCCAATAACCAATAACCAATAACCACTGAACCGCCAGGCTACGACAACCCTCGCCGCTTGTTCAGATAGTTTAGCAGCGCCTTGTCATAAGGTTCGAGCGTATCGATCTCAACGAAGTCGATATTGTATTCTACACACTGTCGCTTGAAGCGCTCGCTGAAATGTTTTACTGCCTCTTGATAATTCTCGCGCAGCTGTGCCGGTTGAATTGAGACCTGCTGTCCGGTCTCCATATCTTTGAACAACATAGGCACATCCGGGAATTGAAAATTCCGTTCAGTGCTGCTCTCGAGTACGTGGAATACGAGAACTTCGTGCCCGCGATATCTTAGGTGGCGCAATGCCTTGATCAAATCGTCATGTGCACTCACGTTTTCAAACAGATCCGTGATAAGTACAACGAGCGACCTTCGGGAAATACGTTCGGCGATTTCGTCAATCGCTGACGCAGCAGACGTTTTCGTTTCTTTCGTTTCAGATGCCGAGCTGACGACGTCTTCAAGCTTCATCAACAGCTGTCTCACGTATCGCTGAGTACTCCTCGGTGGCAAGATTGTGTGGACAGTTTCATCAAAACAAATCAAGCCGGTGGCGTCCTTCTGCTTGGCCATCAGGTAGTGAAGAGCTCCTGCGAGGTAGGCTGCATATTCCAATTTCGACAACGGGCTTGATTCCTGGTACCGCATCGACGTCGATGTGTCCAGCACCACATAGTGTCGCAGATTGGTCTCTTCCTCATACTGCTTGACATAGTGGCGATCCGTTTTACCGTAGACCTTCCAGTCGACATGTCTGAGTTCATCACCAGGGTTGTACGGGCGGTGTTCTGCGAACTCGACCGAAAATCCGTGGTAGGGGCTTTTGTGCAGGCCAGTTATGAAACCCTCCACGATAAGCCTCGCTTTCATTTCCATGTTGTTCAATCTGGAGACTACAACAGGATCAAGGTATTTAAGCGCTCTGCTTTCGTCGGACACGTTTTTTGCGGCTTTTAGTGTAAGGGTGATACGTGAAGTGTTGAATTTGATGCAGTTTGGTATACATGAAATGCAGACATCACATCAACTTCTAGGTAGATTGATCATTCGGAGTCTTGTTTGACGTAATTTAGGTAAATGAGTTTTGAGGATACCATAAAAGCCCGCCTAATGGACGACGAGGATCTTTCGAGGATGCTCGACCGGATGGCTATGCAGATTATTGAATTGTTCGACCCGGAACAGGATCCGGCCGAACACTTCGGGTTGATTGGTATGCAGAGGCGTGGTGTATATCTGGCTCAAAGACTCAGGAATCGGATTAAAGCTGTTGAAAATGTTGACCTGCCGATGGGCGTCCTCGATGCCAATATGTATCGAGACGATTTTCGCGTCCGCCTCAAACAGCCTGAAATCCGGATGACTGATATTCTCTTTGATATCAATAACCGCCACTTGATCCTTGTTGATGACGTTCTCTATACCGGCCGCACCATCCGCGCAGCGCTGGACGCTCTGATGGATATTGGTCGTCCGGCGAGTGTCAGGTGCCTCGTTGTCGTCGATCGGGGATTGCAAGAGCTGCCAATCAAGCCGGATATCGTGGGGCGTCGGGTTCCTACCATGCCCGGGGAAGAAGTTCGCGTGCGGCTCGAGGAAATAGACGATCGCGAAGGGGTGTGGTTGGTGAACGGTCCCGAAGCGACCACCTAGTTATTACAATTGATGAGCACGGATTCTAACATCGCAGCTACGGAAAAAGAGGAGGGACTCCAGGCCCTCAATCACAAGCATTTACTTGGTCTCTCTGACTATAGCAGAGATGAAATAGAACTCATCCTTGCAACTGCGCGCCAGTTCCGAGAGGTGTTGGACCGGCCCATCAAGCGTGTGCCAACCCTTCGCGGGGTCACCGTCGTCAATCTCTTCTTCGAACCCTCCACTCGAACCCGAATCTCATTCGAACTCGCAGAAAAACGATTGTCAGCGGATACGGTAAATTTCTCCGCGTCCGGTTCGTCCGTCTCCAAAGGCGAAACACTAAAAGACACGGCACAAAATGTGGAGGCAATGAAAATTGACCTGGTCGTAATACGGCACAGGTCCCCGGGCGCTCCGCATTTCTTGACTCAATGCGTGGACGCAGCGATCATCAACGCGGGCGATGGAGCGCACGAGCATCCTACCCAGGCCCTGCTCGACATGCTCACGCTAACAGACAAGCTGGGGAATCTCGACGGCAAACGAATCTCCATCATCGGTGACATCGCGCACAGCCGCGTTGCTCGCTCGAACATCCATGGACTCCGTGCCATGGGCGCGTCCGTCACTCTCTGCGGACCGCGGACAATGATGCCCGTGGGAATTGAAGACATGGGTGTTCGCGTCACGAACCGTCTGGATGAAGCCCTCGACGGTTGTGATGCTGCTATGGCACTACGCATTCAGCTGGAGCGACAGGGTAAGGGTCTCTTCCCCAGCCTGAGAGAGTATCACGACACGTTCGGTATTCAACTAAAGCACCTCGCCCAGCATCCGGACATTCTGATTATGCACCCCGGGCCCGTGAATCGGGGTGTCGAGCTGGCAAGCGAAGTTGTTGATCATGACCGTGCAGTCATTCTCAATCAGGTTACGAACGGCGTTGCCGTAAGGATGTCTGTCCTGTACCACATTGCCGGAGTAAACCGGGGTGAGTTCGACTGACTACCAGCAGGCAATAAATTATCTTCGACGTAAGTCGTTAATACGACGTAATCATTGAAGCCTGCTCGTCTTTTTTTCATATTAAGTAACAACCTCGCCTTCGCTATATCCGACATGGAATCGCTAAATTTGCCCGCGTTTGATGCGAGATTTACTGAGCGCGAAGGAGAAAAATGCATTTATGATCCCGTTCGTCAAGTGTTTGTAGCATTCACTGCGGAAGAATGGGTTCGTCAGCATTTTATTAACTTCCTTGTTTCAGTAAAAGATGTACCACTCGGGCTCATTGCCGTCGAGAAGGGCTTTATTTTTCAGGGAATGATGCGGCGGGCCGATATAGTAGTTCATGATAGAAACGCCAGGCCCTGGTTAATAATCGAATGCAAGGCGCCAAGTGTTCAGGTATCACAAAAAGTGTTTGACCAGATTGGTCGGTACAACAGTATTTTGAAAGCACCATTCGTCGGTGTCACGAATGGAATAAAGCACTATTGCTTTACGACCGAAGAAGATGGCATTCATTTTCTGACCGATTTTCCAAATTATCCAAATCATATAGACAAGGAAGCGTAGATGCAGTTTGACCGGTATCAAGAAGAAGTGACCGTTGCTCTGGCAGCCGTTTTAGAAGCAGCAAAGTTATGCCAGAAGGTGCAGGCAACTGTCTCTCCGGAGATGATGCAAAAAAAGGATCGAAGCCCGGTTACTGTTGCAGATTTTGGTAGTCAGGCACTTGTCTGTCACGTCATCAACGAAACGTTTCCGGACGACCCCGTTATTGGCGAGGAAGATTCCAATGCCCTTCGTACCGACCAAAATACCCAACTGCTTGAAAAAGTTGTCGGCCACGTTTCTGAAGAAATTCCAGGCGCAACGGCTGAGCAGATCCTGCACTGGATAGATCTTGGAGGTTCGTCTGAATACTCAAAGAGATTCTGGACACTGGATCCTATTGATGGGACCAAAGGGTTTCTTCGTAAAGAGCAATACGCCATCGCGCTGGGTCTGATCATTGACGGCAAAGTCACGGTCGCCGCTCTTTGTTGTCCCAACCTTCCGACGAAGGCAGGAAGCGACAGTACGGGAGTAGTATTCTGCGCTGTTAAAGGCGGTGGTTGCATTGCGATGGACCTCGAAGGAAATGAGGAGTGGAAGGTCAGCGTTAGCCAGGTAGCCGACGCTTCGCGTGCACGATTTTGCGAGTCTGTAGAGTCTGGTCACAGTTCGCACGGTGATGCTGCCGATGTTGCAGCAACCCTTGGAATAACTGGCGACTCCGTGCGCCTCGACAGTCAGGCAAAGTATGCCATCGTTGCTCGGGGAGAAGCCGAAATTTACATGCGACTACCTACCCGCCCCGGGTATGTAGAGAAAATTTGGGATCATGCTGCAGGCCTCCTGGTCATTGAAGAGGCGGGCGGTAAGGTCACCGATATTTTTGGGAACGATCTCGATTTCCGACACGGTGACGGTCTGAAAAACAACAAGGGCGTGATAGCAACGAACGGCAAACTTCACGATGCCGTGATTTCTGCTTTGGCCGAAACAGGTGTTACTGAACGAGCTGTGTAAACGCGCTGCGCAGACGATTGCAGGCATCCTCGAGGACATCCCATTCCTTCGCGTAGCAGAACCGTAGCAAATTCTTGCCGTCCTCCGGATCGTCAAAGAATGATCGACCTGGAACGGTTCCAATGCCACACATGGCTATAAGACTTTTACAGGCGGCCAGATCATCTTCAAATCCGGGCAGGTGGCTTCGCAAGGCACTGTAGTCTGCCAGGATGTAGTAAGACCCTTGCGGCAGGATTACGTCAAAGCCAATATCGGTCAACGCAGTTGCCAGCAACTCCCGTTTCTGTAAATACTTGGCACACATTTCAGAATAGTATGTGTCGGGCATATCGAACGCTGCGGCAACTCCATGTTGAAGTGGTGTCGGTGCGCAGATGTACAGAAGGTCATTGATCAAGCCCATCTTTTCGGCAATCTCCAAAGGTGCCACGGCGTATCCAAGCCGCCAACCGGTCATATTGTAGGTCTTCGAGAACCCCGACAGAGTTATGACGCGATCGAATGCCGTGCGCAAGGAGGCTATTGACAGATGGCGCGCCCCGTCGTAGACCATATATTCGTAGATCTCATCGGTGATAAGTATCAAGTCGAATTCGTGAGCGATGGCGAGAATTTCCAAACACTCAGCTTCCGACCAAACTTTTCCGCTGGGATTGGCAGGCGTCGTGATGAGGATAGCCCGGGTTCTATCAGTTATCGTCTGCCGCACCTCCCGGAAGTCGACCGAGAAGTCGGTCAGGTCGATTGGTACAAAAGTGGACCTCCCGCCAACAAGCTCGACGATGTGTCGGTGGTATCCGTAGTACGGTTCGAACATCAGTACTTCGTCGCCCGGGTTGAGAATAGCCATGACAGTTGCGACGAACGCGCCAGTGGATCCGACACTAACAACGATGTTGGCATCCGAGTCTATCGGGATTTTGTTGAAGTCGCGGACCTTGTCAGCAATCTTCGACCGTAGCGATGCGATTCCCGAGTAATGAGAATAGATCGATTCATCTGCGTCGATAGCAGCATGAGCAGCAGTTTTTATTGGGTCCGGGACGGGCATGTCGCAGATTCCTTGACCCAGATTGATCCCCGCAACCTCATTTACCAGCTTGCTGATGGCTCGTATTCCGCTTTGTTCAAGAAAATCTGTTCGATCCGCAAGTGGTTTCATTAGTACATTCCCTGTCTACTACGTTTTGTCACTGACCGTTCAAGATATTAGTTCGGTATCAATTTCTCACTGCGAATAGATCCATGGATGACAATAAAGCATCGGTTGCCAATTTAATGGACAAGGTCGTCGAGCTTGCGATCGAAAATGCCCGTTCAGGGAACGGTGGTCCATTTGCCGCAGCCGTGGTTCGCGATGGAAAGGTTGTCGCTACGGGTACAAACGTTGTAACAACGACAAATGACCCGACGGCGCATGCAGAGATCGTGGCCATACGCAAAGCCTGTGAAGTACTTGGTGACTATCAGTTAACCGGGTGTGATCTGTACACGTCCTGTGAACCGTGCCCGATGTGCCTCGGTGCTGTCTACTGGGCACGACCGGAAAATATCTATTTCGCGGCAACCCGGAAAGATGCGGCCGCCGGCGGTTTTGATGACGAGTTTATCTACGAAGAAATCGGCCGGCCGACTGACGACAGAAAGATTCCGATGATTCATGTCGAACACTCGAAAGCATCGCACGTGTTTGATATCTGGAACGAGCTGCCATCTAAACTTAGATATTAAGAATATGAATATGGAGGGCCAGTCGCTTCGACGGCACATTGAGGGGATAGAAAAAACTGCTCGACTGCTCGAACCTTCACCCGAAAAGCGAGCGCACCTGAGACAAAGAATCGTAGACTATGGAGAGCGCTTTCTTGATACGATAGAAGATCGCCGCGCGTATATCGCTGACTCCGACATCAAGTCTCCTTTCGTCTTTTCAGACTTGCAGATTCATCCCCATCCGGTTGACGAGTTGCTTAAGGAGATGGACGTTGCGCTTGACAACCGCGGGATAAATCCCGCCTCAGGGGGCCATCTTGGATATATCCCCGGGGGAGGCATATATCCATCTGCCCTTGGAGATTACCTGGCCGATGTGACTAATCGATATGCAGGTGTCTTCTTCGCAAACCCGGGTGCGGTAGAGATGGAAAACATGATGATCGATTGGCTGGCGGCGGCTGTTGGCTATCCGTCGACGGCGACAGGGAATCTGGCATCTGGTGGGAGTATTGCCAACCTGACCGCAATCGTAACGGCCCGCGACGCGAAAGGATTGTCGTCAAAGGATTTTGGTAATGCCTGCGTTTATATGACCGATCAGGCACACCATTGCATTGGCAAGGCACTGCGGATTGCGGGGCTCGGCGATGCAAAGCTGGTATCAATACCTGTGGACGATCGGTACCGGATGGATGTCAAGGTGCTGCAGCAACAGATTGATCAGGATCGAAATGCCGGATATTTACCGTGGTTGGTCGTCGGGTCTGCAGGAACAACCGATACCGGAGCTGTGGACCCACTGGATGCTATTGCGGACGTATCCGAAGGCGCGGGTGCCTGGTTTCATGTGGATGGAGCCTATGGAGGACTATTCAATCTGGTTGATGAACTGAAGCCTTTGTTCAAGGGCATGGAAAGGGCGGACTCTATTGTGGTTGATCCACATAAGACACTTTTTTTGCCATACGGAACGGGTGCTGTCTTGATCAGGAACCGCGAGGCCATGTTCAACGCCCATCGCTACACGGCAAATTACATGCAGGACGCACTTGCGGAAA